>NZ_CABEIU010000002.1:503750-850000 GCF_901543815.1 Streptococcus oralis
TGTGTACTTGAGGCTTTAGATGGGCAATATGGCTTAGAAGATCCACAGGAAGTTCAGCTCTTGCGTATGACCCAGTATTTGATGGAGCGAATGGATCCTGAAACGATTGTCTGGCTACGAAGCTTACCTTTGCTAGAAAAGAAAGATGTTGACGGACTGCACTTTTCTCTTTCTCATAATTTGCCTGATAAGAACTATGGAGGAGACTTGCTGGTTGACAATGATACAGAGAAATTTGACCAACTCCTAGATGAGGAAACGGACGTGGCTGTCTATGGTCATGTTCACAAGCAGTTGCTTCGTTATGGTAGTCAAGGGCAACAAATTATCAACCCTGGTTCGATTGGCATGCCCTATTTTGACTGGAAGGCGTTAAAAAATCACCGTGCCCAGTATGCTGTAATTGAAGTTGAAGATGGGGAATTGGTCAATATCCAATTCCGCAAAGTCGCTTATGACTATGAAACGGAGTTAGAATTGGCCAAGTCCAAGGGGCTTCCCTTTATCGAAATGTATGAAGAACTACGCAGAGAAGATAACTATCGGGGGTACAATTTGGAACTTTTGGCTAGTTTAATCGAAAAGCATGGGTATGTAGAGGATGTAAAGGAGTATTTTGATTCTCTGCAAAGTTAGAAATAAAATGGACGCCCTTAATTTGAAGTGAGGTTGGTAGTCGAATTGTTTAGAAAAGAGTCAGACAATAAGGAAGAAAAGATGGCTTAGCTAAAGTTTGACATTGAAATTATTTTGTTATACAATGAACTTAATTCTTAATAAAAAGGAGAACATTATGAAGAAAATTATTACAGCCAGTATGGCTCTTTTATCTGTTGTTGTTTTAGCAGCATGTTCAGGGAAAACAACGTCTGATTCTTCGACTAAGACTTCAAGCTCTGTAGAACAAACTTCTTCTTCAGAGACTTCATCAACAACGTCTAGTTCAAAGACAGAAAATAATGAGGTTGTTTTAATCACTGATGAAGAAATTGACAATGCTAAAACTGTTGGAGATGTGAAGAAAGTCTTTGGCAAATTAGTCGACAATTATAAAAAGCATGCAGTTGAAATTGGGGAGAAAATTCCAGAGAGTGGAAAAGAAGCATATAACGCCCAAGTTGAACCAGCGCTTAAGTCTATGGAGACTGTAAGAGAGTCATTTAACGAAAGCCTTTCAAGTATTGGTTCTGATGATACAGTAGTGCCAGAACAAACTCGTACCCTATTTGTTCAACAGTTGAAAACTGGACGTGACACAATGAAGAAAGCGCTGGAAGCGGCTTATAAAGCAATTGCTCCATACACATCTGGTCAATAATATAAGAAAGTAGGTGTTCGATCACCTGCTTTTTGATTGCTTCAAATCTAAAGTGATACCTACTTAAATAGCTCCAAATTAATAGCAGAGAGTTTGAAAGAAGTACTAACTCTATGAAAAATCCCTGCAAGCTCTTTCAAAATATGGTAGAATGGAAGCAGTAGAATTAGAAAAGGAAATCGATTATGAAATTTCTTGAATTAAATAAAAAACGTCATGCGACCAAGCATTTCACTGATAAGCCGGTGGATCCCAAAGATGTGCGTACGGCTATCGAAATCGCAACCTTGGCCCCAAGTGCCCACAACAGCCAACCTTGGAAATTTGTGGTCGTTCGTGAGAAAAATGCTGAATTGGCAAAATTGGCTTATGGTTCGAACTTTGAGCAGGTATCATCAGCGCCTGTAACCATTGCCCTATTTACAGATACAGACCTAGCCAAACGCGCTCGCAAGATTGCCCGCGTTGGCGGTGCTAATAATTTTTCTGAAGAGCAACTTCAATACTTTATGAAAAATTTGCCTGCCGAGTTTGCACGTTACAGTGAGCAACAGGTCAGCGACTACCTAGCCCTCAATGCAGGTTTGGTTGCTATGAACTTGGTTCTCGCTCTGACAGACCAAGGAATCGGTTCTAATATTATTCTTGGATTTGACAAATCAAAAGCCAACGAAGTTTTGGACATCGAAGACCGTTTCCGTCCAGAACTCTTGATTACAGTGGGGTACACAGACGAGAAATTAGAACCAAGCTATCGCTTGCCAGTGGATGAAATAATTGAAAAAAGATAGGAAGAAGAACAAATGACAGCAATTGATTTTACAGCAGAAGTAGAAAAACGCAAAGAAGACCTCTTGGCTGACTTGTTTAGCCTTTTGGAAATCAACTCTGAACGTGATGACAGCAAGGCAGATGCGCAGCATCCATTTGGACCTGGTCCGGTAAAAGCCTTGAAAAAATTCCTTGAAATCGCAGACCGTGATGGCTATCCAACTAAAAATGTCGATAACTACGCAGGACATTTTGAGTTTGGTGAAGGAGAAGAAGTTCTCGGAATCTTTGCTCACATGGATGTGGTGCCAGCTGGTAGCGGTTGGGACACAGACCCATATACACCAACTATCAAAGACGGTCGCCTTTATGCGCGTGGAGCTTCAGACGACAAGGGTCCTACAACAGCTTGTTACTATGGTTTGAAAATCATCAAAGAATTGGGCCTTCCAACTTCTAAGAAAGTTCGCTTCATTGTCGGAACAGACGAAGAATCAGGCTGGGCAGACATGGACTACTACTTTGAACATGTAGGACTAGCAAAACCAGACTTCGGTTTCTCTCCAGACGCTGAATTCCCTATCATCAACGGTGAAAAAGGAAACATCACAGAATATCTTCACTTTGTGGGTGAAAATACTGGTGCTGCCCGTCTTCACAGTTTTACAGGTGGTTTACGTGAAAACATGGTACCTGAATCAGCAACAGCAGTCGTTTCAGGAGATTTGGCTGACTTGCAAGGAAAACTAGATGCCTTTGTTGCAGAGCACAAACTCAGAGGAGAAATTCAAGAAGAAAACGGTCAGTACAAGGTGACGATCATTGGTAAATCAGCCCACGGTGCTATGCCTGCTTCAGGTGTCAATGGTGCAACTTATCTTGCTCTCTTCCTCAGCCAATTTGACTTTGCGGGACCTGCTAAAGACTACCTCGACATCGCTGGTAAGATTCTTTTGAACGACCATGAGGGTGAAAATCTTAAGGTTGCTCATGTGGATGAAAAGATGGGTGCCCTTTCTATGAATGCCGGTGTCTTCCGCTTTGACGAAGCAAGTGCTGACAATACTATTGCCCTCAACTTCCGTTATCCAAAAGGAACAAGTCCAGAGCAAATCAAATCAGTTCTTGAAAACTTGCCAGTTGCTTCTGTTAGTCTTTCTGAACACGGACACACGCCTCACTATGTACCGATGGAAGATCCACTTGTGCAAACCTTGTTGAATGTCTATGAAAAACAAACGGGACTTCAAGGTCATGAGCAAGTCATCGGTGGTGGAACATTTGGACGTTTGTTAGAGCGTGGTGTAGCCTACGGTGCCATGTTCCCAGACTCAATTGACACCATGCACCAAGCCAATGAATTTATCGCCTTGGACGATCTCTTCCGAGCAGCAGCAATCTATGCTGAAGCTATCTATGAATTAATCAAATAAAACGATAGAAGTCTGAGATTTTATGCTTGGACTTCTTTTTGGAGGGAAACTAGATGTCTCAAATCGAAAAGATCAAACAAGCCATTATGGCAGATTCGCAAAATAAAAGCTATACAGAGCAGGGGATAGAGCCTCTCTTTGCAGCGCCAAAGACAGCACGTATCAATATCGTCGGTCAAGCGCCTGGTCTAAAGACTCAGGAGGCAGGTCTTTATTGGAAAGATAAAAGTGGTGACCGCTTGCGAGACTGGCTCGGTGTTGACGAAGATACTTTTTACAATTCAGGTTATTTCGCAGTTATTCCCATGGACTTTTATTTCCCAGGACATGGAAAATCAGGCGATTTACCGCCTCGAGCTGGTTTTGCAGAAAAATGGCATCCCCAACTCCTCAAGGAATGTCCCAATATTGAATTGACCCTTTTGATTGGACAATATGCTCAGGCCTACTATCTTCATGAGAAAGTTAGTGGCAAGGTAGCAGAGCGGGTAAAACACTACAAAGACTATTTGCCAGAATATTTTCCTCTAGTTCACCCTTCTCCTCGTAATCAAATCTGGATGGCTAAGAATCCTTGGTTTGAGTCAGAAGTGGTGCCAGATTTGAAAGCGTTGGTACAAAAGATTATTCATCAATAAAGGAGAAAAACTATGGATGCTTATCAACAAGTAGCTAATAAGTTGCAAGAGTTGGGAATTACCTTTGATGTGGTGGAGCACCCACCTGTATTTACGACAGAGCAGGCAGATAGCTATATTGAAGGAATGGAAGGAGTCCGGACTAAGTCCATGTTTTTGACCAATAGAAAGAAAACCCAGTACTATCTGCTCATCATGGGTGACAAGAAACGATTGGATATGGATGACTTTAAAGTTCAAGTGGGAGCCGATCGGATTCGAATGGCCTCATTGGACTCCTTGGCTGAGAAAATGACCCTATCAGCAGGAACTGTATCACCTTTTGGTTTGTTAAATAATGAAGAAAAAGATATTCTAGTTTATTTTGATAAGGACATTGTATCGGAGGATATCATGACTTTCCATCCCAATACTAATGAAAAGACCATCTTTATCAAAAGCAAAGACTTGTTCCGATTTTTAGAGTCGATTGGATTTACCTATAAGTTTTTAACTTTGCGTTAAAGGCATCAAAAAGAAGAAATGATGAAAGAAATTGTTTTTGACAAATTCTACCAGCTTTACCAGAAAGGGTCCCTTTCAGTCATAGACGTGAGAGAAGTAGAAGAGTTTGAGATGCTTCATTTAGAAGGTGTTCAGAATCTTCCGCTTAGTCAATTGGCTGATACTTATGTTCAGTTGGACAAGGACCAGTTGCATTATGTCATTTGTAAATCTGGGATGAGATCAGCTTGTGCTTGCCAGTTCTTAGAGGAGCATGGATGCAAGGTTATCAATGTCCAAGGTGGCATGATGGCCTTTGAAAATCTTTAAAATTTTACATTTTTCTTACTTGGTGTGGACTAGGTAGGAGAAATTTATTTTTAGATAATTCTTATTTTTAAAAATATTGAAAACATTCAATGATTAATTTTGGATACTTTTTTCAGAGTCTTAATCATGGTATACTAGGTCAGTATTTTAGAAATATGAAGGAGATTTTTATGGCTAAAAAAGGTGCCCTAACAGGCTTGCTCCTGTTTGGAATATTTTTTGGTGCGGGAAACTTGATTTTTCCACCTTCTCTAGGTGCCCTATCTGGAGAACAGTTTCTTCCTGCCATCGCAGGTTTTGTCTTTTCAGGTGTCGGTATTGCCGTCTTGACACTTATTATTGGAACTCTAAACCCGAAAGGATACATTCACGAGATTTCTAAGAAAATCTCACCTTGGTTTGCGACGCTTTATCTTGCAGTCCTCTATCTATCGATTGGCCCATTCTTTGCCATTCCACGTACAGCCACAACAGCTTACGAGGTCGGTATCAGTCCCCTCTTGTCTGAAGCAAATAAAGGCCTAGGATTGATTATCTTTACCGTGCTTTACTTTGTAGCAGCCTATCTAATTTCACTCAATCCTTCAAAGATTTTGGATCGAATCGGACGTATTTTAACGCCAGTCTTTGCTTTGTTGATCGTTATCCTAGTTGTACTTGGTGCATTTAAATACGGTGGAACAAGTCCTCAAACTGCGTCAGCTGCTTATCAAGCTTCTGCCTTTGGTACAGGATTCCTAGAAGGTTATAATACCTTGGATGCCCTTGCCTCAGTGGCCTTCAGTGTCATCGCTGTTCAAACCTTGAAACAACTTGGATTTTCAAGTAAGAAAGAATACATCTCAACTATTTGGGTGGTTGGTATTGTTGTAGCTCTTGCTTTCAGCGCTCTCTACATCGGTTTAGGATTCCTTGGAAATCATTTCCCAGTACCAGCAGAAGCGATGAAGGGTGGAACACCAGGTGTTTATATCTTGTCACAAGCAACTCAGGAAATCTTTGGTTCAACAGCTCAACTCTTCCTTGCTGTTATGGTAACTGTAACCTGCTTCACAACGACGGTTGGCTTGATTGTGTCGACAGCAGAGTTCTTTAACGGACGTTTCCCACAAATCAGCTACAAGGTCTATGCAACTGCATTTACCTTGATTGGATTTGCTATTGCAAATCTTGGTCTTGATGCAATCATTAAGTATTCAGTGCCAGTACTGGTAATCTTGTACCCAATCACCATCGCCATTGTGATGATCGTGATTGTTAATAAGTTTGTCGCCCTATCAAAACCAGGTATGCAGTTAACAATAGGAGTAGTTACAGCAATCGCTCTTGCAAGCGTCCTTGGCAGTTCCTTTAAGATTGAGTTTCTAGCAAATCTCGTCAATGCTCTTCCGTTTGCAGCTGCCTCTCTACCATGGTTGGTGCCAGCTATTATTGGAATTTTGCTTTCCTTGGTTTTACCAAACAAGCAAGAAAGCGATGTTTTTGAAATGGAATAAAAAATAGAAATCACTTTTGTAAGTCAACTCTACAGGAGTGATTTTTCTTTTTTCCTCTCTACTGAAATGTGCTATAATAGGTAGCAAAAGAGGTGAAGAAATGAATCAAACTGTAAACTATATCAAAGAACTTACTGCTATTGCATCTCCGACAGGATTTACTCGTGAGATCTCAGATTATCTAGTCCATACTTTAGAGAAACTTGGCTACCAGCCAGTTCGTACAGCCAAAGGTGGTGTCAATGTGACCATTAAAGGTCAAAATGATGACCAACAGCGCTATGTGACTGCCCACGTGGATACGCTGGGTGCTATTGTCCGTGCTGTCAAACCAGATGGCCGTCTCAAATTGGATCGTATCGGTGGTTTTCCTTGGAACATGATTGAGGGAGAAAACTGTACGGTTCATGTGGCTAGCACAGGTAAAATGGTATCTGGAACCATCCTCATCCACCAGACTTCTTGCCATGTATACAAAGATGCTGGAACTGCTGAGCGCACACAGGACAATATGGAAGTGCGTTTGGACGAAAAAGTGACCAATGAAAAAGAAACCCACGCCTTGGGCATCGAGGTTGGCGACTTTATCAGTTTTGACCCGCGAACTGTCGTGACAGATACTGGTTTTATCAAGTCACGTCACTTGGATGACAAGGTCAGCGCAGCGATTTTGCTCAATCTTCTTCGTGTTTATAAGGAAGAGGGAATTGAGTTGCCAGTAACAACTCATTTTGCTTTTTCAGTCTTTGAAGAGGTAGGCCACGGTGCAAACTCCAATATTCCAGCTCAGGTAGTAGAATACCTAGCTGTAGATATGGGAGCTATGGGCGATGATCAGCAGACAGATGAGTATACAGTGTCTATCTGTGTCAAGGACGCTTCAGGTCCCTATCACTATGACTTCCGTCAACACTTAGTAGCTTTGGCGAAAGAGCAAGATATTCCATTTAAGCTCGATATTTATCCATTTTATGGATCGGACGCTTCAGCAGCTATGTCAGCAGGTGCAGAGGTCAAACATGCCCTCCTTGGCGCGGGAATCGAGTCCAGTCACTCTTATGAGCGCACCCACCTTGATTCAGTAGTAGCGACTGAGCGTATGGTCGATGCCTATCTCAAAAGCGAGGCGGTATCCTAGAATGTGCTTGATTTGTCAGAGAATTGAACGAATCAAAGTTGGGGAAAATCCCTACTTTGTCAAAGAACTAGAAACAGGCTATGTGGTCATTGGAGACCATCAATATTTTAAGGGCTATACCTTGTTTTTATCAAAAGAGCATGTCACAGAACTCCACCATATGGAGACTTCTGTAAAGCTTCGTTTTCTAGAGGAAATGAGTTTGGTCCAGGAAGCTGTCGCCGAAGCGTTTAAAGCTGAAAAGATGAACATTGAACTTCTAGGAAATGGAGATGCCCATGCTCACTGGCACCTCTTTCCAAGACGGTCGGGTGATATGAAGGGTCATGGACTCAATGGCCGTGGCCCAGTCTGGTGGGTGCCGTGGGAAGAAATGGCGGCAGAAGAATGCCAAGTACAATCGCCAGAGCTGGAAGAGATGATTAAAACCTTATCTGATGAATTGGAGAAGCATTTGACCTAAGAGAGGAAGAAAGAAATGAAAAAAAGATATGTCATTTTATCTAGTTTGCTAGCAGTAACCCTTGTAGCTTGTTCTCAGGAAAAAACCAAAAATGAAGACAGTTCTCAAAAGACGGAGCAAAGTAGTCAACCTGAAGGAACTGTAGGCAGTAAATCCCCAGCTTCTAGTCAGAAAAAAGCAGAAGTTGCGAATAAGGGAGACCACTATAGTATCCAAGGGAAATATGATGAAATCGTTATAGCTAATAAGCACTATCCTCTGTCAAAAGACTATAATCCAGGAGAAAATCCAACAGCCAAGGCAGAGTTGGTCAAACTCATCGCAGCAATGCAAGCAGCTGGCTACCCAATCAGCGATCATTACAGTGGTTTTAGAAGTTATGACACTCAAACCAAACTTTATCAAGACTATGTGAATCAAGATGGTAAGGAAGCTGCTGATCGCTACTCAGCTCGCCCAGGTTATAGTGAACACCAAACAGGTCTTGCATTTGACCTTATTGGGACAGATGGAGATTTAGTTACTGAAGAAAAGGCGGCCCAGTGGCTCTTGGATCATGCGGCTGACTATGGCTTTGTTGTTCGCTATCTCAAAGGCAAGGAAAAAGAGACTGGCTACATGGCAGAAGAATGGCATCTCCGCTACGTTGGAAAAGAAGCCAAAGAAATTGCTGCAAGTGGTCTCAGTTTGGAAGAGTACTATGGCTTTGAAGGCGGAGATTACGTCGATTAAAAAAGTAATTTTTCTCTTGCATTTTTAGATAAATAGTGTATAATAGAAAGGTATGTGTAAAGCATACTTGTGGGAGGTAAAAATCTTTAATTACCGCCAAAACCACAAAGGAGGATTTAAAAATGGCTAAAAAAGTCGAAAAACTTGTAAAATTGCAAATCCCTGCTGGTAAAGCTACACCAGCTCCACCAGTTGGACCTGCTCTTGGTCAAGCTGGTATCAACATCATGGGATTCACAAAAGAGTTCAACGCTCGTACAGCTGACCAAGCTGGGATGATCATTCCAGTTGTTATCTCAGTATACGAAGACAAATCATTTACTTTCGTTACAAAAACACCACCAGCTGCTGTTCTTTTGAAAAAAGCTGCAGGTGTTGAAAAAGGATCAGGTACACCTAACAAAACTAAAGTTGCTACAGTTACTCGTGCACAAGTACAAGAAATTGCAGAAACTAAGATGCCAGATTTGAACGCAGCAAACATTGAGTCTGCAATGCGTATGATCGAAGGTACTGCTCGTTCTATGGGATTCACTGTTGTTGACTAATCAATAACACCCCCAATATAACCCGCAAGACTTCATCATTTCGAGAAGTGACGTGGGAGATGAAAATCGATTGAACCACTTACAAGGAGAATAGAAAATGGCTAAAAAAAGCAAACAACTTCGTGCTGCTCTTGAGAAAATCGACAGCACAAAAGCATACAGTGTAGAAGAAGCTGTAGCACTTGCAAAAGAAACTAACTTTGCAAAATTTGACGCAACTGTAGAAGTTGCTTACAACTTGAACATCGACGTAAAAAAAGCTGACCAACAAATCCGTGGCGCAATGGTATTGCCAAACGGTACTGGTAAAACTTCACGCGTTCTTGTTTTCGCACGTGGTGCAAAAGCTGAAGAAGCAAAAGCTGCTGGTGCAGACTTCGTTGGTGAAGATGACCTTGTTGCAAAAATCAACGACGGTTGGTTGGACTTCGACGTAGTTATCGCTACACCTGACATGATGGCTCTTGTTGGACGTCTTGGACGTGTCCTTGGACCACGTAACTTGATGCCAAACCCTAAAACTGGTACTGTAACAATGGATGTTGCTAAAGCAGTTGAAGAGTCTAAAGGTGGTAAGATTACTTACCGTGCTGACCGTGCAGGTAACGTTCAAGCAATTATCGGTAAAGTATCATTTGAAGCTGAAAAATTGGTTGAAAACTTTAAAGCTTTCAACGAAACAATCCAAAAAGCAAAACCAGCTACAGCTAAAGGAACTTACGTAACAAACTTGACAATCACAACTACTCAAGGTGTTGGTATCAAGGTTGACGTGAACTCACTTTAATCAACTAAAATCTCTGGCTTCGGTCAGAGTTTTTTTATTCAAATCTATCAACAAAGGATTGGAGGAAATAAAATTGTTGAGAGAAGCTGTACAGGAGGATTTATTTGAGTTATTAAATCTCTACCTGTCCTTACATGAGAAAGATATCCCAGAAGATAGTCTTCATTTGCAGCAAGTATGGAGTGAGATGATTTCTGACCAGCGCCATCATGTTATCGTGAAAGAGGTGGAAGGAAGAATAGTCTCCTCCTGTATTTGTGTCATTATTCCCAATTTGACAAGAGGTGTGAGACCCTATGCTTTGATAGAAAATGTGGTGACTCGAGAAGAAGATAGAGGGAAAGGGTATGCAAGCGCTTGTCTTGAATATGCTAAACAAATAGCTAAAGAGGGAAATTGTTATAAGATGATGCTCCTGACAGGTTCTAAAAATGCCAGTACTCAGAATTTTTATAAGGGAGCTGGTTATAATAGTGAAGATAAAACAGCCTATATTCAGTGGTTGGATTAAAACTTGAATCTTAAATCAGCAAGACGAAATCTTGGATTAGCAAATAAAAATCTTCTATTTCTTCTTTCACAGAAAATATGGTATAATAGAGAGTAAAAAACTTTGAAAGAAAGAAAAAGATGAATTTAAAAGATTATATCGCAACGATTGAAAATTATCCTAAGGAAGGCATCACCTTCCGTGATATCAGCCCTTTGATGGCAGATGGTAATGCTTATAGTTATGCTGTTCGTGAAATCGTTCAGTATGCAACAGACAAGAAGATCGACATGATTGTGGGACCAGAAGCTCGTGGATTTATTGTCGGCTGTCCCGTTGCCTTTGAGTTGGGGATTGGATTTGCTCCCGTTCGTAAACCAGGGAAATTGCCACGTGAAGTCATTTCTGCTGACTATGAAAAAGAGTACGGTATTGATACCTTGACCATGCATGCTGATGCGATCAAACCAGGCCAACGTGTTCTCATCGTAGATGATCTTTTGGCAACAGGTGGAACTGTCAAGGCAACGATTGAGATGATTGAAAGACTTGGTGGAGTTGTAGCCGGTTGTGCTTTCTTGATTGAGTTGGATGAGCTTAAAGGCCGTGAAAAAATCGGAGATTACGATTACAAGGTACTTATGCATTATTAATGAAAAACAGTCCTTGGGGCTGTTTTCTCTTCATCTGCTATATAAACAAACTATAGCTAGTTAGAGAAAAACTATAATTGAAAACTATATCTTCTTGCAGTATAATAAAAGGACTAAGTGTTTGAGATTTGACTTCAAACACATTCAATTATTTCTAAAAGAGTACAGTTAGGAGAAGGTTATGCCGATTAGAATTGATAAAAAATTGCCAGCTGTTGAGATTTTACGGACAGAGAATATCTTTGTCATGGATGATCAACGTGCGGCCCACCAAGATATCCGTCCCTTGAAAATTTTGATTTTAAACCTAATGCCCAAAAAAGTGGTCACAGAAACGCAACTCTTACGGCATTTGGCTAATACCCCTTTGCAATTAGATATTGATTTCTTATATATGGAAACACACCGTTCCAAGACGACTCGTGCAGAGCATATGGAGACTTTTTATAAAACTTTTCCTGAAGTCAAGGACGAGTATTTTGATGGGATGATTATCACAGGGGCTCCGATTGAGCATTTACCATTTGAGGAAGTGGACTATTGGGAGGAATTCAGTCAGGTGCTTGAGTGGTCCAAGACCCATGTCTATTCGACCCTTCATATCTGCTGGGGTGCCCAAGCAGGTCTTTATGCTCGCTATGGAGTTGATAAACACCAGATGGAGCAGAAATTGTCAGGCATTTACCCGCAGGATACCTTGAAAGAGGGCCATCTTCTCTTTCGTGGTTTTGATGATAGCTATGTAGCTCCCCATTCTCGTCATACAGAGATCTATAAGGAGGAAATTTTAGGAAAAACCAATCTGGAAATCCTCTCTGAGGGAGAACAAGTTGGCGTTTCTATTTTAGCCAGTCGGGATCTTCGTGAAATTTATAGTTTTGGTCATTTAGAATATGACCGTGATACTCTAGCAAAAGAGTATTTTCGTGATTGTGAGGCAGGACTTAATCCTCACATTCCAGAAAATTACTTCAAAAATGATGATGTGAATGAGACACCGTGTCTCTGTTGGTCTTCATCAGCTGCTCTCTTTTTCAGCAATTGGGTAAACTATGCAGTTTATCAAGAAACCCCCTTTGACTGGAGAAAGGTAGAGGATGATGCGGCTGCATTTGGATATTTATAAGAGGAATTATGACATATTTCGACGCTTTTAAATCAGGGAACTTGGTTTTGCCAAGTGCCCTGCTCTTGCATTTTAAGGAACTCTTTCCTTCTAGTGATGATTTTCTCGTCTGGCAATTTTTTTATCTACAAAATACATCTGCTTTGGATGAGCTATCGCCAAGCCAAATTGCAGAAACTATTGGAAAAGAACTTGCAGATGTCAACCAATCCATTTCAAACTTGACTGAAAATGGGCTACTACAATATCGAACGATTGAACTAAATGGGGAAATTGAGCTGATTTTTGATGCTAGTTTGGCTTTTGAACGCTTGGATAGCTTGTTGGACAGTCAGACTCCAGCTGCAACTACCCCAAATCCACAAAATCAATTGAAGGATTTGGTGGAAACCTTCCAGCAGGAATTGGGACGTTTGCTAACGCCGTTTGAAATCGAAGATCTTTCCAAGACTGTCAAAGAAGACGGTATCAAGGCGGATTTGATCAAGGAAGCTCTCCGAGAGGCAGTTCTCAATGGCAAACCAAACTGGAAATATATTCAGGCCATCCTTCGGAATTGGCGCCATGAAGGCATCCAGTCTGTGGCTCAGGTAGAGGCCAAACGAGCAGAGCGAGAAGCTAACAATCCTAAACAAGTGCAAGCTTCGGCTGATTTCCTTGATGCCATGAATTTGTGGCAAGAGTAGCCGATTGAAAAATCTTGTAAATTAGAGTAAGGTTTGCAAGCTCCTTATAAATATGATAAAATAATAGAAAATAAAATGAAAAAAGAGGTATGTGAAATGTCACGTAAACCATTTATCGCTGGTAACTGGAAAATGAACAAAAATCCAGAAGAAGCAAAAGCATTCGTTGAAGCCGTTGCCTCAAAACTTCCTTCATCAGACCTTGTTGAAGCAGGTATCGCAGCTCCAGCTCTTGATTTGACAACTGTTCTTGCTGCTGCTAAAGGTTCAAACCTTAAAGTTGCTGCTCAAAACTGCTACTTTGAAAATGCAGGTGCTTTCACTGGTGAAACAAGCCCACAAGTTTTGAAAGAAATCGGTACTGACTACGTTGTTATCGGTCACTCAGAACGCCGTGACTACTTCCATGAAACTGACGAAGACATCAACAAAAAAGCAAAAGCAATCTTTGCAAACGGTATGCTTCCAATCATCTGTTGTGGTGAGTCACTTGAAACTTACGAAGCTGGTAAAGCTGCTGAATTCGTAGGTGCTCAAGTATCTGCTGCATTGGCTGGATTGACAGCTGAACAAGTTGCTGCATCAGTTATCGCTTATGAGCCAATCTGGGCTATCGGTACTGGTAAATCAGCTTCACAAGACGACGCACAAAAAATGTGTAAAGTTGTTCGTGACGTTGTAGCTGCTGACTTTGGTCAAGAAGTTGCAGACAAAGTTCGTGTTCAATACGGTGGTTCAGTTAAACCTGAGAACGTTGCTTCATACATGGCTTGCCCAGACGTTGACGGTGCCCTTGTTGGTGGTGCGTCACTTGAAGCTGAAAGCTTCTTGGCATTGCTTGACTTTGTAAAATAATCTAGTTTTTTCCAGACAGACAGTCAAAAGTACTAGGCGACTTTGACTGCCTGTTTTGTTTTTACTTGGAGTATTCTTGTGAAAGAGGAATTTTTCCGACTAGGAAAGTTCCTTAGGGAAGGAAAGGCGTGCAGATGTGCGCTCTTTTCTGTATCAAAAGGTTATGAAAGGGGGAGTTATGCTCTATATTTGGTCTTATTTGAAAAAATATCCCAAGTGGTTATTCTTGGATTTCCTTGGAGCGGTTTTCTTTGTTATCGTCAATCTTGGACTGCCAACTGTTCTGGCTCGGATGATTGATGAAGGTGTGAATAAAGGGAATGAACAGCAATTGTATTTTTGGGCGGCAATCATGCTGGTGATTATCCTATGTGGAACCTTGGGGCGTATAGTCTTAGCCTATGCTGCTAGTAAGCTGACGACCAATATGGTTAAAGATATGAGGGATGATCTCTATGCCAAATTACAAGAGTATTCTCATCATGAATATGAAAAGATAGGAGTGTCTTCACTGGTTACTCGTATTACCAGTGATGCCTTTGTTCTCATGCAGTTTGCAGAACAGACCTTAAAACTGGGTGTCATCACTCCCATGATGATGCTGTCTAGTATTTTAATGATCTTTTTGACCAGCCCGTCATTAGCTTGGATAGTGGCTTTTGCAGTACCTTTCTTGGCTGTGGTGGTCATTTATGTTGCTGTTAAAACTCGTCCTTTATCAGAGAAACAGCAGAAAACTTTGGACAAAATCAATCAATACGCTCGTGAAAATCTGATGGGGCTTCGTGTCATTCGCGCCTTTGCCCGTGAGGAGTTTCAAGAGGAACGTTTTGCAGGACAAAATGCAGTCTATGCAGCCAATTCCAATCGTCTGTTTAAACTAACTGGCTTGACAGAACCCTTGTTTGTTCAGATTATCATTGCCATGATTGTCGCCATTGTTTGGTTTGCGCTGGATCCTATCAAACAAGGTTCCCTGCAAATTGGAGACTTGGTAGCCTTTATCGAATATAGTTTCCACGCTCTCTTGTCCTTCCTTTTCTTATCTAATCTCTTCACTATGTATCCTCGTACAGCCGTTTCGAGTGAACGTTTGAAAGAAGTCATGGATATGCCGATTTCTATTGATCCCAATGAAGGAGGCGTTAGAGAGACAGCAACCCACGGCTATTTGGAATTTGAAAATGTCACTTTTGCCTATCCTGGCGAGACGGAAAATCCTGTTTTGCATAATATTTCTTTCAGTGCTAAACCAGGTGAAACCATTGCCTTTATCGGATCGACCGGATCGGGCAAGTCCTCTCTTGTGCAATTGATTCCTCGCTTTTACGATGTCACGCTTGGGAAAATCAAGGTTGATGGTGTTGATGTGAGGGATTACCGTCTCAAGTCTCTCCGTCAAAAGATTGGTTTTATTCCGCAGAAGGCCTTGCTTTTTACAGGAACTATCGCTGAAAATATCCGTTATGGGAAGGAAGATGCTAGTCACAAAGACCTACATCAGGCAGCAGATGTGGCGCAAGCTAAAGATTTTATTGAAAGTCGAGAAGAAGGATTTGCGACTCATCTAGCTGAAGGCGGAAGCAATCTTTCTGGTGGACAGAAACAGCGTCTTTCAATTGCCAGAGCGGTTATAAAGAATCCTGATATCTATATTTTTGACGATTCCTTCTCAGCCTTGGATTATCGCACAGATGCCATTCTACGCCGTCGTCTCAAGGAAGTCACTCAAAATGCTACAGTCTTAATCGTTGCCCAACGTGTTGGGACCATTATGGATGCGGACCAGATTATCGTTCTTGATAAGGGAGAAATCGTAGGTCGCGGTCGACATGAGGAATTGATGAAGACAAATGACATCTATCGTGAAATTGCTGAGTCGCAGTTGAAAAATGCATCTCTAACAGAAGAATAGGAGGAAACATGAAAACACAATCTAGTTTGGCTCGTTTGTGGAGCTATTTAAAAGCCTACCGTTTTTCTGTCTTCTTTGCGGTTTTTCTAAAAGTTTTAAGTGTGGTCATGAGTGTCTTGGAGCCTTTTGTCTTGGGGCTGGCCATTACGGAGTTGACAAAAAACATCTTAGATATGGCTAAGGGCCTTTCAGGTGCTGGTATCAATACTGGCTACATCGGAACTGTTTTAATCATTTATCTCTTTAGAGGTCTCTTGTATGAACTTGGTTCTTATTATTCCAACTATTTCATGACTAATGCGGTACAGTCCATGACCCAAGATCTGCGAAATGAAATGACTGAAAAGATCAATCGTATCCCTGTGTCTTTCTTTGACAAACACCAGTTTGGTGATTTATTGGGACGCTTTACCAGTGATGTTGAGACAGTGTCTAATGCTCTTCAACAGTCTTTTCTCCAAATTGTCAATGCCGTTTTGACGATTGTTCTCGTGATGGGAATGGTTTTATACTTGAACTTTCAACTGGCTATAGTGGTGATTCTATCCATTCCAGTGACCTATTTTGGTGCTAGAAGCATCCTGAAACGTTCTCAGCCTTATTTTAAAGAGCAGGCGGCTATTTTAGGACGGATGAATGGCTATGTGCAGGAAAATCTCACAGGTTTTAATGTCTTGAAACTCTATGGTCGTGAGGAAACTTCTCATAAAGAATTTTCTGAGATTACGGACGACCTCCAACGTGTTGGCTTTAAAGCCAGCTTTATCTCTGGACTCATGATGCCAGCTCTCCATGCCGTATCAGACTTGACCTATCTGATCGTTGCAGTTCTTGGTGGTTTGCAGGTGATTGCGGGCCGTTTGACAGTGGGGAATATGCAGGCCTTTGTTCAGTATGTTTGGCAGGTTAGCCAGCCTATCCAAAACATCACACAACTTGCGGGTCAAATGCAAAGTGCTAAGTCTTCGCTCGATCGTATCTTCGATATCTTGGATGAGACAGAGGAAGTCGAGGGAGAAGAACTCGAAATCCTTGAACCTTTAACGGGTCAGGTAACTTTTAAGCAGGTTGATTTCCAGTATGTCGAAAACAAACCATTGATTCGAGACTTTAATCTAGAAGTTCAACCGGGAGAGATGGTAGCGATTGTAGGTCCGACTGGAGCTGGTAAAACAACCCTGATTAATCTACTCATGCGTTTTTACGATGTTACAGCAGGTGCAATCTTGGTTGACGGGCAGGATATTCGCCAGTTGTCACGACAAGACTACCGCCGTCAGTTTGGGATGGTCTTGCAGGATGCTTGGCTCTATGAAGGAACTATCAAAGAAAACCTACGTTTTGGAAATCTTGACGCCAGTGATGAGGAAATAATAGAAGCTGCCAAAGCAGCAAATGTAGACCACTTTATTCGAACTCTTCCTGGTGGTTACAACATGGAGATGAACCAAGAGTCCAGCAATATTTCCCTCGGGCAAAAACAACTCTTGACCATCGCGCGTGCTCTCCTAGCCAATCCTAAAATTCTCATTTTGGATGAAGCGACTTCCTCTGTTGACACCCGTTTGGAACTCTTGATTCAAAAAGCCATGAAACGGTTGATGAAGGGGAGAACCAGCTTTGTTATCGCCCATCGTCTCTCGACCATTCAAGAAGCGGATAAGATTCTCGTTCTTAAAGATGGACAGATTATTGAGCAGGGAAATCATGAAAGCTTGCTCCAAGAAAAAGGCTTCTATTACGACCTTTATCAAAGTCAATTTTCGAGTAAATCCGATCAAGTCAGCTAATAAAATAAGGCTAGATTTTTCTTAAATTATCAGTCTATTTCAACTTTTCTCAGATAGTACATTTTCCTTGCTATTGTTTTCTGGGAGTAGTATACTTGTATTATAGCTACTGTGAAGTGGTTATAAAAAAATGAAAAGAGGTAAGAAATATGGTTGAATTGAAAAAAGAAGCATTAAAAGACGTTACAACATTATCTAAAACAGCGCCAGTAGCATTGGCAAAAACAAAGGAAGTATTGAACCAAGCAGTAGCGGACTTGTATGTGGCTCATATTGCCCTTCACCAAGTTCACTGGTATATGCGTGGTCGTGGTTTCCTCGTATGGCATCCAAAAATGGATGAATACATGGACAGCCTTGATGGCTATCTTGACGAAATCAGCGAACGTTTGATCACCCTTGGTGGCAAACCTTACTCAACTTTGACAGAATTCCTTCAATACAGTGAAATCGAAGAAGAAGAAGGAGAATTCCGTAACGTTGAAGAAAGCTTGGAACGTGTTCTAGCGATTTATCGCTACCTCATCGCTCTTTTCCAAAAAGCTTTGGATGTGACTGATGAAGAAGGCGATGATGTTACAAACGATATCTTTGTTGGTGCTAAGGCTGAACTTGAGAAAACAGTTTGGATGCTTGCAGCAGAACTTGGACAAGCTCCTGGTTTGTAAAATATAGTTGCTACCCCTTTTATCATGAGGTGCTTGATAAGTGCCCATGACCAATCATCTTTTAAAAGTCATGTAACTGTAAAAAGTTGCATGATTTTTTTGTTTGCTGGACTTAGGACACATTGTCAAAAGTAGGATTTTACGGTATAATAGTTGCTGTTCAATAACATATGAATTTTAAAGAATAATTGTTAGTTTAAGGAGGACTTATGAACAACTTACCAAATTGCCCAAAATGTAATTCAGAATATGTCTACGAAGACGGAAGTCTCTTGGTCTGCCCAGAGTGTGCCTATGAGTGGAATCCTGCAGAAGTTGCAGAAGTAGAAGAAGGTGTTGTCGCTATCGATGCCAATGGAAATAAATTGGCTGACGGCGATACTGTGACCCTTATCAAGGACTTGAAAGTAAAAGGTGCACCAAAGGATTTGAAACAAGGAACTCGTGTTAAAAATATCCGTATCGTAGAAGGTGACCACAACATCGACTGTAAGATTGATGGTTTTGGAGCTATGAAACTCAAGTCAGAATTTGTTAAGAAAATCTAGCCATGAAACTAAATTATAAATTTATCTTTTATAGTCGTGTACTTTTGTTCTTAGTGGCATTTACAGGAGTTTATTTGGAGATTACCAAGCACGGTGGCTTTGGTATGCTCCTTTACTACACAGTGTTGTCTAATCTTTTGGTAACGATTTTCACGGGCTACCTGCTCCGTGTGATGAGCCGTTCAGGGGAAAATTGGCAAAGTCCGACCTTGCTTCGTCTCAAGGGTGGCGTCACCATGAGTATCATGATTACCTGTGTGATTTACCATTTTATGCTGGCTCCGATTGCGACAGATTTTTATCGTGTGGAAAATTTCCTTTGCCACTATATCGTTCCACTCTGGTTTTTAGCCGACACCCTCTTCTTTGATAAACGGGGCCAATACAAAATCTGGGATCCAGTTTTGTGGACCATCTTGCCCTTGGTTTATATGATTTTTGCCTTGTTTAACGGCCTGGTCTTAAAACTCAATATTCCGAATTCCAAGGACAATCCCTTCCCTTATTTCTTTTTAAATGTGAACAAGGGTTGGGACGTGGTCATCAAATGGTGTTTGATCATTTTTGTGGCTTATATGGTTGCAGGCTTTATCTTCTATCTGATCAAGCAAATCAAGCGAAAATAGTCTTCCTATTAGGAAAGTTAGGTCGGAGTCTCTAGTTCAATCGGGCTCCTTCTTTTCTTGCCCTCTTCCTTTTAAAAGGATCAACAGTGAGAAATATACAGAAAGAAAATCCATGAAACAATTTTTAGAACGGGCTAGTATTTTGGCCCTCTCCCTCGTTTTGATTACCTCCTTTTCCATATCAAGTGCTCTGCCAGCCATGTTTGACTATTATCAAGGCTATCCCAAAGAACAAATCGAGCTCCTAGTCAGTCTCCCTTCTTTTGGGATTATGATTATGCTAGTCTTAAACGGGGTGCTAGAGCGTTTGTTTCCTGAGCGACTTCAGATTAGTCTGGGACTTCTCATCCTCTCTATTGGTGGAACAGCTCCCTTCTGGTATCAGGATTATAACTTTGTCTTTGCTATGCGGATTTTATTTGGCTTGGGTGTTGGGATGATCAATGCCAAGGCTATTTCCATCATCAGCGAACGCTATCATGGAAAGACACGGATCCAGATGCTGGGTCTCCGCGGATCAGCAGAAGTTGTCGGGGCGTCGATTTTGACTCTAGTGGTAGGTCAACTCTTATCCTTGGGATGGACAGTGACCTTCTTGGCCTACAGTGCAGGATTTTTAGTATTGATCCTTTATCTGCTCTTTGTCCCTTATGGGAAAGAAAAGAAAGAAACAAAGAAAAAAGAGGCCGAAATGACTCGTTTGACAGGACAGATGAAAGGCTTAATTTTTCTATTAGCTGTCGAAGCAGCAGTTGTTGTCTGCACCAATACAGCTATCACCATTCGTATTCCTAGTCTGATGGTGGAAAGAGGTCTAGGGGATGCCCAGTTATCGAGTTTGGTTTTAAGTATCATGCAGTTGATTGGGATTGTGGCTGGTGTGAGTTTTTCTTTCTTGATTTCTCTCTTTAAAGAAAGATTGCTCCTTTGGTCAGGCATTACCTTTGGATTGGGGCAGATTGTGATTGCCTTGTCTCCGTCATTGGGTGTGATGGTAGTTGGAAGTATTGTGGCAGGTTTTTCCTACAGTGTGGCCTTGACCACTGTTTTTCAGCTTCTTTCTGAAAGAATACCAGCCAAGCTCCTTAATCAGGCAACATCATTTGCAGTGCTAGGATGTAGCTTTGGAGCCTTTACGACACCTTTCATTCTTGGGGCGATTGGCTTGGTAGCTCAAAACGGTATGTTGGTCTTCACCATTCTAGGATGCTGGTTAATAGTGACTTCCGTATTTGTCATGGTTGCACTTCAAAAGAAAGCTTAGGATTGATTTCCTAAGTTTTTCTTTTTTGTTTTTGTCCCCAGACAATTATTGTTTTTTAAACTTGTTTGTACTATTATTTCCTGATAAAATAGACACATGACGAGATATAAAGCTGTAATTTCCTATGACGGCTATGCCTTTGCTGGCTTTCAGCGTCAGCCCCATGCGAGGAGCGTTCAGGAGGAAATCGAAAAAACGTTAACCAGATTAAATAAGGGGCAAGCCGTCACTGTTCACGGTGCTGGTAGGACTGATAGTGGGGTTCATGCTCTTGGTCAGGTCATTCATTTTGATCTGCCCTATCAGATGGATGAGGAAAAACTCCGTTTTGCTCTGGATACCCAGTCACCTGGAGATATTGATGTGATTTCGATTGAGCTTGTGGCGGATGATTTTCATTGCCGTTATGCAAAACATAGCAAGACCTATGAGTTTATAGTAGATAGGGGGCGGCCTAAAAATCCGATGCGCCGTCACTATGCCACTCACTTTCCTTATCCACTTGATGTGGAACGGATGCAGGCGGCCATCAAAAAGCTAGAGGGAACCCATGATTTTACCGGTTTTACAGCGTCTGGGACTAGTGTAGAGGACAAGGTTCGGACCATTACAGAAGCTAGTCTTAGTGTTGATAAGACAGGCCAATTTTTGACCTTTACTTTTTCAGGAAATGGTTTTTTGTATAAGCAGATTCGCAATATGGTGGGGACTCTTCTCAAGATCGGAAACAACCGAATGCCAGTTGAGCAGATTGACCTCATCTTGGAGAAGAAGGACAGGCAACTTGCAGGCCCAACGGCAGCACCGAATGGCTTGTATTTAAAGGAGATTCGTTATGAAGAATAATCGTATTTTAGCCCTTTCTGGAAATGATATTTTTAGTGGTGGTGGTCTGTCAGCTGATTTGGCCACCTATACCTTGAATGGCTTGCATGGCTTTGTAGCAGTGACTTGTTTGACGGCTGTGACAGAAAAGGGTTTTGAAGTCTTTCCTACGGCTGATACTATTTTTCAACATGAGCTAGACAGCTTGCGTGATGTCGAGTTTGCGGGGATTAAGATTGGCCTTCTCCCTACTGTCAGTGTGGCTGAGAAGGCCTTGGACTTTATCAAGCAACGTCCGGGAGTGCCTGTGGTATTGGACCCCGTTTTGGTCTGCAAGGAAACGCACGATGTAGCTGTCAGCCAACTCTGTCAAGAGTTGATTCGCTTTTTCCCTCATGTTAGCGTGATTACGCCAAATCTCCCTGAAGCAGAATTATTAGCTGGTCAGGAGATTAAAACCTTGGAAGATATGAAGGCTGCAGCGCAGAAATTGCATGAATTAGGAGCGCCAGCAGTTATTATCAAGGGAGGTAATCGCCTTAGTCAGGACAAGGCTGTGGATGTCTTTTATGATGGGCAAATCTTTACAGTCCTAGAAAATCCAGTTATCCAAGGCCAAAATGCTGGCGCAGGTTGTACCTTTGCCTCAAGCATCGCCAGTCACTTGGTTAAAGGGGATGAACTTTTACCAGCAGTAGAGAGTTCTAAAGCTTTCGTTTACCGTGCTATTGCACAAGCAGATCAATATGGAGTAAGACAATATGAAGCAAACCAAAACAACTAAAATCGCCCTTGTATCCCTTTTGACAGCCCTTTCTGTGGTTCTAGGTTATTTCTTAAAAATCCCAACACCAACAGGCATTCTAACTCTCTTAGATGCGGGTGTCTTCTTTGCAGCCTTCTACTTTGGTAGTCGTGAAGGGGCTGTCGTTGGAGGACTAGCAGGTTTCTTGATTGACCTCTTATCAGGCTATCCACAGTGGATGTTCTTTAGCTTGGTAAACCATGGCTTGCAGGGATTTTTCGCAGGTTTTAAAGGGAAATGGCAATGGCTGGGCCTAGTCTTAGCTACAATTGTCATGGTAAGTGGCTATGCTCTGGGCTCAACTTTGATGAATGGCTGGGCAGCAGCCCTACCAGAAATCCTACCAAACTTCCTGCAAAATATCGTGGGAATGGTTGTGGGATTTGTAGTCTTTCAGAGCGTCAAGAAGATAAAATAAAAAAGTCAGCTTCAATAGCTGACTTTTTGCTTGTCTAAGTTTAATCAAAATAAAGCAAATCTTTGCTGGTGCTTGTAAAGAGGTCAAAGCCATCCTTGGTAACAACACCGCAGTCTTCGATACGAACGCCGACTTTACCAGGGATATAGATACCTGGTTCAACAGAGAAGCACATGCCTTCTTCGATGACCATGTCGTTTCCTTCCATGATAGATGGGAATTCGTGGACATCCATACCGATACCGTGACCGAGACGGTGGTTGAAGTACTCACCGTAACCAGCTTTTTCGATGACTTCGCGAGCAGCGCGATCCACTTCATGAGCAGTCACACCAGGTTTGATAAAGTCAAGGGCAGCTTGTTGAGCTTCAAGGGTCAAGTTGTAGATATCTTTTTTGAATTGGTCAGGCTTACCGACAGCGACCGTACGTGTCATATCTGAGGCATAGCCATTAACCATGACACCGAGGTCAAAGAGGAGAAGGGCGTCTTTTTCGACCTTGTTTGCACCAGGAATTCCGTGCGGATTTGCGGCGTTATCGCCAGTCAAGACCATAGTATCAAAGCTCATTTCATAGCCTTCACGTTTCATAGCAAAGTCGATTTGGGCAATGATATCTGTTTCAGTCTTATCAAGAGAAATGTTATCAAAACCAACTTTGACAGCTTTATCAGCATAGAGACCTGCAACCATCATTTTTTGGACTTCATCAGCTGATTTGATGAGGCGCATGCGTTGGATGCGAGGAGTGAGGTTTTCAAACTCAGCAGTTTCAAAAACTGTTTTCAAACCATGGTATTTGGTCAAGATGAGATTGTCAAACTCAACAGCGACACGTTTGAAGTCAAGTTGAGGCAAAGCATTTTTGATTTTTTGCCATGGATTTTCAGAATCCACATAGCCCACAACTGGGAAAGATACAGTGCTGCTTGCACGTTCTACTTCAAGAGCTGGGACAAAGAGGAGAGGTTCCCGGTCCGCTAAGATAAAAAGGAACATTTGGCGTTCATGGGGATCACTGTAAAAGCCAGTGAGGTAATTAATAGTGACGGGGTCAGATACGACAGCGACGTCTAGTTTTTCTGATTCAAGATATGTTACGATTTGTTGTAATTTAGACATATGCTACCTTCTTTCTACCCCTCTATTTTGGCAAAAAAAGAGAGAAAATGCAAGAGAGAAGGGTAAAAGAACAAGCAAAAAGAACTCCGAAAAGATAGTGGAGTTCTTTGATATAGCTTTCATTTCTTTAAGAAAAGTCTGCCTTGCTTTTCACGTCGCTGTATTCTTCAGCGATTTCTTGGCTGAGGATGTCCTCATAGGCAGGGAGTTGGATATCCTGACCGTATTTTTTCCGGAGGGCAGTAGTGACTAGGCGATAAGCTAGATTGGCATTGCGAGAGAGGATAGGTCCGTGGAAGTAGGAACCAAAGACATTCTTATAATGAACCCCTTCGCCGACCTTTTCTTCGTTGTTTCCATTTCCATAGACAACCTGTCCCAGCGGTTTTTGGTCATCTGAGAGGAAGGTACGGCCCTGGTGATTTTCAAAGCCATAGTAGGTTTCATCAAAATCTTCATTGTGAATCTTGATATCACCGATAAAGCGATTATTGGTTTGGTTGAGGGTGTAGTGGCCCATGACACCGAGCCCTTCGATGCGTTTACCTGAAGCTTCAACATAATATTGGCCCAATAGTTGGAAACCACCGCAGATAGCGAGAACGACACCGTCGTTTTGGATGTAGTTGTCAATGCTCTCTTTTTTAGCAGGCAGGTCGCCTGCGATGATGCTTTGTTCAAAGTCTTGACCGCCACCGAAAAAGGCAATATCATAGTGGTTTTCATCAAAATCATCATGAAGTGAAACGATATCAACTGTTACATGAGCTCCCAGTTTTTCAGCCACATACTTGAGCATAAGGATGTTTCCATTGTCCCCGTAAGTATTCATGAGGTTTCCATAGAGGTGGGCAATGTTGAGTTGATAAGGGTAGTTGCCAGCTTTTGAGGAAAGTGAAGTATAAACCATTAGTTCATCTCCTTTCTAACAATCTGACGACTAGCCAGCAGTTCACGGAATTCCAGCATGGCAGTATAGGTAGCCAGGATATAGGCGTGCTTACAATCTTGGTTCTCAATGGTTTTGAGAACTTGCTCCAGATTGCTTGTCTCAGTGATTTTATCAGCTGGGTAGCCTGTCACACGAAGACGGCGTGTGATTTCAGAATGACGAACACCACCAGCGTTAATTTCTGGAATGTCCATGTCAGTGATTTGTTCAAAGTCCGCATCCCAGATCCAGCTAGTGTCAATTCCGTCTGCATAGTTGGCATTAAGAAGAACAGATAGGCTGAATGGATAAGGAGCCAGTTTAATCATCTCGATGGCTTGAGTCGCACCAACAGGATTCTTGATGAGGACAAGGGTACATTCCTTATCACCGATATGGAAGGTTTCCTGACGACCAAAGACAGCACGGCTCTTGTCAAATCCTTGCTTGATGAGTTGTGAATCCGCACCGAGGAATCTAGCAATGGCAACCGCAGCTAGCGCATTGTAGATATTATAGAGTCCACCGATTTGGATACCATATTCTTGTCCGTCAATGACAAAGCGGGAGCGATTGTTGGTCAACTCAACCAGTTCTGTCAAGCGATAGTCGAGATCAGGACGTTTGCAACCACAATTTTCACAGATATAGGCACCCAAGTTGGCATAAGTATTGTGCTCATATTTGAGGATGCCTTGACAGTCAGGGCAGAGAATCCCTTCGGTATTGTAGTGAGCCAGTTTGGCAGGCCCTTTTTCCAAGTCAAAACCAAAATACTGTACAGGATTTGGAATAGCTGGCTTGTAGAATAGGGGGCTATCACCATTTAGAAGAACAGTAGCCGTAGGCACCTTACGAATGGCATCCAAAATCATCTTATAAGTTGTGTAAATCTCACCATAGCGGTCCATCTGGTCACGGAAAATATTAGTGATAACAAAAAGGCTAGGATGGATATAGTCACAGATACGAGAAAGACTGGCCTCGTCGATTTCGAGAACGGCAATGTTTTTCCCAGTTTTAGACGATTTGGCAGTCAAGAAGGTTGTCGTTATCCCTGTGATCATGTTGGCACCACTTGGATTGGTCAGAACCTGACCATAAACCTCTTTTAAGATGCCGACAGTGAGGGCAGTTGTCAGGGTTTTCCCGTTGGTTCCAGTGACCACGACAATCTCGTAGTTTTTAGCTAGATTTTGTAAAATATCTTTATCAAATTGAAGGGCAAGTTTTCCTGGGAGCGTACTTCCACGACCAAGACGACTCAAGATGAAGTGAGATGAACGCCCAGCTAGGAGGCCCAAAGTAGTTTTTAATTTCATGTTTCTATTATATCATAAAAGAGGGAAAAGATAGATTTGAGATTTCGCAGAAGCAAAAACAGCCCGATGAGGGCTGTTAGCTAACAAATCAGTCTCAACTTAAATCGCAAACAAGTCATTCAAGTTCTCAGCCAAGGTTGGGTGAGTGAAGATTTGTCTTGTGAAGTAAGTATAAGGAATCTTGTTGTCCATGGCAACAGTGATGATGTTGATGATTTCTTGAGAACCTTCTGAGAAGATAGTTGCACCAATAATTTCTTTTGTTTCAGTATTGACAACAGCTTTGAAAGCTCCACGAAGGTCTCCGTTTACGTGACCACGAGGCATGGCAGCAACAGAGATTTCCTTCACAGCGTATGGAAGTTTCAAATCTGTTGCTTGGCTTTCAGTCAAGCCAACTTGTGAAAGTGCAGGTGTGATGAACATGGTGTTTGGCACATTGAGACGGTCTTCAAGAGTGTAGCTGCCATCTCCAGCAAGGTAGCTGTAGACAACACGGAAGTCATCAAGTGAGATGTAGGTAAATTGAGGTCCACCGTTGACGTCTCCAACTGCGAAGACACCAGGAACATTTGTTTGACAGTGTTTGTCAACCTTGATAGCACCACGTTCCGTTAGTTCAATATCGGTATTCTCAAGTTGAAGTGGTTCTACGTTTGGTTTACGTCCAGTTGCATAGAGAAGGGCGTCGAAACGGTAAGTTTCGTTTTCAGTTACGACAAGGACTTGGTCACCGTCGTTTTTGATTTCAGTAGTACGGATGTTTTGAAGCAACTCAATACCGTCTTCTTCCATGTATTGTTTAGCAAGAGCTGCGATGGAAGGTTCTGCTCGAGGTAGGAAAGTATCCAAGGCATCTAGGACTGTAACTTTGCTTCCAAGTTTATTGTAAAGACCAGCAAATTCAAGACCGATATTTCCGCCACCAAGTACACCAAGTTTTTCAGGCAATTTGTCCAAGTTTTGGATACCTGTTGAGTCAAAGACATTCTTACTTGTAGCAAGTCCAGGGATTGGCAAGACGTTTGAAACGGCACCGGTATTGATGACGATAGTTTCAGCAGTCAGTTCTTGTTTTTCATCACCAGCTTGGATTTCGATGACTTTATTTGAAAGGAAGTGAGCTTCCGCATCAAAGATATCGACACCTGTACCAGCAACAGTAGCGTAGTTTTTACCGTTGAGGCGGCCAGTGATGGTGTTTTTGGTAGCAATGACTTCTTCAAAAGACAAGTCTTTCTCAGCAGCAACTAGCAAGGTTTTAGTTGGGATACATCCGATGTTGATACAAGTTCCACCGTACATAGCTTTGCTACGTTCAACGAGGGCAACTTTTTTGCCAGCTGAAGCCAGTTTCCCAGCTAGTGTTTTACCAGCTTTACCAAATCCAATAACGATTAAATCATATGTTAACATTCATAGTCCTCCTATTCGATTTTCATTCTAGCATAAGAAAACACTTTTTGCACAAATCTGCTACGGGAAGTGAAGTGAGTTTGAAATGGTCCCTTCAAATCCTTTGAAAAACCAGTTTCAGGCCACATTACTATTAGAAAATCGTTTACATGATTTTCCTAATGGATTCTACTATCTTTTGCCCCTCTCTTGTGTTATACTAGATGGGTTGCAAAGAAACCAGTACTTTTCTTTCGTGGAAAAGAAGCAACATGGTATCTCTTTTTTGTAGAAGATACGTCATGAAAAGAAAAGTATAAACTAAAGCCCTATAGGGTGGCTTCGCACCACCTTTAGAAAGAAGAAAAACGTGAAATTTAATGAATTTAACTTGTCTGCTGAATTGCTAGCAGAGATTGAAAAAGCTGGATTTGTAGAAGCAAGTCCTATCCAAGAGCAAACTATTCCTTTGGCTCTTGAGGGAAAAGACGTTATTGGTCAAGCTCAGACTGGTACAGGGAAAACCGCAGCCTTTGGCTTGCCAACCCTTGAAAAAATCCGCACAGAAGAAGCGACCATCCAAGCCTTGGTCATCGCTCCAACTCGTGAACTTGCTGTTCAAAGCCAAGAGGAATTGTTCCGCTTTGGCCGTAGCAAGGGAGTGAAAGTTCGCTCAGTTTACGGTGGTTCCAGCATTGAGAAACAAATCAAGGCCCTTAAATCAGGTGCCCATATCGTGGTAGGAACACCAGGCCGTCTCTTGGATTTGATTAAACGCAAGGCCTTGAAATTGCAAGACATTGAAACCCTCATCCTTGATGAAGCGGATGAAATGCTCAACATGGGCTTCCTTGAAGACATCGAAGCCATCATTTCCCGTGTCCCTGAAAATCGTCAAACCTTGCTTTTTTCAGCAACTATGCCAGATGCTATCAAACGTATCGGTGTTCAGTTTATGAAAGAGCCTGAGCATGTCAAGATTGCTGCCAAGGAATTGACAACAGAATTGGTTGACCAGTACTATATCCGTGTTAAGGAACAAGAAAAATTCGACACCATGACCCGTCTGATGGATGTTGAACAACCAGAACTTGCTATCGTATTTGGTCGTACCAAACGCCGTGTAGATGAATTGACTCGTGGACTTAAAATCCGTGGCTTCCGTGCAGAAGGAATTCATGGTGATTTGGACCAAAATAAACGTCTTCGTGTCCTTCGTGATTTTAAAAATGGGAATCTTGATGTTCTAGTTGCGACAGACGTGGCAGCACGTGGTTTGGATATCTCAGGTGTGACCCACGTCTACAACTACGATATTCCACAAGATCCTGAAAGTTACGTTCACCGTATCGGTCGTACAGGTCGTGCTGGTAAGTCAGGTCAATCTATTACTTTCGTAGCACCAAATGAAATGGGCTACCTTCAAATTATTGAAAACTTGACTAAGAAACGCATGAAAGGCTTGAAACCAGCGACAGCAGAAGAAGCCTTCCAAGCTAAGAAACAAGTAGCTCTCAAGAAAATCGAACGTGATTTTGCAGACGAAACTATTCGTGGAAACTTTGAGAAATTTACTAAAGATGCTCGTAAGTTAGCTGCAGAATTTAGTCCAGAAGAATTGGCTATGTATATCTTGAGTCTGACAGTCCAAGATCCAGACAGCCTTCCAGAAGTGGAGATTGCGCGTGAAAAACCACTACCATTTAAACCATCAGGTAATGGCTTCGGTGGCAAAACTAAGGGAGGTCGTGGAGGCCGTCGTGGGGACGACCGTCGAGACCGTGATCGCCGTGGCAATGGTCGTCGTGATGAGTTCAAGAAAGGCAGTCGTGGGAACGATCGTTTTGATAAAGACAGACGTTACCGTAATAGAGACAATAAAAAACCTCGCAACACTTCAAGTGAAAAGAAAACAGGCTTTGTTATTCGTAACAAGGGAGACAAATAGGAAAAAGCGATTCACAGTGTGAATCGCTTTTATATATAAGGAGACCGATAGTAAAAGAAGATGTATAAAAGTAAAGGAAAGGTGAGATGGGAAGGGGAACTTTAATCCATCTTCTTATAATATTATTATATAAAAATCAAAACAGAATGTCAATAAAAAATTGCTATTTCTATAAAATATTTTTGCTTTTAAAAATTGCAATTCAATAAGCAATTTTCAGATAATTATTGAAATTTCAGGTTCTTTATGTTATAATGATAGCGATTAAATGCGAGGTGAAAAATGGCACATTTATTAGAAAAGACAAGAAAAATTACATCAATTTTAAAACGCTCTGAAGAGCAAATGCAGGATGAACTTCCATACAATGCCATTACACGTCAACTAGCAGACATTATTGATTGCAATGCCTGTATTGTCAATAGCAAGGGACGACTTTTGGGCTATTTTATGCGCTATAAAACCAATACAGATCGCGTAGAGCAGTTTTTCCAAACCAAGACGTTCCCAGATGACTATGTACAAGGGGCAAACATGATCTACGATACGGAAGCCAATCTTCCTATTGAACATGATTTGACCATTTTTCCTGTAGAGAGCCGTGCGGATTTTCCAGATGGTTTGACAACCATTGCTCCCATTCATGTATCAGGGATTCGCCTAGGTTCCTTGATTATTTGGCGCAATGATAAGAAATTTGAAGATGAGGATTTGATTCTTGTTGAGATTGCGAGTACAGTGGTAGGGATTCAACTCTTGAACTTCCAACGTGAAGAAGATGAGAAAAATATCCGTCGCCGTACTGCTGTAACTATGGCAGTCAATACCCTCTCCTACTCAGAACTTCGTGCTGTTTCAGCTATTTTATCTGAGCTAAATGGAAATGAAGGACAATTGACTGCATCTGTCATTGCAGACCGTATCGGTATCACGCGCTCAGTGATCGTCAATGCTCTCCGTAAGCTAGAGTCGGCAGGAATTATTGAAAGCCGTTCACTAGGAATGAAGGGAACCTATCTCAAGGTATTGATTTCAGATATCTTTGAGGAAGTGAAAAAGAGGGACTACTAATGGTAAAGGCTTTAATCTCGATTGACTATACAGAGGATTTTGTAGCAGATCAGGGGAAATTGACAGCAGGTGCTCCTGCTCAAGCCATATCAGAGGCAATCAATCAGGTGACCAGACTGGCTTTTGAACGTGGGGATTATGTCTTTTTTACCATTGATGCTCATGAGGAGAAGGATACATTCCACCCAGAAAGCAAGCTCTTTCCACCACACAACATCATCGGAACTAGTGGGCGTAACCTTTATGGCCCCCTAGCTGACTTTTATGCTGAGCATGAGGCGGATAGTCGTGTCTTTTGGATGGACAAGCGTCACTATTCAGCATTTTCAGGTACGGACCTAGATATCCGCTTGCGAGAACGTCGAGTTGATACAGTCATCTTAACTGGTGTTTTGACAGATATTTGTGTTCTCCATACGGCTATTGATGCTTATAATTTAGGTTATCAAATCGAGGTTGTCAAGCCTGCGGTTGCTTCCATCTGGCCAGAAAATCATCAGTTTGCTCTTGGACATTTTAAGAATACTCTGGGAGCCAAATTGTTGGATGAAAATCTTGATGAAATTAAAGAATGATTCCCTTGGAAAAATGAAAAAAATCTGAAAAAAGTGTTGACAAAGATTTTGAAAGTTGATATACTAGTAAAGTAATCGACGCGGGGATGGCGGAATTGGCAGACGCGCAGGACTAAGGATCCTGTGACCGCTTTAGGTCGTGAGGGTTCAAGTCCCTCTCTCCGCATAGGATAAGAGTTAGCTTTGGCTAGCTCTTTTTATTTTTAAAAAGAAGGCTAGAGGACGCATTTTGGATATCGGAAGGTATTGGGCATCAAGAACTATTATTTTATGAGAAAGTTTGAACCGTTTTTTTCCATTTGGTCTTGTTCAGAATTTTCTCAGACACAAGTCAGAAAATGAAGAACTTAGGAGATGGGAAAATACTAAGCTGAAAGACGGTGCCAGCATTTATAAAATGGAGTATATTTTTGATTGATAAAATGCATTCTATATGAGAAAAGTTAGCGTTCGCTAGCTTTTTTGTTTTTTTCAAAAAAATTTTTCGATTTCATAAACATTTCATATTTGGATTTTATAATAGTCTTACAAATATGGAGGTGACAAATGAATCCAATCCAAAGAGCTTGGGCTTATGTCAGCAGAAAACGACTGAGAAGTTTTATTTTATTTCTGATTTTATTTGTCCTTTTGGCAGGAATTTCAGCCTGTTTGACTCTGATGAAGTCCAACAAAACAGTAGAAAGCAATCTTTACAAATCACTCAATACATCTTTTTCTATCAAAAAGATAGAAAATGGACAGACCTTCAAATTGTCTGACCTAGCATCCGTGAGCAAGATTAAGGGACTGGAAAATGTCTCTCCTGAACTCGAAACGGTCGCAAAACTGAAAGACAAGGAAGCGGTGAGTGGTGAGCAGAGTGTCGAACGCGATGATTTGTCAGCAGCGGACAAGAACTTGGTTAGCTTAACGGCTCTTGAAGATTCATCCAAGGATGTCACCTTTACCAGTTCGGCTTTCAATCTAAAAGAAGGGCGACACCTTCAAAAAGGAGACTCTAAGAAAATCCTTATTCACGAAGAGTTGGCTAAGAAGAACGGTCTTTCGCTTCATGACAAGATTGGCTTGGATGCTGGTCAGTCCGAAGCTGGAAAAGGGCAAACAGTAGAGTTTGAGATTGTAGGCATCTTTTCTGGTAAAAAACAAGAAAAGTTCACAGGCTTGTCTTCTGACTTCAGTGAAAACCAGGTCTTTACAGACTATGAAAGCAGCCAAACGCTTCTGGGAAATAGTGAACCGCAAGTCAGTGCAGCGCGCTTCTATGTAGAAAATCCTAAGGAAATGGACGGACTCATGAAGCAGGTGGAAAACTTGGCTTTAGAAAGTCAAGGTTACCAAGTTGAGAAGGAAAACAAGGCCTTTGAACAAATCAAAGACTCAGTTGCAACCTTCCAAACCTTCCTCACCATCTTCCTTTATGGGATGTTGATAGCAGGAGCAGGAGCCTTAATTTTGGTCTTGTCCCTCTGGTTGAGAGAAAGGGTCTACGAAGTGGGAATTCTTCTGGCACTTGGAAAAGGCAAGAGTTCGATCTTCCTCCAGTTCTGTTTAGAGGTAGTTTTGGTATCTCTCGGAGCTTTGCTTCCAGCATTTGTTGCAGGAAACGCCATTACATCCTATCTACTCCAAACTGTACTAGCCAGTGGAGATCAGGCAACCTTACAGGACACGCTGGCCAAAGCAAGCGGTCTATCAACCAGTCTCCTATCCTTTGTAGAATCCTATGTATTTCTGCTCCTGATTGGTTGCTTGTCTGTAGCCCTTTGTTTCCTATTCTTATTTAGAAAATCGCCTAAGGAAATTTTATCATCTATTAGTTAATACTCTTCGAAAATCTCTTTAAACCGTGTCAGTCTTATCTGCAACCTCAAAGCTGTGCTTTGAGCAACCTGCGGTTAGCTTTCTAGTTTAATCTTTGATTTTCATTGAGTATAAGAAGGAGAAATCATGACTTTATTACAATTGCAAGATGTTACCTACCGTTATAAGAACACTGCTGAGGCAGTTTTATATCAGATCAAGTATAATTTTGAACCTGGAAAATTTTATAGTATCATTGGTGAGTCAGGAGCTGGAAAATCCACTCTCTTGTCTCTACTGGCTGGTCTAGATAGCCCTGTTGAAGGTTCTATCCTTTTTCAAGGAGAGGACATTCGGAACAAGGGATACTCTTACCATCGTATGCACCATATTTCCCTGGTCTTTCAAAATTATAACTTGATAGATTATCTTTCTCCGCTGGAAAATATCCGCTTGGTCAACAAAAAGGCAAGCAAGGATACGCTTCTTGAGCTTGGTTTGGATGAAAGTCAGATCAAGCGGAATGTTCTCCAGTTATCAGGTGGTCAACAACAACGTGTAGCCATCGCTCGCAGTTTGGTATCAGAAGCTCCGGTTATTCTAGCTGATGAGCCAACAGGAAATCTGGATCCTAAAACTGCTGGAGATATTATCGAACTGCTCAAATCACTTGCCGAGAAAACAGGTAAATGTGTGATCGTCGTCACCCACAGTAAAGAAGTGGCACAAGCGTCAGATATTACACTTGAATTGAAGAATAAGAAACTAACTGAAACTCGCAATACTACAAAATAAGATGAGCTTGTTTTCATAGAATTATAAAATCAAATCTAGAAAGGGAACCTATGTTACACAACGCATTTGCCTATGTTACAAGGAAGTTTTTCAAATCGATTGTTATCTTCCTGATTATTCTCCTCATGGCGAGCTTGAGTTTGGTCGGCTTGTCGATCAAGGGAGCTACAGCCAAGGCTTCTCAGGAGACCTTTAAAAATATCACCAATAGTTTCTCCATGCAAATCAATCGTCGCGTCAATCAAGGAACGCCACGTGGTTCTGGAAATATCAAGGGTGAGGATATCAAAAAAATCACCGAAAATAAGGCCATCGAGTCTTATGTTAAACGCATCAATGCTATCGGAGATTTGACTGGATATGACCTCATCGAAACACCAGAAACCAAGAAAAATCTCACTGCTGACCGTGCCAAGCGTTTTGGAAGTAGTTTGATGATTACAGGTGTCAATGACTCCTCTAAAGAAGATAAGTTTGTCTCTGGCTCATATAAGCTGGTTGAAGGTGAGCACCTAACTAACGACGACAAGGACAAGATTCTCATGCACAAGGACTTGGCAGCCAAACATGGCTGGAAAGTTGGAGATAAGGTCAAATTGGACTCTAATGTCTATGATGCAGACAATGAAAAAGGAGCCAAGGAAACAGTCGAAGTGACAATCAAGGGACTCTTTGATGGTCACAATAAGTCGGCAGTCACCTACTCACAAGAACTTTACGAAAATACTGCTATCACAGACATCCATACGGCTGCTAAACTTTATGGCTACACAGAAGACACAGCCATTTATGGGGACGCAACTTTCTTTGTAACAGCGGACAAGAACTTGGATGACGTCATGAAAGAGTTGAATGGCATCAGCGGTATCAACTGGAAGAGCTACACACTTGTGAAGAGTTCCTCTAACTACCCAGCTCTAGAGCAATCCATTTCTGGTATGTACAAGATGGCCAACCTCCTTTTCTGGGGTAGCTTGAGCTTCTCAGTTCTTCTCCTTGCACTCTTGCTCAGTCTTTGGATCAATGCCCGTCGCAAGGAAGTGGGAATTCTCCTCTCTATCGGTCTCAAGCAGGCAAGTATCTTGGGTCAATTTATCACAGAATCAATCTTGATTGCTATCCCTGCTCTCGTTTCTGCTTACTTCCTAGCCAACTATACAGCTCGTGCAATCGGAAACACCGTCCTTGCCAATGTTACTTCAGGTGTTGCCAAGCAAGCCAGCAAGGCAGCTCAAGCCTCTAATCTTGGTGGTGGTGCAGAAGTAGACGGCTTTAGCAAGACCTTGTCGAGCCTAGATATTTCTATTCAGACATCAGACTTCATCATCGTCTTTGTCCTTGCCTTGGTTCTAGTGGTTCTCGTTATGGCGCTTGCTTCAAGCAATCTCCTCAGAAAACAACCAAAAGAGCTCTTGCTCGATAGCGAATAAAAAAACTTGCTACCTATTCTCCCCTAAATGGGGTATAATATAGGTAGCATTTTTATCTATTTCATCTTGATAATACTCTTCGAAAATCAAATTCAAACCACGTCAGCTTCACCTTGCCGTACTCAAGTACAGCCTGCGGCTAGCTTCCTAGTTTGCTCTTTGATTTTCATTGAGTATAAGGACTCTTCCTATCAGGATGAAACAGAGATGATTTACAAGAAATTTAAAGGAATGTGAAACGTTTTTTCTATGAAAATTTTAATTGTAGAAGATGAAGAGATGATTCGTGAGGGGATCAGTGACTATTTGACGGATTGTGGTTATGAAACCATTGAGGCAGCGGACGGTCAAGAAGCTCTGGAAAAATTTTCCAGCTATGAAGTTGCTCTAGTACTACTGGATATCCAGATGCCCAAGCTTAATGGCCTAGAAGTCCTAGCGGAGATTCGTAAGACCAGTCAGGTTCCTGTCTTGATGCTGACAGCCTTTCAGGATGAGGAATACAAGATGAGTGCCTTTGCCTCTCTAGCAGACGGCTATCTGGAAAAACCCTTCTCCCTCTCCCTTTTAAAAGTGAGGGTAGACGCGATTTTCAAGCGATACTACGATACGGGACGAGTCTTCTCCTATAAGGATACCAAGGTGGACTTTGAGAGTTACAGCGCAAGCCTAGCAGGTCAAGAAGTGGCCATCAATGCCAAGGAGTTGGAAATTCTGGACTATCTGGTGAAAAATGAAGGCCGGGCCTTGACTCGTTCTCAGATTATCGATGCTGTCTGGAAGGCGACAGATGAGGTCCCCTTTGACCGTGTTATTGATGTCTATATCAAGGAACTGCGGAAAAAGCTAGACTTGGATTGCATCCTCACTGTGCGCAATGTTGGTTATAAATTGGAGCGAAAATGAAACGAACAGGTTTATTTACAAAGATATTTATCTATACCTTCTCTATTTTTAGTGTTCTGGTTATTTGTCTTCATTTAGCCATTTATTTTCTCTTTCCCTCGACTTATCTGAGCCACCGTCAGGAAACCATTGGCCAGAAAGCGACAGCCATTGCCCAGTCCCTGGATGGAAAAGATAGGCAGAATATTGAGCAAGTCTTAGACTTGTATTCCCAGACCAGTGATATCAAAGGAGCTGTCAAGGGAGAGATGACGGAGGATAAGTTAGAAGTCAAGGATAATTTTCCACTAGATACAGCTCGCCAGACAACTTCGCTCTTCATTGAGGAGCGTGATGTGAAAACGCAAGACGGTGGCACCATGACTCTCCAGTTTCTGTCTTCCATGGATTTGCAAAAGGAAGCAGAGCAGATTAGTCTCCAGTTTCTCCCCTATACCTTACTGGCATCCTTTCTGATTTCCCTCTTGGTGGCCTACATCTATGCTCGGACCATTGTTGCCCCGATTTTGGAAATCAAGCGGGTGACCCGTCGGATGATGGACCTAGATGCTCAAGTGCGATTGCGCGTGGATTCTAAGGATGAAATTGGTGATCTCAAGGAACAAATCAATAGCCTTTACCAGCATCTTTTGACAGTTATTGCGGACTTGCATGACAAGAATGAAGCCATTCTCCAGCTGGAGAAGATGAAGGTTGAGTTCCTACGAGGGGCTTCTCATGAATTGAAAACTCCACTGGCTAGTTTGAAAATCCTAATCGAAAATATGAAAGAAAATATCGGTCGTTATAAGGATAGAGACCACTATCTTGGAGTTGCCTTGGGGATTGTGGACGACCTCAGTCACCACGTTCTCCAGATATTGTCTCTTTCTTCTGTACAGGAATTGCGAGAGGAGAAAGAAGAGGTTGACCTCCTTCAGATGACACAAAGTCTAGTCAAGGATTATGCTTTGCTCGCCAAGGAGAAAGAACTTCAGATAGACAATCGCTTGACCCATCAGCAGGCTTACATAAACCCATCTGTCATGAAACTAATTCTATCGAATCTCATCAGTAATGCTATCAAGCACTCCACTCTAGGCGGCTTGATCCGTATCGGAGAAAGAGAAGGGGAACTCTTTATCGAGAATAGCTGTAGTCCTGAAGAACAAGAAAAATTGGCCCAGTCTTTTTCTGAAAATGCCAGTCGCAAGGCCAAGGGTTCGGGGATGGGACTCTTTGTGGTCAAAAGTTTATTAGAACATGAGAAATTACCTTATCATTTTGAGATGCAAGATGATCGCTTGACCTTTTTCATACGTTATCCTAAAGTCGTGCAAGACTAAGGGAAAGAAAGGGTTTACATTGATTGGGCTAGAAGAAATTCAATCTAAAGTATGGGAAAAACTAGCTTTTTTTATCAAAAAGTGATAAAATGAACAATGTAAATGGGATGTCCCAAAAAATATATAGGAGGCCTGACAAATGGCAATCGTTTCAGCAGAAAAATTTGTCCAAGCAGCTCGTGACAACGGTTATGCAGTTGGTGGATTTAACACAAACAACCTTGAGTGGACTCAAGCTATCTTGCGCGCAGCAGAAGCTAAAAAAGCTCCAGTTTTGATCCAAACTTCAATGGGTGCTGCTAAATACATGGGTGGTTACAAAGTTGCTCGCAACTTGATCGCTAACCTTGTTGAGTCAATGGGTATCACTGTACCAGTAGCTATCCACCTTGACCACGGTCACTACGAAGATGCACTTGAGTGTATTCAAGTTGGTTATACTTCAGTTATGTTTGACGGTTCACACCTTCCAGTTGAAGAAAACCTTGAAAAAGCTCGTAAAGTTGTAGAATTTGCTCACGCAAATGGTGTGTCAGTAGAAGCTGAAGTTGGAACTATCGGTGGTGAAGAAGACGGAATCATCGGTGATGGTGAATTGGCTCCAATCGAAGATGCTAAAGCAATGGTTGCAACTGGTATCGACTTCTTGGCAGCTGGTATCGGTAACATCCACGGTCCATACCCTGCAAACTGGAAAGGTCTTCACCTTGACCACTTGCAAAAATTGACTGAAGCTGTACCAGGATTCCCAATCGTATTGCACGGTGGTTCAGGTATTCCTGATGACCAAATCCAAGCAGCTATCAAACTTGGTGTTGCGAAAGTTAACGTTAACACTGAATGCCAAATCGCATTCGCTAACGCAACTCGTAAATTTGCTCGTGACTACGAAGCAAACGAAGCAGAATACGACAAGAAGAAACTCTTCGACCCACGTAAATTCTTGGCTGACGGTGTAAAAGCTATCCAAGCATCAGTTGAAGAACGTATCGACGTATTCGGTTCAGAAGGTAAAGCTTAATCTAGCTGAACAATACAAATCAGAAACCTGCCCATGAGGGTGGGTTTTTTGGTGTAGATAGCTTTAAAAAATCTTAATTTGATAGAAACTTACCCTATATTTCCATTCTTTACATGAACTAAAGTTATTATATTTTGTATAGATTTTATATTATCCTTTTGCTATAATTGAATTAACTAATTTGTAAGCGTCAGGGAGTTTATAGACAATTTCTGAAGTATTATTTAATATCATTAATTTAACTCTATACTAGAAGTTAGGGGAGCCAATGATTTTAAATGGTTAGTAAATAGTGGAGAGGTTATTATCAAATATGAAAGAAAACATAATCAGTTTTTTTCAGTTTTTTTTTGGAAAAGAAAAATCAAAGAGGTTCATACTCACAGTGAGGCTAGTGTTAGACGAGTTTTTAGGTCTATTGCACAGAATGGATTTGATTATTATGGTGAGTCAGTACCTTATGGACGGGCTAAGTGGTTTATTGAGTCAGAAAAAGAATTTTATAATGAATTCTCTAATATTGAATTTGAATATTTTGGCTACTCTCCGGTTAGAAGTTTAAAGGAAGAAGATTTCAAAGAATATGGTTTACTCTTGACCCAGTATGGAATTTTCGAAAAAATGCAAATCAAGGATCAAGAAAGGTGTAATGTACAATTTTTTCCATTTTCCAATTTATGGAAAGTAGAGGTAGATGATAATGATCAGTTAGCATTTTACTATCCATATGGGATTATTAAACGTTTGAATGTCTCGAATAGTTTGAACTATGTTGTTAGGGAATTGAATGAATTGATTGCCTCTGGGTATACAAATGATGTACAAGTTGAAAATTTAAATACACAGTTATTAAAAATTGGTAAAAAGAATGTTAATTCAACTACCTTTAAAAGAGGAACTGAAATAGGATTTGTTTCTTGGATTTTATTAAGTGTAGGTGATAGATTGCATAAAGCTCAAATAAATGCAATGGTTAGTGCTCCATCTGGGCATGGGCATGCTGCTGAGTATGCAAATAATCTAATGGATAAGATTAAATATCCATTCCACCATGTAAGACAAACTGGTCAAGATAATGCTAAAAATGGTGCGGATAGAATGGTTGGAAATCAAAAGATTCAAACTAAGTACTATAACAATGCTAGAGGTACTGTAAATGCAGCTTTCGAATCTAAAAGCGAAGGGGGAATGTATAAGTATAAAGGAATGCAATTGGAAGTTCCTAAAGACCAGTATGATAGAGCAGTGGAATTATTTGAAGAAAAAATTAGACAGGGAAAAGTTGAGGGAGTTAATAATCCAGCTGAGGCAAAAACTATCATCAGAAAAGGTCATATTACCTATAATGAAGCAAAATTGATAGCCAAAGGAGGTAATTTGACCTCGATTAAATTTGATGCAATTGATGGAGCTATTAATTCATTACCAGGTGTAGGTATAAGCTTTGTTATTGTCTTTTCTCAGGCTAAATGGTCTGGAGCTGAAACGAAGGATGCTGCATTGATGGCAGGTAAAGCAGGATTACGAACCCTAGCTATGGGAACTAGTATCTATGTTGCCTCACAGCAATTCGCAAAAATATTTACAAAACAAATTAATGAATTTTTTGGAAAAAAAATTACAGCTGAAGTGGTTGCAAGACGAGCTGCACCAGTGATATCGTTCGCTGTTATCATGGGTCCAGATATTTTTGAAGCGCTTGTTGGAAGAATTTCTTCACAACAGCTATTAAAAAATGCAGCAGTTGCTGGGGGCGGTATGATGGCAGGAGCTGGTGCAGGTGCGGTTGGTGGTGCAATTGCTGGACCAATAGGAGCATTAGCGGGTGCGATTATAGGAGGAATTGCAGGAGGAATAGGAGCAAAAGCAATTGCGGATCAATTCATAGAAGATGACCGTGTGGAAATGTTTGCTCAATTAAAAGAAGAGTTCATTGATATTGTGATGGTTATTTCGCTATCTCAGAAAGAGTTTAATAAAATCCAAGAAGATGTCTTTAATGAACAATTAGAAACTTTATTGAAGGATATGTTCCAGAGAAAAGAAAATAGTCGAACTTATGCGAAAGAGTTTGTTGAGGAAAAAGTTAAATCTGTCATAAAAGATAGAAAGCGGGTTGAGTTGAAGGAAATTATTGAGGCTGTCCAAGTAATAAATGATGTTCAAGACTCATCGGAATCAGGATGGAATCAAAATAATGGTGCTTGGTACTATCTAAATAATAGCGGTTCATTAGCAAGGGGGTGGATTCAAGATAATGAACATTGGTACTATCTAAGTGATGATGGCGTCCTAGTAACTGGTTGGTTAGAATATAATGATGTCTGGTATTACTTGAAAGATAATGGAGCTATGGCGACAGGTTGGATTCAAGATTCAGGAAAATGGTATTATTTAAAAGAGGACGGATCAATGTTAACTGGTTGGTACCAAATTGGCGAAAAATGGTATTATTCATATTCATCAGGAGAACTCGCAGTTAGCACTACCATAGACGGGTATAGAGTTAATGAAAATGGGGAATGTATTGATTAAATTGAATATTTGAGATAAAAACACTTTTAATACAACCTGCCCATCGGGCAGGTCTTTTTGGTGTTTTAAGGAAACTATTAAACCAGAATTTTGGATTAAAAATAGCATTTTAAGAGTGAAATCTCTAATTTCATAATCTGTAGGCAAACGCTTGCATTCTGTTTTTTATTGGACTATAATAGGTTGGTATAAAGCCTTCTGTAATAATAAAATTTAGGAGGTTTAGAAAGTAAGGATTTAGAATATTTGTAGTCAAAAATACAATGTTGCTATTCCTTACTGTAGGGAGATAGATATGGCAATGATAGAAGTGGAACATCTTCAGAAAAATTTTGTAAAGACAGTAAAGGAGCCAGGCTTGAAGGGGGCTTTGCGCTCCTTTATTCATCCTGAAAAGCAGACCTTTGAAGCGGTCAAGGATTTGACCTTTGAGGTTCCCAAGGGGCAGATTTTAGGCTTTATCGGGGCCAATGGTGCTGGGAAGTCGACGACTATTAAGATGCTGACAGGGATTTTGAAACCGACATCTGGTTTTTGTCGGATTAACGGCAAGATTCCGCAGGACAATCGTCAGGATTATGTTAAGGATATTGGTGTGGTCTTTGGACAACGCACCCAGCTATGGTGGGATTTGGCTCTGCAAGAGACCTACACGGTCTTGAAAGAAATTTACGATGTGCCGGACTCGCTCTTTCACAAGCGCATGGACTTTTTGAATGAGGTCTTGGATTTGAAGGACTTTATCAAAGACCCCGTGCGCACTCTTTCACTGGGGCAACGGATGCGAGCGGATATTGCGGCTTCCTTGCTCCACAATCCCAAGGTTCTCTTTTTAGATGAGCCGACTATTGGTTTGGACGTTTCGGTCAAGGACAACATTCGTCGCGCCATCACCCAGATCAATCAAGAGGAAGAGACCACCATTCTCTTGACCACTCACGACCTGAGTGATATTGAGCAACTCTGTGATCGGATTTTTATGATTGACAAGGGGCAGGAGATTTTTGATGGAACGGTCAGCCAGCTCAAGGAAACCTTTGGTAAGATGAAGACACTCTCCTTTGAACTGCTACCAGGTCAAAGTCATCTCCTTTCTCACTATGAAGGCCTGCCTGATATGACCATTGATAGACAAGGAAATAGCCTTAATATTGAATTCGATAGTTCCCGCTACCAGTCAGCTGATATTATCAAGCAAACCTTGTCTGATTTTGAGATCCGCGATTTGAAGATGGTTGATACGGATATTGAGGATATTATCCGTCGCTTCTACCGAAAGGAGCTCTAAGATGGTCAAATTGTGGAGACGTTATAAACCCTTTATCAATGCAGGGGTTCAGGAGTTGATTACCTACCGAGTCAACTTTATTCTTTATCGGATTGGCGATGTCATGGGTGCTTTTGTGGCCTTTTATCTCTGGAAGGCGGTCTTTGATTCCTCGCAGGAGTCCTTGATTCAGGGCTTCAGTATGGCAGATATCACTCTCTACATCATTATGAGTTTTGTAACCAATCTTCTGACTAGGTCGGATTCTTCCTTTATGATTGGTGATGAGGTCAAGGATGGTTCCATTATCATGCGCTTGTTGAGACCAGTGCATTTTGCAGCTTCTTACCTCTTTACGGAACTTGGATCCAAGTGGTTGATTTTTATCTCTGTTGGACTGCCATTTTTAAGTGTCATTGTATTGATGAAAATCTTATCTGGACAAGGGGTTATAGAAGTACTGGGATTAACCATCCTTTATCTCTTTAGCTTAACCCTAGCCTACCTGATTAACTTTTTCTTTAATATCTGTTTTGGATTTTCTGCCTTTGTATTTAAAAATCTTTGGGGTTCCAATCTACTCAAGACTTCCATAGTTGCCTTTATGTCTGGAAGTTTGATTCCCTTGGCTTTCTTTCCTAAAATCATTTCAGACATTCTCTCCTTCTTGCCTTTTTCATCCTTGATCTACACTCCAGTTATGATTATTGTTGGAAAATACGATGCTAATCAGATTCTTCAGGCGCTTTTGCTACAGTTCTTCTGGCTCTTGGTGATGCTTGGCTTGTCTCAGTTGATCTGGAAACGAGTCCAGTCATTCATCACTATTCAGGGAGGTTAGTATGAAAAAATATCAACGCATGCATCTGATTTTTATCAGACAATACATCAAACAAATCATGGAATACAAGGTGGATTTTGTGGTTGGTGTCTTGGGAGTTTTTCTGACTCAAGGCTTGAATCTCTTGTTTCTCAATGTGCTCTTTCAACACATCCCTTCTCTAGAAGGCTGGACTTTTCAGGAGATTGCATTTATTTATGGTTTTTCCTTGATTCCCAAGGGATTGGACCATCTCTTTTTTGACAATCTTTGGGCTCTAGGGCAACGCTTGGTGCGAAAAGGGGAGTTTGACAAATACCTGACTCGTCCCATCAATCCTCTCTTTCATATCCTAGTTGAGACCTTTCAAATTGATGCCTTGGGCGAACTCTTGGTCGGTGGCATTTTACTAGGGACAACGGTGTCTAGCATTGCTTGGACTCTTCCCAAATTCCTGCTTTTCCTAGTCTGTATTCCTTTTGCAACCTTGATTTATACTTCCTTGAAAATCGCGACAGCCAGTATCGCTTTTTGGACCAAGCAGTCAGGCGCCATGATTTACATTTTTTATATGTTTAATGACTTTGCCAAGTATCCGATTTCCATTTACAATTCGCTTCTTCGTTGGTTGATTAGTTTTATCGTGCCTTTCGCCTTTACAGCCTACTATCCTGCCAGTTATTTCTTGCAGGACAAGGATGTACTCTTTAATATCGGTGGGTTGATTTTGATTTCCCTTGTTTTCTTTGTCATTTCCTTGAAACTATGGGACAGAGGTTTAGACGCCTACGAAAGTGCAGGATCGTAAATAATCGAATATCAAAGCCTTGTCTTAGGACAGGCTTTTTCTAATGGTGATGAAAATTTCTTGACATCTATTTTCAGAGTGCTATACTAAAAGGGTAATCGCCGATTTAGCTCAGTTGGTAGAGCAACGCACTCGTAACGCGTAGGTCACAGGTTCAAGCCCTGCAATCGGCAGAATGAGGAAGTCCAAACGGGCTTCTTTTTTTGTAAATATAGAAAAGGTGGAACGTTTGAGATAGGTTCTATTTAACGTCTGAAACTCCTGCTTATAAATAAAAACTAAAATTTATATTTTGTGGTATAATATATTTTAATAAGCACTTGTTTTCGTTCCGTTTTAGAGGACTATAGGCTGTTAATCATTCTAGAATTTTTTGCATAGGTTTTCTAAAAATTATAAAAATCCGTGGATAATAACGAATGAAGTCTCGCAAGCTTGGCTGAATATAAATCAAAAAGGAGAAAATTATGAATAAGAAAGAACGAGAAAAACAATTTGAAGAGGTCAATGGACGTAAGCGGTCTGAATCAAAGTCGGCTCCGAATAAAAATATAAAAATCTATATTGGCCTAGCACTCGCTGCTTCAGTCACTCTCATCTTGGTAAGTATTTTCTCGCATTCTTTGATTAGAAAGAGTCAAATCAAGCATCGTCTGCCGTTTCAACTACAGAGTCAACAAGTCAATCGTCTACAAACCAAGGAAAAATAGATGAGACTGATAAGGATAAACAAGAGGAAATTCAAAAACTCAAGAATCAACTGACTGCTTTAGATACCAAAATTACGGAAGCAGAAGCACTTGTTAGCAAGTTGAAGAAAGAAACTACCGTTCCAAAACTAGATATTGAAGCAATCAAGAACAATGATTTGTCTAGTTTAGAAGGTACTTGGCGTAGTCAATCTGGCAATGAATATATCATTAAGAATTCTGGAGAAGTAGATGCGACTTGGTTTACAAATGATCAAAAGTACGAATCTGTAGTTGGATTAAAGGTATCAAAAGGTCAAGATAGTCGTAACCCTGAGACAGCTTCTATCAGTGCATGGGTAAAAGATTCTGTTGCTGGAGGATTTGTAGTAGTTGCTGTTCCAAGCGGAGTTGTTATGCAACCTGGGGATGATGGAAAGATTACGGATAAAAGTAATCATGCTGAGGAAAGACTTTTTTCTGGACAACAATATGAAGCGATGTTAATGAAACCAGAAGATGTTTATTATCGTGTGAAACCAGATGCCAGTAAACTTGATGAAGAGGAGAAGAATTTAGCTCAACTACAGGCTGAGCGTGAAGCAATCAAATCTTCTCTAGAATCTAAGGAAAAGAAAAACTAGATTGTATTCGTTCAAAAATACTGTTACAATCGGCAGAATCAAGAAGCTCATTAGGGCTTCTTTTCTTTTGCCAGAAATATTCAACCACTTAAACTGAGATATAGACCAGATAGGCAAAAGGCCTTGTTCTGGGGGAAACCCTCTACTATAATGATTTTTGTAAGGGACGTGAGGGGTCAGTATCAGACAACTCAAGTCAATAAAAAAAGAAAATGGAGACAAAAAAATGAAAAAATTATTGGGACTTGTATTTTTAGTAGCAGCAGCGCTAGTATTGTATTTCGGATCTGTTGGCTGGCCAAGTTTGGATGTCAACCTCTGGTCACTCATTCCGGTAGGATTGTTCCTCTATTTCACGATAGAAAACTTTTTGAAAAAAGACTACAAGTCTAGTCTCATGTGCTTGATCATTGCCTTTATCATTGCAAATGCTATTTTGGACCTTTTGCCAATTTCAAGTGGTTTGGTGATTGGTGCAGGAGTGCTAGCTTGTGTAGGACTTGGCTACCTCTTTCCTGATAAAGATAAAAAAGAAGGCAAGTAGAAAAGTCTCGAGAAACCTCGAGACTTTGTTTTTATTTACCAGCGTAATATTTTTGGATGCCTTTCACAATACCTGCGACTAGTCTATCTTGGTATCGATCCTCACGAATACGTTGATTCTCAGTGAAATTATCCATATAACCGAGTTCTAGGAGGACGGCTGGTTTGGCAGTCTCGCGTAGAACGGCAAAGCTACTTTCCAATAAGCCAGCATCCTTGGCACCAGTTTCGGCTAGGAGAGAGGAGTGGATAGCAGCAGCGAGGCGTTTGCTTTCACTCATACGATCAGGGTGATTGTGCCAGTATTTATTGATCTTACTTGGATAATCAGGTTCATCGCTATAGGAGTAGGTTTGAATACCGCTCGCTTTCGAGTGAATGTTTCCAGTAGCATTGAAATGGATACTGATAAAGATATCAGAGTTGGTTTTATTTACCATTCTTGAACGCTCAGTCTTAAAATCAACATCGATATCACTGTCACGTGATGTGAGGACAGTATAACCTAATTCTTCTAATTTCTTACGCAGTTTGCGATAGATTTGCATGTTGAGATCTTTTTCGGCTACATTGTAGTAAAAGGCACCTGAATCTCGACCACCATGCCCGGGATCAAGGAAGATCGTTTTACTGTATTGACCTTTTACAAATCCACCTTCGGTTGAAACTTCAGAAATCCATTGACCGTATTTTTGGAACAAATGTTCCTTTCCATCTATCTTGTAGGTTCCTGAAACATAATGGCCACTATCGTCCAAATAGTAACGAGCCTTGTAATAATCGTCGTAAATCCACTCATTCTTGGCCATATAGCCACCAGACTTGAGATAGTAGGCTCCAATCCATTCACGAGCTGCATAGGTTCCATTCGCTTTTAGATAGAACCAACTGTTGTAGGCCTTGTCAAAGATCCACTCTTTTTCAGCCATGGCTCCACTAGATTTGAGGTAGTAGCTTCCTTTCCATTTATTGGAAAGCATGACTCCATTTTGTTCAAAAGCATACCAAGTTCCTTTTATTTTCTCCCATTTGTCTTGGCTGTATTTCCCATATTCATTAGCGTAATACCAATTTTCATTGATTCTCACCCAGGAGTTTTCCGCCATAGCCCCGCTACTGCCGAGCAGGTAAGCACCAACGGTCGTTTTGCTGAGCATCACACCGTTTTTGTCAAAATAATACCATGAACCGTTGACTTTCTCCCATTTGTCTTGCGAGATTCTGCCAGATGGTGTGACATAATACCAATTTTGGTCAACCTTCACCCAGCCATTCTCAGCCATAGCCCCGCTTTTAGTAAGGAGATAACCATCAACGATTGTCTGACTGAGCATGACACCATCTTTGTCAAAGTAGTACCAAACTCCTCCGATTTTTTTCCATGTTTGTTGGATGATTTTTCCAGACTCACTGACGTAGTACCATTTACCCTCAAGAGCTACCCAGCCATTTTCTACCATGACCCCGTCTTTATTGAGAACATAGCCATCAAAGATGGTATCACTGAGTCGATTTCCATCGTTGTCAAAATAGTACCACTTATCTTGAATTTTTTTCCATTTGAGGACAGGCTGATTGTTTTCATAGAAACGCCACTGCTTGTTTTCTTCCTGCCATCCTTCTTTTTTAGGTGCTTCTTCTTTTGCCTTGTCTTTTGGAAGTGTTGCAACCTCCTCTTCATTTTTAATTGAAAGATCTTTCTTATCTTCCTTAGAGTTGCTTAGCTCGGTGGTAGCAGGAGGATTAGCATTGTTTTCTTCCGCATGGATAGGTGCTTGTGCCAATCCTGCTATTGAAAGGATAACAGCACTTGCCAATATAAACTTTTTCAACGATATTCTCCAATCATTTTTTTCTAAGAAATATTATAAAATATGTCTGGCAGTTTATCAATTATCAAACTGAACTTCTTCTAGTAAGTATTCGATAAAGCGTTCGCCCATCTTAGATAGGCTAGTTTTTTCATGCTGGATATAGACTAGTTCAATTGGGTCGTCAATGTCCAGCGGGATGGAAACGATATTGTCTCCGTTGAGGTTACTGTTCAAAATCCCTGTTGCAATGGTGTAACCATCCAAACCAATCAAAAGGTTAAAGAGGGTGGCACGGTCACTGACTACGATGGATTTCTTATGGTGTTCTTGTGAAAGAATCTCCTCTGAAAAGTAGAAGGAGTTGTGCGTCCCCTGGTCATAACTCAGATAAGGAAAGTCTTCCAAATCAGCCAGTTTGACCTTGTCTTTTTTAGCTAGAGGGTTGGTCTTGCTGACAAAGATATGGGGTTGGGCTGTGAAGAGGTGGTGCGCTAGCAGGTGATTGTCATCCAGCATTTTCGTTAAAACATCGCGGTTGTAGCTGTTTAAAAAGAGGACACCGACCTCGCTACGGAAATTCTTGACGTCATCGATAATCTCCCAAGTCCGAGTTTCACGAAGGAAGAGCTCGTATTTTTCCATATCACTTTTCTTGAGCAAAGAGACAAAGGCATTGACTACAAAGGCATAGTGCTGAGAGGAAACGCTGAAAAGTTCGCGGTGGGCGATAGGATTTTTATAACGTTCCTCCAGAAGCTGAGTTTGCTCGACAACTTGACGAGCGTAGGAGAGAAACTCCATCCCATCACGGGTCAAGGTGATGCCCTTGGGATTGCGAATAAAGATTTCAATGCCCATTTCATTTTCCAAGTCTCGAACGGCATTAGAGAGACTGGGTTGGGTGATAAAGAGCTGCTTGGCTGCCTCATTCATAGAGCCAGTTTCGACGATTTTGATAATATAGTGTAGTTGTTGAATTCTCATGTTTTTATTGTACCATACTTGCGGAAGAATGGGCAATGAAGACGAAGAAAATAGGGGGAAAGAGCCTGTCCAGTATTGAAAAAAAGTCTAGAATTTGCTAAAATGGAAGCTATGAAAACATTCTATGATGTGCAGCAATTTCTCAAACAGTTTGGCATTATTGTTTACATGGGGAAGCGCTTGTATGATATTGAACTGATGAAGCTCGAACTCTCTCGGATCTATGATGCAGGTCTGATGGATAAGTTAGACTATCTAGAGGCGGAAGCTGTTCTTCGCAGAGAGCACAAGATAGAATTAGACTACTTAGAGAAAAATGGAGATAAGAACTTATGACAATTTGGATTTTATGGGGAATTGTACTAGCGATGGCGGCGTGGATGGGTTATAACTACCTTCGTATTCGTCGTGCGGCTAAGATTGTGGACAATGCAGAATTTGAAGACTTGATTCGAAAAGGGCAATTGATTGATGTCCGTGAACCAGCAGAATTTCACAGAAAACATATCCTCGGAGCTCGCAATATTCCTTCAAATCAGTTGAAGTCAAGCCTTGCAGCCCTTCGCAAGGATAAACCTGTCCTTCTCTACGAAAACCAACGTGGACAACGAGTGACCAATGCAGCACTTTATCTGAAAAAACAAGGTTTCTCTGAGATTTATATCCTTTCTTATGGATTGGATTCTTGGAAAGGGAAAGTGAAGAATAGTTAACATTCTGTAAAAAACTATCGAATGATAGATAAAGCTAGTATCTTAAGGTATCATCATTTATATTAAATTTAAGGAGATTTTATAATATGAATTCACAACAAAAGAAAAAACCTTCACTTATTTTAGGTATCTTATCGATCGTCCTTGGTTTGCTATCTCCAATAGTAGGTCTGGTTTTGGGGATCATAGGATTGGTCTTGGCTTTTTCATACCAAAAAGAGTCACAATTAGACTATAAGACAGAAAAGATTCTCAATATCGTAGGACTTGTAGTTTCTGTCCTTAACTGGATATTAGCCATTGCAATAGTTTTTAGATAAGCAAAAACAAAAAAAGCTTCAAACATAAAGCTTTTTTCTTTTATCCACTTTTCTCTAAATAGTTTTTAATGATCTCTAATTCTTCTGGATTCAAGGGACGGAATTGACCTTCAGCTAGGTCAGGGTCTAAAGTGAAATCACCGAACTGAACTCGTTTTAGAGAGGTCACCTTGACACCAACAGATAGAAACATCTTCTTGACTTGATGAAACTTGCCTTCAGAGATGGTGATGGAGGCTTGACTAGAGGAAGGACTTGAGGACAGAATTTCTAGCTGAGCAGGTTTACAGGTGGTCCCATCTAAAAAGACAATCCCATCTTTGAATTTTTGGATATGGTCTGACGTGAGCAGTCCATTGACCTCTACTTGATAGGATTTATCGACATGGTACTGGGGATGGAGGAGCTGAAAACCAAGAGGTCCATTGTCTGTCAGAAGGAGCAGTCCCGTTGTATCGCGGTCTAGTCTGCCGACAGCATAGAGTTGGTCAGACTGGATGTCAGGTGGGAGGAGGTTCATGACGGTTGGGAGTTTCTTATCCTTGCTAGCTGTAACGACTCCGTTTGGCTTATGAAGCATGAGGTAGTTGTGCTCGTAGCCTTGGATTTGTCGTCCTTGAAAGACTAATTTCTGCAACCCAGTGTCGACATTTTGAGCGAGTGAGCGAGCTGGACAATCATCTACTAGGATTTCTTTTTTTAATAGAGCCTGTTTCATAGCCTTGCGACTGACCTTTTCTTGGGCTAATAATCTATCTAAACGCATACCAGCTTATCTTATCATAAGTCTCTGACTTTGAAAAGAGTTGCCTTGACTAGAAAAGCAGAGTGAAAACATTTACACTTAGCTGAACTGTGATTTTTGAATGAGACTGTGGTATAATTGTTCAGTTAGAAATAAAAATTTAAATATTAGAGGAAATCATGACAAAATTAAGAGAAGATATCCGTAACATTGCGATTATCGCCCACGTTGACCACGGAAAAACAACCCTCGTTGACGAATTATTGAAACAATCTGAAACTCTTGATGCACGTACTGAATTGGCAGAGCGTGCTATGGACTCAAACGATATCGAAAAAGAGCGTGGAATTACCATCCTTGCTAAAAATACGGCTGTTGCTTACAACGGAACTCGTATCAACATCATGGACACACCAGGACACGCGGACTTCGGTGGAGAAGTTGAGCGTATTATGAAAATGGTTGACGGTGTTGTCTTGGTCGTAGATGCCTACGAAGGAACCATGCCACAGACTCGTTTCGTATTGAAAAAAGCCTTGGAACAAGACCTTGTCCCAATCGTGGTTGTCAACAAAATCGACAAACCATCAGCTCGTCCAGCAGAAGTAGTGGATGAAGTCTTGGAACTCTTCATCGAGCTTGGTGCAGATGATGACCAGCTTGATTTCCCGGTTGTTTATGCTTCAGCAATTAACGGAACATCTTCCTTGTCAGATGATCCGGCTGACCAAGAAAAAACAATGGCGCCAATCTTTGACACCATCATCGACCATATCCCAGCTCCAGTAGACAACTCAGATGAGCCTTTGCAGTTCCAAGTGTCACTTTTGGACTACAATGACTTCGTAGGTCGTATCGGTATCGGTCGTGTCTTCCGTGGTAGTGTGAAAGTTGGGGACCAAGTTACTCTTTCTAAACTAGATGGTACAACGAAGAACTTCCGTGTTACAAAACTTTTCGGTTTCTTTGGTTTGGAACGTCGCGAAATCCAAGAAGCTAAAGCAGGTGACTTGATTGCTGTTTCCGGTATGGAAGATATCTTTGTTGGTGAAACTATTACTCCGACAGACGCAGTTGAAGCTCTTCCAATCCTACACATCGATGAGCCAACTCTTCAAATGACTTTCTTAGTCAACAATTCACCATTTGCTGGTAAAGAAGGTAAATGGGTAACGTCTCGTAAGGTGGAAGAACGCTTGCAAGCAGAATTGCAAACAGACGTATCCCTTCGTGTTGACCCAACTGATTCACCAGATAAATGGACGGTTTCAGGTCGTGGAGAATTGCACTTGTCAATCCTGATCGAAACTATGCGTCGTGAAGGCTATGAGCTTCAAGTATCTCGTCCAGAAGTTATCGTAAAAGAAATCGACGGTGTTAAATGTGAGCCATTTGAACGTGTGCAAATCGATACTCCTGAAGAATACCAAGGATCTGTTATCCAAAGCCTTTCTGAACGTAAGGGTGAAATGTTGGATATGATTTCAACTGGTAATGGTCAAACTCGTTTGGTCTTCCTTGTTCCAGCGCGTGGTTTGATCGGATACTCAACTGAGTTCTTGTCAATGACTCGTGGTTACGGTATCATGAACCATACCTTCGACCAATACTTGCCATTGATTCCTGGTGAAATTGGTGGACGTCACCGTGGTGCCCTTGTTTCCATCGATGCTGGTAAGGCTACAACTTACTCAATCATGTCTATCGAAGAGCGTGGAACCATCTTTGTCAACCCAGGTACTGAGGTTTACGAAGGAATGATCATCGGTGAAAACTCTCGTGAGAATGACTTGACAGTGAATATCACCAAGGCCAAACAAATGACCAACGTCCGTTCAGCTACTAAGGATCAAACAGCGGTTATCAAAACTCCTCGTATCTTGACCCTGGAAGAGTCTCTTGAGTTCTTGAACGACGATGAGTACATGGAAGTAACGCCTGAGTCTATCCGTTTGCGTAAGCAAATTCTCAACAAGGCAGAGCGCGAGAAAGCCAATAAGAAGAAAAAATCAGCTGAGTAAGAGCTAGAAAGAGATAAAGATGGTCTATTTAATCATAGGAATCCTCTTATTACTACTCTATGTATTTGCGACACCACAAAGCATTAAAGGAACAGTCAACATCGTTATCTTGGTCTTTGTAGTTGTTGCACTCTTGATTTTGCTGATGTTGTCCATCTTGCAGATCTTCCAATTACCGACAGAATTCTTTGTCACAATCGCCATGCTGGCTCTAGCCTACTTTAGCTTGAGAGACATTACACTCATGCCTGTAAAAAAGGGTAAAAGAAGATAATAGAAGAGGCTGGGTAATGACTCAATTTGAGGAGAAAATCTAGCAAATTTTTCCCTGATAAAACGCATAATATCAAGGTTTTTGAATGCCTGATATTATGCGTTTTTATGATTTTTAAAACTTTTTGAGCGACCTATTAGAAAGTGGATACTCTTACAATTATTTTGGAAATAATTTAATTTCTGATTTAACGTATATTTTCTCAGAAGGACTATTATTCCAACTTTTTCAAGGGTAGTCTTATTTTGGACCGAAAGAAAAAGATTGAAGAAATCGTCCAAAATGAACTTTTCTTCAATCTGGAGGTTCGTACCTCTTTTTTTATTTCTTTTTCCGATTTAATACTGCATTGAGGACAATGGCGAGGAGGCTTGCCACGACGATTCCGTTTGAGAAGAACATTTGGAATGCTGTTGGCATGCTGACGAAGAGATTACTATTGTTGAGTCCGACACCTGCAGCGATTGAAACAGCTGCGATAAGGAAGTTGTGTTCATTGTTAGCAAAGTCAACGCGGGCGAGGATTTGCATCCCTTGAAGGGAAACAAAACCAAACATAACCAGCATAGCACCACCAAGGACAGGACTCGGAATGATTTGGGCGAGGGCTCCAAACTTAGGAAGGAGTCCAAGGAGGACTAGGAAACCAGCTGCGTAGTAGATTGGCAGGCGAGTCTTGATACCAGATAATTTAACCAAGCCAACGTTTTGTGAAAATCCTGTGTAAGGGAAGGTGTTAAAGATTCCTCCGAGAAGTACAGCCAAACCTTCTGCGCGGTAACCGTTGCGAAGGCGCGTGCTGTCGATTGGGTCATTGGTAATATCAGACAAGGCCAGGTAAACACCAGTGGACTCAACCATAGACACCGTTGCAATGATACACATCATGACGATGGATGAGATTTCAAAAGTCGGTACACCAAAGTAGAGGGGAGTTGGGACATGGACAAGCGGTGCTGCAGCCACAGGAGAAAAGTCAACCAAGCCCATGGTAGCAGCAATGGCGGTTCCGACTACGAGACCAATCAAAATGGAGATAGACTTGATAAATCCTTTGGTAAAGATGTTGATCAAGAGGATAATCAGAACAGTGATAGCAGCAAGTAAGAGACTTTGACCAGTTGGCTCTGGAACATTATTTCCCATATTTCCAATAGCAACAGGAATCAAGGTCAATCCAATCGTGGTAATGACAGAGCCCGTTACGATAGATGGGAAAAGATTGGCAACTTTTGAGAAAATGCCTGAAATCAGAACTACATAAATCCCTGAAACGATAAGGGCACCAAACATAGCACCGCTACCGTGGCTTTGCCCAATCATAATTAAAGGAGCGACGGATTGGAAGGCAACCCCGAGAACGACTGGTAGTCCGACACCAAAGTATTTGTTGAGTTGAAGTTGGAGGAAGGTCGCCACCCCACACATGAAGATATCTGTGGAGATTAGGTAGGTCAACTGCTCAGCTGAATAGCCAAGAGCTGTCGCAATCATGATAGGAACCAGGATAGAACCTGAGTACATTGCTAGTAAGTGCTGTAAGCCAAGAACGGCTGCTTGCGAATGTTTTTCTTGTTTTTGCATTAGAGATCTGCCTCCTTAAATACGACCTGACCATTTTCGAAACAATCCAAGCGAGCCAGTGATAGGACTGGATACCCTGCTTTTTCAAGCAAATCACGACCATCTTGGAAAGATTTTTCAATCACGATACCAATCGCTTCAACTTTTGCTCCGGCCTGTTCGATGATTTGGATCAAGCCTTTGGCAGCTTGTCCATTTGCTAGGAAATCATCGATAATCAAGACCTTGTCCTCAGGTGAGAGGAATTTTCCAGCGATGGAAACGGTGCTGGTCACCTGCTTGGTAAAGGAGTAGACTTGGGCGGTTAAGATGCCTTCGTTCATGGTGATGTTTTTAGCTTTCTTTGCGAAAATCATGGGAACGTCTAAGGCTTCAGCTGTAAAAACAGCTGGGGCGATCCCTGAAGCTTCAATCGTTACAACCTTGGTAATGCCAGCAGACGTGAATTTTTCCGCAAAAACTTTACCAATCTCTCGCATCAAACGATAGTCAACTTGGTGGGTTAAAAAGGAATCTACCTTGAGGATGTTGTCACCCAAGATATGCCCATCCTGAAGGATGCGCTCTTCTAATAATTTCATAAGACCTCCTAAAGTCTAAACTCTTTTGTGTTTTTCTATCGCCTTTATCATCTCAAAAAGGGCTAGAAAAAAGGACCTACTTAACAGATAAGCAAGCCCTCAAAATAGGTATGTCTAAAAACATACCCTCAACAGACTTACTCATTGTTAGGTGTTCCGGCACCTTGTAGAAACGTCGTGCCAATTCACGACATAAACAAGTAAAATGGTACTATTATCAAACGCAATAGCGTTAATGTCATTATTTTACACTAAATAGCTTTAGAAATCAAATATTTTGTTAGTGTTTTAATGAAAAAAACGAACAAAAAAGAAACCTACAACGAGATACAGTATTGTAGGGTTCTATTATTCTATTCACTAAATCTTAAAAAATAACCATCAGGATCCAAAATCGCAAATTCATGAGGGTAAATAAAGCTATCTCCCACTCGAAATTCTCTTTTGGTCAGCGGACGATGGATAGGATAGTCAGCTTCCAGCAGTTTTTGGTGGAGCTGAGGGACATCTTCAATGCCAAAGGAAATATTGACACCGCGCCCGAAAGGATAGGTTAGTTGGGCTAATTCTTCTGTGCTGCCTTCTTCTAGCATAAGTTGGCAGCCTTCAAGCGAGAGGAAGAGAAATTTCTCCTCTGGACGCTCGTATTCGACAGAAAATCCCAGCAAGTCGCAGTAGAAGTGGCGTGACTTTTCGAGGTCAGATACTACAAATTCAGGAATGACAGCTTGATAGTTCATTAGCTTTCTCCTTAGAGTTCAATTTCCAATACAATCGGCGTATGGTCTTGACGCGCACCCGAGTCAATCATGTCAGACTTGGTCACCTTGTCAGCCACGCGGTTGCTAGTGAGCCAGTAGTCGATTCTCCAGCCTGTATTGTTGATTTTAGAAGTCTTGCTGCGTTGTGCCCACCAAGTATAACGCTCTGGGACATCGCCGTGAATGTGGCGAAAGGTATCGGTAAATCCAGTTGCCAAAAGGTTGGTAAATCCAGCACGTTCCTCGTCGGTAAATCCAGGTGAACGGCGGTTGCTGGCTGGATTGGCCAAGTCGATTTCCTTGTGGGCTACATTGTAGTCGCCAGTTGCGAGGACTGGTTTTTGTTCATCTAGTGTTGCCAAGTATTCAGCATATTTGATGTCCCAGACTTGACGCTCTTCCAAGCGTTTGAGACCGTCGCCAGCGTTTGGTGTGTATACTTGGGTCACGAAAAATGTATCAAATTCCAAGGTGATGATGCGACCTTCCAAGTCCATGGTAGAAGGAGCACCGATTTCTGGGAAGCTAATCGTTGGCGTGAGTCCTTTTTTATAAAGGAACATGGTTCCAGCGTAGCCTTTGCGAGCAGGTTCTTGGGAAGAACGCCAAGTGTTTTCATAACCTGGGAAGAGTTCTTCTAAAATTTCCAAGTGTTTTTTTGTAGGCCCTTTTGCAGAAAGCTTGGTTTCCTGAATAGCGATAATATCAGCATTTTCGGCTACCAAGGTTTGTAGGACTTCTTGGGACAATTTTGCACGAGCTGAGTCGCTCGTTAGGGCTGCATTGAGGGAATCAATATTCCATGAGATGAGTTTCATAAAGTTACCTTTTTCATTCAGATTATAGACTATATTATACCAAAAAAAGGCGCATTTCCCCAACGTATGGTTTGAAAAATCACCCTCTTTCGTTTATAATTAAGAATGATTTTATGAAAGGGAGTGAAAATACATGAAATTCTATTCTTATGACTATGTCCTCAGCCAAATCGGTCAACAAAATGGCATCATGATTGGTTTTGGAATCGTCTTATTAGCTGTTACAGGATTTTTTGCTTTTAAGGCTTACCATGATAAAAAGGGCACCAAGTTTCGTGAGTTGGTCATGATTTCAGCTTTGACCTTATTAGCTCTGCTTTTGGTCAGCATCACGACTTATCAAAACAATCAAGTTTCTAATAATAAATTTCAAGCTTCACTTCATTTCATCGAGCTTGTTTCCAAAGAATTGGGAGTAGACAAGTCAGAGATCTATGTCAATACTTCTGCGGATACTGATGGCGCACTTATCAAGGTAGGTGATCGCTATTATCGTGCCTTGAACGGAAGTGAGCCAGACAAGTACCTGTTAGAGAAAGTGGAATTGTATAAAACAGATGCAATTGAACTGGTGGAGGTGAACAAATGACACTCAATTATATCGAAATTTTAATTAAACTAGCCTTGGGTCTCTTTTCTCTGGTTTTTGTAATCAATGTGACAGGAAAGGGCAACCTAGCGCCTAACTCAGCGATAGATCAAATTCAGAACTATGTGCTAGGGGGTATCATCGGTGGGGTGATTTACAATAGCGCTATCAGTATCCTTCAGTATGCAGTTATCCTGATTATGTGGACCATTCTGGTCTTGACGCTCAAATGGCTGAACAACAATGTTCACTTTGTGAAACGTTTGATTGATGGGAAGCCAACCCTGCTCATTAAAAATGGGAAGATTGATCCAGAAGCCTGCCGTTCGGTTGGTTTGTCAGCAGCGGACGTAGCTCTTAAGCTCCGTAGCCAGGGAATTTTCCAAATGAAACAAGTCAAAAGAGCAATGCAGGAGCAAAACGGTCAACTCATCGTAGTCCAAATGGGAGATGAGAATCCCAAGTATCCTGTTGTCACAGACGGTGTTATCCAAGTCGAAATTTTGGAGACCATTGGTCGCAGCGAAGAGTGGCTGCTTGATAACCTCAGCAAACAAGGGTATGACAATGTTGCCAATATCTTTATCGCTGAGTATGACAAGGGTGTCGTCTCAGTCGTAACTTATGAATAAGAAAAACCTGGGGTCTTGTACTCTTCAAAAATCAAATTCAAACTGCGTCAACGTCGCCTTGCCGTATGTAGGTTACTGACTTCGTCAGTTCTATCTACAACCTCAAAGCAGTGCTTTGAGCAGCCTGCGGCTAGTTTCCTAGTTTGCTCTTTGATTTTCATTGAGTCTTGGCCTCAGGTTTCCATTTGCAATCAGAAAGGGATTTTATGTCCATTATTCAAAAACTCTGGTGGTTTTTCAAGTTAGAAAAGCGCCGTTATCTAGTCGGGATTGTGGCCTTGGTCTTGGTTTCCGTCCTTAATCTCATTCCCCCCATGGTTATGGGACGGGTGATTGACGCCATCACCGGGGGACAATTAACCCAACAGGACCTCCTTCTTAATCTATTTTATCTACTGCTGGCAGCCTTTGGGATGTACTATCTGCGCTATGTTTGGCGTATGTATATCCTTGGGACTTCCTACCGTCTAGGGCAGATTATGCGCTCTCTTTTGTTTGAGCATTTTACTAAAATGTCGCCAGCCTTTTATCAGACCTATCGGACGGGGGACTTGATGGCACATGCTACAAATGATATCAATGCCTTAACTCGTTTAGCGGGTGGCGGAGTCATGTCAGCAGTGGATGCTTCCATCACGGCTTTAGTAACCTTGCTGACCATGCTCTTTAGCATTTCTTGGCAGATGACACTAGTTGCTATTCTCCCCCTGCCTTTCATGGCTTATGCGACCAGTCGTCTAGGGAGAAAGACTCATAAGGCTTTCGGAGAATCCCAAGCAGCCTTTTCTGAACTCAATAATAAGGTACAGGAGTCTGTATCAGGTATCAAAGTAACCAAGTCTTTCGGTTATCAGGCGGACGAGCTGAAGTCCTTTCAGGCAGTTAATGAATTGACCTTTCAAAAGAATCTTCAAACCATGAAATACGACAGTCTCTTTGACCCCATGGTTCTCTTGTTTGTTGGTTCATCCTATGTTTTAACCCTCTTGGTCGGTTCCTTGATGGTTCAGGAGGGGCAGATTACGGTTGGAAATCTGGTTACCTTTATCAGCTACTTGGATATGCTAGTTTGGCCTCTTATGGCCATTGGTTTTCTCTTTAATATTACTCAGCGAGGGAAAGTTTCTTATCAGAGGATTGAGGATCTTTTGTCTCAGGAATCACCTGTACAAGACCCTGAGTTTCCTCTGGATGGTATTGAAAATGGACGCTTGGAGTACGATATTGATAGTTTTGCCTTTGAAAATGAGGAAACACTGACGGATGTTCACTTTAGTCTGGAAAAAGGACAAACCCTAGGCTTAGTCGGGCAGACAGGCTCTGGGAAAACGTCTTTGATCAAACTCCTCTTGCGTGAATACGATGTGGATAAGGGAGCCATTTACCTAAACGGTTACGATATTCGGGACTATCGTCTGACGGACCTTCGTAGTCTCATGGGCTATGTTCCTCAGGACCAGTTTCTCTTTGCGACTTCGATTTTAGACAATATCCGCTTTGGAAATCCTAATTTGTCCCTTTCGGCGGTCGAGGAAGCGACTAAGCTAGCTCAAGTTTACCAAGATATTGTAGACATGCCTCAGGGATTTGACACGCTGATTGGTGAAAAAGGAGTTAGTCTATCAGGTGGTCAAAAGCAACGTCTGGCTATGAGTCGGGCTATGATTTTAGACCCTGATATCTTGATTCTGGATGATTCCTTGTCCGCCGTGGATGCCAAGACAGAGTATGCGATTATCGACAATCTCAAGGAGACTCGCAAAGACAAGACAACCATTATCACGGCTCATCGCCTCAGTGCAGTTGTCCATGCAGATTTGATCTTGGTTCTACAAAATGGTCAAATTATCGAACGGGGCACGCACGATGACTTGCTAGCCCTGGGTGGCTGGTATGCCCAAACCTACCAGTCTCAGCAGTTGGAAATGAAAGGAGAAGAAGATGCAGAATAAGAAAGAACAATGGGCTGTATTGAAGCGCTTGACGTCCTATCTCAAGCCCTATGGACTCCTGACCTTTTTGGCACTCAGTTTTCTCCTAGCGACGACGGTCATTAAAAGTGTCATTCCCCTTGTAGCTTCCCACTTTATCGACCAGTACCTCAGCAATCTTAACCAACTGGCCGTGACCGTTTTGCTGGCCTACTATGGCCTCTATATCCTACAAACTCTGGTCCAGTATGTCGGAAATCTTCTCTTTGCGCGGGTGTCCTACAGTATTGTCAGAGATATTCGTCGCGATACCTTTGCTAATATGGAGAAACTGGGCATGTCTTATTTTGACAAGACGCCAGCAGGTTCCATCGTCTCTCGTTTGACCAATGATACCGAGACCATCAGTGATATGTTTTCAGGGATTCTATCCAGCTTTATCTCAGCAGTTTTCATCTTTCTGACAACCCTGTATACCATGTTGATGCTGGATTTTCGTTTGACAGCTTTAGTCTTGCTCTTTCTTCCCTTGATTTTCCTTTTGGTCAATCTCTATCGGAAAAAATCAGTGAAAATCATCGAAAAAACCAGAAGTCTCTTGTCGGATATCAATAGTAAGCTGGCAGAGAATATCGAAGGAATTAGGATTATCCAGGCCTTTAATCAAGAGAAGCGCCTGCAAGCAGAATTTGATGAGATTAACCAAGAACACTTGGTCTATGCCAACCGTTCTGTAGCCTTGGATGCCCTCTTTTTAAGACCTGCCATGAGTTTGCTGAAACTCCTAGGCTACACAGTTTTGATGGCCTACTTTGGTTACCGTGGTCTTTCTATTGGGATAACGGCCGGAACCATGTATGCCTTTATCCAGTACATCAACCGTCTCTTTGATCCCTTGATTGAGGTGACGCAAAACTTTTCAACTCTTCAAACGTCCATGGTGTCTGCAGGTCGTGTCTTTGCCTTGATTGACGAGAAGACCTATGAGCCTCTTCAAGAAAATGGACCAGCCAAAGTCAAAGAAGGCAATATCCGTTTTGAACATGTGTGTTTCTCATATGATGGCAAACATCCGATTCTGGATGATATTTCCTTTTCAGTTAAGAAGGGCGAAACCATTGCCTTTGTGGGTCATACAGGTTCCGGGAAATCTTCCATTATCAATGTCCTCATGCGCTTTTATGAATTTCAGTCAGGGAGAGTTCTCTTGGATGGTGTGGATATTAGAGACTACAGTCAGGAAGAGCTGAGAAAGAACATCGGTCTTGTCTTACAGGATCCCTTCCTCTATCACGGGACTATCAAGTCCAATATCGCCATGTACCAAGATCTTAGTGATGAAGAGGTTCAGGCCGCGGCTGCCTTTGTCGATGCAGATTCCTTTATTCAGGACCTTCCTCTGGGTTATGATGCACCTGTGTCTGAGCGTGGTTCGAGCTTTTCTACTGGCCAGCGCCAGCTTCTTGCCTTTGCTAGAACAGTCGCCAGTCAGCCTAAAATCCTGATTTTGGATGAAGCGACAGCCAATATTGACTCTGAAACAGAAAGTTTGGTTCAAGATTCCCTAGCTAAGATGAGACAGGGTCGGACAACCATTGCTATTGCTCATCGCCTTTCGACCATCCAAGATGCCAACTGCATCTACGTCTTGGACAAGGGGCGTATCATCGAGAGCGGAACCCATGAGGAACTCTTGGCCCTGAGAGGAACCTATCACAAGATGTATCGTTTGCAGGCTGGAGCCATGTCCTAATAAGAATTCTTCCAAATTACAGCTTTCTTGCACCGCCTTTTCCATTTTGTGGTATAATGAAAAATGTTGACAAATAGTATAATAAAAACAAAGGAGAAACAGCATGCTGAAATGGGAAGACTTGCCCGTGGAAATGCAATCAAGCGAGGTTGAGTCTTACTACCAGCTTGTCTCTAAAAGGAAGGGTTCGCTGATTTTCAAGCGTTGCCTGGACTGGGTTCTGGCCCTGGTCTTGCTGATTTTGACTTCCCCAGTCTTTCTTATCTTGAGCATTTGGATCAAGTTGGATAGCAAGGGACCTGTCATTTACAAGCAAGAGCGTGTGACCCAGTACAACCGTCCGTTCAAGATTTGGAAGTTCCGTACCATGGTAACGGATGCGGATAAAAAAGGAAGTCTAGTGACTTCTGCTAACGATAGCCGTATTACCAAAGTGGGAAATTTCATTCGCCGTGTGCGTTTGGACGAACTACCTCAGCTGGTCAATGTCCTTAAAGGCGAGATGTCCTTTGTTGGGACACGACCTGAGGTGCCACGTTACACCGAGCAGTATAGTCCTGAAATGATGGCGACCTTGCTCTTGCCAGCAGGAATCACCTCTCCAGCCAGCATCAACTACAAGGATGAGGACACCATCATCAGTCAAATGACGGAGAAAGGTCTGTCAGTTGACCAGGCCTATGTCGAACACGTCCTTCCTGAAAAGATGCGCTATAACCTCGCCTATCTCCGAGAGTTTAGTTTCCTTGGAGACATCAAAATCATGTTTCAAACCGTGTTTGAGGTACTAAAATAAAGTAGTCATGAGAAAATGAGTACAGATAAAAGGAGCAAATCAATGCCAAATTACAATATTCCATTTTCACCACCCGATATTACCGAAGCTGAAATTGCTGAAGTAGCGGATACCCTTCGTTCTGGTTGGATCACAACAGGTCCTAAGACAAAAGAACTGGAGCGTCGCTTGTCCCAATACACACAGACGCCTAAGACTGTCTGCCTCAACTCTGCGACAGCCGCTCTTGAGTTGATTTTGCGCGTTTTGGAAGTGGGACCAGGTGATGAAGTCATCGTTCCAGCCATGACCTATACAGCTTCATGTAGTGTCATCACACACGTAGGAGCAACACCTGTCATGGTGGATATCCAAGCAGATACTTTTGAAATGGACTATGACTTGCTAGAGCAAGCTATTACTGAGAAAACTAAGGTGATTATTCCGGTTGAGCTTGCAGGGATTGTTTGCGACTATGACCGTTTGTTCCAAGTCGTGGAGAAAAAACGTGATCTCTTTACAGCTGCTAGCAAGTGGCAAAAGGCCTTTAACCGTATCGTGATTGTCTCTGATAGTGCCCATGCTTTGGGATCTACTTACAAAGGGCAACCAGCTGGTTCTATTGCTGACTTTACTTCCTTCTCATTCCACGCTGTTAAAAACTTTACAACTGCTGAGGGAGGAAGTGCGACTTGGAAGGCCAATCCGGCGATTGACGACGAAGAAATGTACAAGGAATTTCAAATCCTTTCCCTTCATGGTCAAACTAAGGATGCTCTTGCTAAGATGCAATTGGGTTCATGGGAGTACGATATCGTAACACCTGCCTACAAGTGCAATATGACGGATATCATGGCTTCGATTGGTTTGGTACAATTGGATCGTTACCCTGGTTTGTTGCAACGTCGTAAGGACATCGTGGACCGCTATGATCGTGGTTTTGCGGGTACTCGTATTCACCCATTGGCACACAAGACTGATACTGTCGAATCTTGTCGTCACCTCTACATCACCCATGTAGAAGGAGCAAGCTTAGAAGAACGCAACCTCATCATCCAAGAATTGGCTAAAGCAGGAATTGCAAGTAACGTACATTACAAACCACTTCCTCTCTTGACAGCCTATAAGAATCTTGGTTTTGATATGGCAGATTATCCAAGAGCCTATGCCTTCTTTGAAAATGAAATTACCCTTCCTCTTCATACAAAATTAAGTGATGAAGAAGTTGATTACATCGTTCAGACTTTGGTGAGAATTTCCGAAGAAATCCTCGGTTCTGGAAAAAAATCATAAAAAAATCTTGACAAGGATAGAACAATAACATATAATATTCTCAATAAATCAGAAAAGTAACTATGTTTGATCTTCAGGGAGCCTGTGGTGATTGTGAACAGGTGGTTGGAAGTAGTGAAAGTGGGCTGATTTAAAAAATGAATTTGAAACAATGAAAATTCGGTGCGCACACCTTATAGTGCAACTTGTTGTTAGACAAGGTAGAGATGTAAAGGGGGATAGTCCCTTTATAATTGAGGTGGCACCGCGTTACCAACGCCCTCACATGGAAGTGGATTCTGTGTGTGGGCTTTTTTCTTTCGGTCATTTTGTTTATCTTTTATTAGGACGTTAAGTCGCTTTGATGAACTTGAGTTCTATCTGCAGCTCCTTGCCTACTACTAAAAGCAAACAAAAAGCCGAATTCATACAGAAAGAAGGAAATTTTTATGACAACTAAAGGTTATTTTGGACAATTTGGTGGTAGTTTTGTACCGGAGCCGATTCAGGCTTTGTTGGATGAGTTGGAAGTGACATTTGACAAATACAAGGATGATCCAGAATTTTTGGCAGAATTTCGCCATTACTTGAAGGATTATTCTGGTCGCGAAACACCACTCTATTTTGCGGAAAGTTTGACAGACCACCTAGGTGGCGCTAAGATTTATCTCAAGCGCGAAGATCTTAATCACCTTGGTTCTCACAAGCTCAATAACGTTTTAGGACAAATCCTTCTTGCCAAACGTATGGGCAAAAAACGAGTGATCGCAGAAACAGGAGCTGGTCAGCACGGTGTTGCGACAGCAGCAGCTGCAGCCAAGTTTGGTATGGCTTGTGATGTCTACATGGGGGCAGAAGATGTGGAGCGTCAACGTCTCAATGTTTTCCGTATGGAGATGATGGGAGCGACCGTTCACGCAGTTGAAACGGGGACACGAACTCTTAAGGATGCGGTTGATGCAGCCTTTGGAGCATGGATGAATGACCTTGAAGCCTTCTACGTTTTGGGATCTGCTGTAGGTCCTCATCCTTATCCTACCATTGTTCATGAATTCCAAAAGGTCATCAGTGAAGAATCTCGCCGTCAAATCTTAGAAAAAGAAGGTCGTTTACCAGACTACGTCATTGCCTGTGTAGGTGGTGGTTCAAATGCCATCGGTGCTTTTTCGCAGTATGTGGCTGATGAAGAAGTCAAATTGGTTGGGGTCGAAGCTGCCGGTCATGGACTTGACACAGACAAGCATGCAGCCACTATGACAAAGGGTAGTGTCGGAATTGTCGATGGTATGAAGACCTATGCAGTCTTTAAGGAAGACGGAGAGCTGGCGCCAGTTTACTCTATCTCAGCTGGTTTGGACTATCCAGGGGTTGGTCCAGAACACGCCTACTTCAAAGATTCTGGCCGCGTAGAATACGTAGCAGCGACAGATGAAGGAGCTGTTCAAGCCTTGCTCCTTCTAAGCAAGACTGAAGGGATTATCCCAGCGATCGAAAGTTCGCACGCTATCGCAGAAGCGGTTAAACGTGCACCGAAACTAAGTAAAGATGAGATTATCATCATCAATGTCTCTGGTCGTGGAGACAAGGACGTAGCTGCCATTGCAGACTACATTGAAGCTAAAAACAACTAATCATTTCAAGACTAAAGGGAGAAAACTGTGATTTTATTGATTGATAATTACGATTCTTTTACCTATAATCTAGCTCAGTATATCGGAAATTTTTCTCCTGTTGAGGTCTTAAGAAACGATGACCCTCGTCTCTATCAAGTCGCGGAAAAGGCTCAAGCGCTTGTCTTTTCACCTGGACCTGGTTGGCCGGCTGATGCTGGAAAGATGGAGGAAATGATTCGAGATTTTGCAGGCCGAAAACCAATTTTAGGGATTTGTCTTGGACATCAGGCTATTGCTGAGGCATTCGGTGGAAAACTCGGTCTAGCTCCTAAGGTTATGCATGGCAAGCAAAGCCAGCTACAATTTGAAGTTCCATCCATTCTCTATGATGGAATAGAGAACAACTGCTCAGTCATGCGTTACCATAGTCTTATGGTAGAGGAATTACCCGAAGATTTTGAAGTTACAGCTCGTTCGACAGATGATCAAGTCATAATGGGCTTCCAACACAAGACTTTGCCCATCTATGGCTTCCAATATCATCCAGAAAGTATTGGCACGCCAGATGGTTTGTCCACTATTCGAAATTTTATTGAGAAAGTAATTTAACTGGAAAATTTCACTTAATGGAAAAACCATCCATAAAAGAGAGCAGGATTATCAAAGAATTACTAGCTTACCAAAAATAATCAAACAAGCAGCAAGTAAGAGGAAAGGCACAAAAGGAAGTCTTTCCTTTTTCTTTTGCAGGAGAAAAGCTATGATCCCCGTCACAGAAGCAAACTGAATCAAGATGAGCAACTCTGTCACACTAAAGACGAGAGCACAAGAAGCCAGAAAGAGAAAATCACCTGCTCCCATGCGGATATCGATAAAATGGGCTATTATTCCTAGAACAAGGAAGAAGAGCATAATCAGACTCCAACCACAGAAAGCCATGAGGATTATATGAAAAGTCATCCAGACTAGTAAGGGATATTCCTGATGGCGAAAGTCGTAGATGCCCAAGGTCAAACCGGCAGTTATCAGGATGACTTGACCCAAGGAAATCCAGCCCCAAGACCAAGCTAGAAAGAGGAGTCCTAAGCCTAGTTCAAAGAGGGCATACCAGAATGGATAGTGAGCCTTACAATAGCGACAGCGAAAGCGACCAATTACTTGAGAGATAATCGGAATCAAATCTAGCGGACGCAAGCGAGCCTGACAGAAATCGCAGTGACTAGAAGGAAAGATAATAGACTGCTCTGGAAAACGGTCAATGACCAAACCCAAGAAAGAAGCGAGAATGCTCCCGACAAGAAAAAAATAAAGATCATTCATACTTATCTATTCGTAAAAAATGGGAGAAGTAGTATAATGGAGAAACATAGTTAAGATGGTGAGGCAAAGATGACGATTCGTTTTGAAGAAAAGGTAAGTATAGAAAATGCTCAACTTGTATGCCAATGGTCCAACTCCCTTAGCAAATCCTTTCAAGAACAATGGATGGGAACAATGATTCCTTTTCCCTTGACCATTCAAGTCTTGCAAGATTTGGAAGGAATCTTTTCAATCTTTGATGGACAAGAGTTTGTGGGGCTTATCCAGAGAATCAGGCTAGAAGACAAGAATCTTCATATCGGGAGATTTTTTATCAATCCCCAGAAACAGGGGCAAGGCTTAGGTAGCCAGGCTTTAAGGAAATTTGTAAGTTTGGTCTTTGAAAATGAAAACATAGATACTATTTCTCTAAATGTCTACGAGGCAAATCAAACAGCTCACAAGCTTTACCAAAAAGAAGGATTTGAAATCGTTCAAATGGTTGAAGTACCTATACGAAAATACATCATGAAAAAGGGTAGATAGCAGTCACTTGAGTCAGAGTCCCAAGGATTTTCAAGGATAAGGCAGTTACCTTTCAAAGTTGGAAACAAAATTTCTATGATTTCTTAGATAGAGGAGATAAACATGTCGAGATGTAGAAAAATACGAATCTTGCTCGCTTCTGTACTTGCCTTAGTTGTTGGTATCAATCTTTATTTTCACTATCAAATCCACCAAGAACGGTTCCAACTAAAGGCTTCCTTTGAAGAACAGGACAATATAGCTGTCTTACAACATTTAATGGATTCAGGAAAATATGCGTCTGACATGCGAAAAGCAGGTTATATTGTTCCCCCTGACGGTGCCATCCGCTTGGATGGAGGAATTGACTCCATAGGGATAAAAGGAGACATCGATTTGAAAATGTTGAATCCTAGTAGGGATGAAGTCTCGGTTTTATTTGAAACAATGGTAAATGAGGAACAAATAAATGCCTACTATATTTTAGATAATCAATTAACCCTAAAACGTAGTTACTATTCTCATATTAGTAATCATAAAAAAGAAAGTGTGACCATCTCTCAAGCCAAAGAAGAACACCTGTTAAAGATTGTTCGAACAGAGTTGAAAGTTTTTCTAGATAAGATGTATCAGACTTTGTATGGTTGATGTTACTAGTGAGAAATGGATACGAGACTCTGTGCAGAATGTCAACGATGATGAGAAAGGGGGGATAAAATGTTTACAGAATTGCTTTTTATCGTCTCTTTTGTCTTACTTTTACGTTTGTTTAAAAGTAGGCGCTCACGAATGATTATAGGACTCTTGTATAGTTTGCTACTAGTTTGGTTTATCTTTTCAGTTTTGAACTATGGCAAATACACTCTTCAACCAGGTCAATCTGTCAACTTAAGAGTAAATCCCAGAACACAAGATTTGGAATACTATTCAATCTTCATCTTGGAGAAAAACGATTCAAGCAGAATTAAATTAACTGGTTCTGGTGTTTGGAGTGAGAGAAACGGTGATGTATATTATGGAGTAGAGGAACAAAAAATTATAAAAAGCCATGGTCTGGACGAGGAGGATGAAGAACTTCCAAACAGCCAACCAGATATTTATTTAGTAAAAGATGGAGTTGTTGTGAGTTACCAAGGTGAAAAAGTGTTTGATGCCACCTATAACAAGCCCTACACGATTACCATTACCAACGTAGACAACCAACCAGCCCAATTTGAAGCACAGGTGGTGGATAAATAAGCACGTCTAGTAGTGTGCAACCTTTTAAATTTTCTTTCTTTAAAAGGGAGATATTATTTTAAACAAGCAAAAAAAGCCCTGAAACCAGAGCTTTTCCTGTTGACAATACCTTTTAGCGAAAATTGGGAAGCGTGTTTAGAATCCGATCTACAAAAAAAGAGGACATTTGCGATCCTCTTTTTGACTACTATAGATAAAAAGGTCAATTAACGTTTAGGCTTATTTTTCGTCTTTGTGAAGCATGTTTTTAACACCTTCAATAGCACCTTCAACAGCATCTTTAGCATCTTCAGCAACCTCTTTTACTTTAGAAACAACTTTTTCAGCTGTTCCTTCTTTTTCCATTTTTTCATCGCCGATCATTTTGCCGACACCTTCTTTAATGGAACCTTTTGCTTGGTTAAATTTTTCTTCTGTTGACATGATTCTGCCTCCTTTAATTTATTTACTTAGAATTAGTGTACGCGAGCTTTTTCGTTTGCTTCACCTTTTACAGCTTCAACACCCTCGCCGACTTTTTCTTGGACTGCAGCAACACCTGAACCGATACCAGATTTCACTTTTTCAAATTGTTCTGAAGCAAATTCTCCTGTTGAAGAAGCCACGTCAGTTACTCGGTCTTGAAGGCTAACTGAATCTGCTTCATGCTGTTCCTTAGTTTTGATATCAACAACATTCACATTGACTTCAACAACTTCTAGATCAGTCATTTTTGTAACTTGTGATACTACAACATCTTTGATTTCTTTGTACAAAGCTGGAACATTCTTTTGGTATTCAACAACAACGTTCAAGTCAACTGCAACTTGTTCTTTACCAACTTCAACGTTAACACCGCGTGTTACGTTATCAGTATTGATAATTTTTTCTGTTAGATTAGAGAAGAATCCTCCATCAACATCCAAAAGTCCAGATACTTTTTCAAGTGAAAGACCAATGATTTTTTGGATTACTTTATCTTCATAAGTGAGTTCCCCCTTAACATCTTGAGAAACAACAGCGGTATCTTTTTTTTCTACATTTTTATCTACGTTTGACATACGAGACTCCTTTATTTATTTAAATATTTTTCCTTAACATAATATCCAGCAAATGCCCCTAAGCCTCCACAGATTAACACAAAGAGTGTTTTGAAAAAGCCAAAGGATAAGATAAAGCAAGCGAGAATGACACCTACTAGACCTGCAATAATTGGATACTGATATTTTTTAAACCATTCCATTTTTACTTCCTTACTTTACACGACTAACAGTCTTTTTGGTCGTTTTTGGAGGTTCAAATTCTTTTACTTTAACTTCAAGTTTTACCTCACGTTCAATACCAAAGAACTGCTTTAATCCATGAGTTATTTCATTCTGAATGACAAGACATCGTTTTGAGATGTTGTCGGAAGGAAGAATTTTCCCTTCAACAGAAACGAAACATTTATTTTTTCGGCTATTTACATGGACCGTTGGTTCTTTAATCAACTGATGATCAATAACCAAACATCGAACAAAGCCTTCGATAGCTGAATTTTTTAGTTTTAATGTATCTTCTTGAGTTTCTAATTGAATCTCTAGATATTGTTTAGGATAAAAGAGTATCACTAACATTGAAATTAAAACTAAAACAGATAGGACAAGTGTCCCCCAAAAGATATATCTAGAAATTACGAATTCAAGATAGAGCTGTCTCCAGCTAAACAATTGAATTCCTAAATCACTGACTTCGTGATAATCTATGAGAATAGGAAGGAAAATAGTCAAGATTAAAATACAGAAAATAAGTAGTAGTATTTTCTTTGAGTTTGACATATTAAATCCTTTCAATAAAAAGTTTTAAACTATAATCTTACCCGTCTAAAATATTTAAAATTATAGCTCATCACTTTATGCCTACTAGGTGGATTTTATTTTTTTCCTAGTAGGAATGAAACGACAGCAACAACAATCACTGCACCTGCAATTGAAGGAATAATAGACATTCCAGCCAAGGAAGGACCCCAACTTCCAAAAAGTGATTGCCCAACAGATGAACCTATAAGTCCTGCAAAGATGTTAGCAATTACTCCCATTGAACCACCTTTTTTAGTGATTGCACCTGCGATGAGACCGATAAGGCCTCCTACAATAATAGACCACAGCATAGCGTATCCTCCTTTTCTATTTCTTAATCAAAGAATCAATTCCTTTGATTAAGTTAATTATATAATATTTAAATCTGGAAAGATAATAGTTCGTCTTAAATTCCCTACTGTAAACATGTACTATAGATACAGATAAATAAGAAAAGCTTGATTCTACTGAGTTTCTAAGTGATTAGACTAGTCTTTTTGTAGTAAGCAAAAGTTGTTGTAAGAGGATAAATACGCTTTATTATATGGTATAATTGCATGAAGATTGAAAGACAATCGTTTATTTTATTATAAAGAGAGAAAAGCTATTCATGAGAGATTTATTATCGAAAAAAAGTTACAGACAATTAGAATTATTAGAATTACTATTTGAAAACAAACGCTGGTTTCATATTTCGGAACTAGCAGAATTATTGCACTGTACAGAACGTTCTGTAAAAGATGACTTGTCTCAAGTCAGGTCTTCTTTTCCTGATTTGATATTTCATTCCTCAACAAACGGTATCCGTATCATAAATACTGACGATAGTGATATCGAAATGGTCTATCATCATTTTTTTAAGCATTCAACCCACTTTTCAATTTTAGAATTTGTTTTCTTTAATGAAGGATGTGATGCTGATAGTATTTGCAAAGAGTTTTATATCAGTTCTTCCTCTCTTTACCGTATCGTCAGTCACATTAATAAAATCATAAAGAAACAATATCGTTTTGAAATCAACCTCAATCCAGTTCGAATTACTGGAAATGAAATTGATATCCGTTACTTTTTTGCCCAGTATTTTTCAGAGAAATATTATTTCCTTGAATGGCCCTTTGAAGATTTTTCGGTAGAACCCTTGTGTAAGCTGTTGGCACTGGTCTATAAAGAAACTGCATTTCCTGTCAATTTCGCCACTCAACGAATGTTAAAGTTACTCCTTGTTACGAATTTATACCGAATAAAGTTTGGTCATTTCTTGGAAGTTGAGAAAAATTCTTTTAACAACCAATTGTTAGAGTCGTTCATGCAGGCAGAAGGAATCGAAGACATTGTAGCGAGCTTTGACTCTGAATATCAGATCTCTCTGAATAAAGAAGTGATCGGTCAACTGTTTGTATCCTATTTTCAAAAAATGTTTTTCATAGATGAAGAAGTATTCTTGAACTATGCAAAAACTGATAGCTATGTAAAAAAATCGTATCAGTTATTGGGAGATTTAGTGGATCAGGTATCGAGAGAGTATAATCTTCAAGTAGACAATAAGGACAATCTGATTTGGCATCTGCACAATACGGCACATCTTCATCGTCAGGAATTATCGACAGAGTTTATCTTATTTGATCAAAAAGGCAATACAATCAAGAACTTTCAAAATATTTTCCCTCGCTTTGTTTCAGAGGTGAAGGAAGGGATTGAACATTATCTAGAGACTTTGGATATGGATCGTAATTCAATGAAGGTTAATCATTTGTCTTATACTTTTATCACTCATAGCAAACACTTGGTGCTGAATCTTTTACAAAATCAACCTAAATTAAAGGTTTTAGTTATGAGTAATTTTGATCAGTATCATGCAAAATCAGTAGCAGAGACACTTTCTTACTATTGTAGCAACAATTTTGAACTGGAGGTTTGGAGTGAATTAGAGTTATCCCTTGATTCTCTAAAGGAATCACCTTACGACATCATTATTTCTAATTTTATTATTCCTCCTATTGAAAATAAGAGACTGATTTATTCCAATAATGTCAATACAGTCGCTCTCATCTCTTTGCTTAACGCAATGATGTTTATTCGATTAGACGAGTAACTAAGAATAACAAAAAAACGCTATATAGCGTTTTTTGTTATGAGAAAAGAATTTCCTCTATACTAAACTCAGAATATCCTAAAAATCTTGTCATGTTTTAGTTCGGAACAAGCAAAAAAAAGCCCAATATTACAAGGCTTTTTCCTGTTGTTTAGATGCCCCCTGCATGAATTTGTAAGAACTTTTCATATTGAAAATAAACAAAAGTGTTGAAATATAGCTGATTTTAGGGAAATACTTCTAGGTGTTTTCAATGTCAGGCTTTAAAAACGTGGCAAAAGTGGGGCAAAAACGAATGACTCGTATTTGGTTTGAAAACCTATAATACCTAATGTTTATGCTATTCTAGATATATAGTTTTGTTATAAACAAATGTCAGTGCGAGATCAAATTGGAGGATAAAATGGAAAAACAAATTAATGAAAAAAAGCCTTGGTTTCCAAAGCTTTTTTTTATGTTATAAACTCATTAAAATAACTCCCAGTTAGATTTGGAATATTTTTTATTCTGTGTCATATAAAAATAAATAAAATGAATGGCTATAGCTAGAGCTAAAATGGTTGTAATACTCACTACTATTATAGGATTAGAAGCAAAGATTAAAGAGAGAATCAAGGCAGCCAGATAGAGTGTCGCTTGGACACAGTAGTAACTTTTCGAATAGCGAAGATAGTGTTTGTTACAGGGCCCATTTACTAGGACAGCAACTTGGAAGAGGCCAAATCCGATATAAGAGAAGATGGTTGCAAAGAGAAGATTAGCTTCAGGATTCAGAAGAAAACTCATCGAAACGGTCATCATAATAAGTCCAATGAAAATAGGATAGTGACTGTAAATTAGAAATAGTCCCTTTTGATTAGATTTTTCATCAATAGCATGGTCGAATTGACCAAAATAAAACAAGAACAGAGAAAGCATAATAATGAAATAAAGAACCGAATAAATCGAGAAATTCTCGATTGTAAAGAAGTTAGCTAGCTCCATAATCATCTCTCCAAACGTAATAATGACAAGAAGGGAGATGCGCTCGATTAAATGGGGGAGATTTACCTGGTAATGCTTATCTTTACTAAACAAGATAATTGGCATAATAAATGTTAGCAGAATACTAGCAAATAAGACAGAGACTCCAACGTAAATAGGAAGAAGAGCTGCTAGATAGACTCCTAAACTTCCTAGACCTGTTATCCATAGAAAACCTTTGATACTTTCCCGTTCAACATTATCGGTTGATTTTCTAAAAAATTCAACCAAATATTGTAAAAATAAGGTAAAGGTTAATGTACCAACAGCCCAACAAAGATAATGAAAATATTGTTGCCAATCAGGTCCAATCATATTGGCTATAAAGAGTAAAAGTCCCATTTTGATAAACATGATTACCATGTTAAATAAAGAGTTCTTTCCATAGCGATTGGTATAAACGGTTTGAATCATCCATGAATCAGTGAGAACCAAGACAGCCATGAAAAAATCAAGGAAAGAATTCCAAGTCAAAATACCGTTATGAAGATGCTCAATTAAAGTAGTTGCTTTTGAAATTGCAAAAACAAAAACTAAGTCATAAAAAAGTTCTGAAAATTCTACACGTTTATGTTTAATAAGAGTTGTCATCTTAAGACCTTTCTATTTTAGAAGTACAATTTATTATAACAGAAAATGATAATAAAAGAAAAGGAGATGCTTAAATAACTTCATGTGACGCGAATTGTCAAAACCTTGACCTCTTTTGTCATTTACTTGTCGGTTTCCGTTTTATATAATAGTCTCATAAATCAGAAGAAAGTTGTTTGAAACCTGTAGAGAGACAAATTTCCCGAAAGAAAGTTGGCTGAGGGGTCAGCTGGCCTTTTACATTTGTAGAAAGTTCGTGCGGCTTTGTTGGTGTTCTTATGTTATAATGGAACTTAGCACAAGGAGGTAGAATTTTGGAAATGTCAAAAGAACGCTTGGTGGCTTTCACAGATGCCGTCATTGCTATCATTATGACCATTTTGGTTTTGGAGTTGAAGAAGCCAGCGAGTCTGACTTGGGATGCGGTTTTTGATTTGCGCATGAATTTCTTTGCCTATACGGTGTCCTTTTTCTGGATTGGCACCATGTGGGTCAATATGCACCGCGCTTGGGACCGTGTGGAGAAAATCAATAACAAGCTGGTATGGATTTCCATGCTGTTGCTCTTTTTCTCATCTTTTTTCCCTTACACGACCAGCATTGTAGCTGATAACTTCAACAGCTCTGTTGCCCAGACCATGTATGGTATTGTCGTCCTCTTGGTTACTTTCACCAATGTCTGGATGTATGAGAAGTTATCAAAAGTTGCTAAAAACTCAGAAGCACAGACCATCACCAAGGCTCATAACCGCTGGATGTCCTTGGATATTGTCATCAAATTAGTTGGGATGGTTTTAACCTTGACTGTCTTCCCGCCAGGGGTTATGCTAGCAGTCTTGGTTACCGCAGTCTTTATCGTCCTACCTAGGTCTATCTAAAGGCTTGTCAGCAGACAGGCTTTTTTCTTTGCGCTGTGAGCCTGACAAAACCATCTTCTTAGAAGAGAAAATTTTTGAAGAATTTAATCAAATTAGAGATGTCTGGAAAGATTGCTCATAAAAAAATGTGGGGCAAATGATGGGGCAAATCAGTTATAGACAAGCAAAAAAGCCTTATAAATCAAGGCTTTTTCCTGTTGATTTAGATGCCCCCTGCAGGGCTCGAACCTGCGACCCATAGATTAAGAGTCTACTGCTCTACCAACTGAGCTAAGGAGGCAAAGAAAAAGCTGTATTGGTGCCGAAACTTCACGGTTTGTATTGAACCCGCGCAATTAAGCAGGTGGGCAACTCGCTCTAACTGAAGCTGTTTCCGTGTGAGACGGCCTACATGCTGTTAGAAGACTTTTGTTTCCCTAATAATACAAAAAATAGTCGGTCAACACTTAAGTGTGAAGTCGTACACCACAGCGTTTCTATGTTTATATGATACCACTTTTTCAAAAAAAATCAAGAGGAAAATTTATTTTTTTGAAAAGGATTTCACAAGTCCCGTAATTTATCAATGGTTTCCTTGCGTTGTGCCAAGGCTCGTTCGTATTTGCCAGTATCTTTCGGAGTGAAATAGTGCTGGTCTTTGATTTTTTCTGGCAGATAGTCTTGCTTGACCCAGTTTCCAGGATAGTTGTGGGGATAGAGATAACCTTGGGCATTGCCTAGTTCCTTGCTTCCGCTGTAGTGGCCATCGCGCAGGTGTCGAGGGATAGGCAAATGCCCTGATGTTTTGAGATCAGAAAGGGCCTTGTCCATAGCGACATAGGCTGAGTTGGACTTGGGCGATAGCGCCAAATCAATGACAATATTGGCAATGAGGATGCGAGCTTCGGGGAATCCAATCTTTTGAGCGGCATCTAGAGCAGTTACAGTATGGATCTGTGCTTCGGGATTGGCCAAGCCGATATCTTCATAGGCGATAACAGTCAATCGACGAGCGAGACTAGGCAGATCACCAGCCTCGATCAAGCGGGCAGCATAGTGGAGACTGGCATCCACATCCGAACCACGGATGGATTTTTGTAGAGCGGAGAGAACATCATAATGCCCGTCGCCATCCTTATCCATAGTAATATAGCTCCGCTGCAGGCTGTTTTCCATGATGTCAAGCGTTATATGGTGAATTCCTTTATCATTTGTTGGAGTCGAAAGAACAGCCAAGTCAAGTGAGTTGAAGGCAGAGCGAAGATCTCCATTTGTAGAAGTTGCGATGAAATCCAGCGCATCCTCATCTAGCTCAACTGGAAAATCAAAACCACGCTCAGGGTCAGTTAGAGCTATCTGAAGAGCCTCTTTGACGTCTTGGTTAGACAGAGGTTCCAACTCAAAAATTTGAACACGGCTACGGATGGCAGGAGTGACAGAAAAGAAGGGATTTTCAGTCGTAGCACCAATCATGATGACCAGACCACTTTCTAAGAGTGGTAGAAGAAAGTCTTGCTTAGTCTTGTCAAGACGATGAATCTCGTCTAGTAGCAGTACAAGGCCACCTGAGAATTTAGCCTCTTCAGCGATTTCTTGGAGACGTTTTTTACTATCAACAGTGGCATTGAAGGTCCGAAAGGCATACTTGGTCGTTCCAGCGATGGCAGAGGCGATACTGGTTTTGCCGATTCCTGGAGGTCCGTAGAGAATCATGGAGGACAGGCGGTTGGCCTCCACCATACGACGGATAATTTTTCCAGGTCCTACCAGATGCTCTTGACCGATGACCTGGTCGATGGTTTTAGGGCGCATGCGAAGCGCGAGATTGTCAGGCATAGCAGTCCTTTCTAACGTGGATTTTCTGATGTATATATGGTAAGATGGTAGTATCTATTTTAGCATATTTCCGAGTATTCGGGGCGATTAAAGAATCGCATAGAAAGAGGACAAAATGGCAACATACGGATTTTTAGATGTTTTAGAGGAAGAATTGGACAAGAACTTTCCCTTTGACTTTGAGATTAGTTGGGACAAACGCAACCACGCGGTTGAAGTGAGTTTTCTATTGGAAGCGCAAAACGCTGCAGGAGTTGAGATGGTGGATGAAGACGGAGAGGTGTCGTCAGATGATATTCTTTTTGAGGAAGCAGTGCTTTTTTACAATCCAGCAAAGTCAACTGTTAATGAGGAAGATTATTTAACGGTCATTCCTTATCTGCCTAAAAAAGGATTTTCTCGTGAATTTTTAGCTTATTTTGCGCTATTTCTTAAAGATACTGCTGAGGTTGGGCTAGATGCGCTCATGGACTTTTTGGAAGACCCAGAAGCAGAAGAATTCGTCATGGAGTGGAACCAAGAAGTCTTTGAAGAAGGAAAAGTCGGCTTGGAAGAAGGAGAATTTTACCCTTATCCGAGATACTAGGAGTCTGATATGGAAATAGAAATTTCTGATTTTACAGGTTGCAAAATTGCCCTCTTTTGTGGTGATAAGCTCTTAACTATCTTACGTGATGACAAATCAAATATTCCATACCCTAATACCTGGGAATTACCAGGTGGCGGACGAGAAGGTGATGAAAGTCCTTTTGAGTGCGCGGCGCGTGAAGTTTACGAAGAACTAGGAATTCATCTGACTGAAGATTGCCTGCTTTGGAGTAAGGTGTACCCAAGTATGCTTTTTGAGGGGAAGGAATCCGTCTTTCTAGTGGGAAAATTGACTCCGGAACAGTTTGACAAGATTGTCTTTGGTGATGAAGGGCAGGGCTACAAACTGATGAGTATTGAGGAATTTCTTGGCTCAGATAAGGTTGTACCCCAGTTGCAGGATAGAGTGAGGGATTATATGGAGAGTAACTATGATTAGACTAGAACGAGCAGGAGCAGAGGATTTAGAGACCATCATTGCGATTCAAAGAGCCAGTTTTAAGGCAGTCTATGAGAAATACCAAGATGAGTATGATCCATATCTAGAGGACCGCGAACGAATCAAGTGGAAATTGGTTGAACGTCCTAATAGCTATTACTACTTTGTAAAAGAAAAGGACGAAAACATCGGATTTTTACGAGTTCAGACCAATGAAGAGTTGACAGAAGCTTGGTTAGGAACAGCAGCGATTTTACCTCCGTATCAAGGAAAAGGGTATGGATCTAAAGGTTTAAGCTTGCTGGAAAAAGAATTTCCAACTATCACACAATGGGATTTGTGTACGGTATTACAGGATGTAGGCATGGTTGCTTTCTATGAGAAGAATGGCTACCATCAAACCCATATTGAGCCTGAAAAAGAAGGCATGGATATGGTCTACATGAAAAAATGGATAGAGAAATAGAAAGGATAGTTCAGTTAAATTTCTAAACTGAACCCGCCCTAAACACTGTGCCAAAAAGATAAACTTCTCTTAGACACAAGCGTCTTCAGAGAATTTCCTATTTTGGCTTTGTGTTTTACGGGCTTGGTATCTTAATTATGGAAACATGGCAAGAGTTAAAAGTTACAGTCAAGCGTGAGGGAGAGGAGTTGGTTTCTAACCTCCTAATTGAGCTAGGGGCGCAAGGTGTTGCGATTGAAGACAGCATGGACTATGTGGGAAATGTTGACCGCTTTGGCGAGATTTTCCCAGAGGTGGAACAGCAAGAAGAAATCGTGGTGACAGCCTACTATCCCGAAACGGTTGATGTAGCGGCAGTTGAGGCAGATTTACAGGCTCGTCTCCTAGAATTAACAGATTTTATGGATCTAGGAGAAGTCAAGATGGGGACGACTGCCTTGGCTGAGGAAGACTGGGCAGACAACTGGAAGAAATATTATGAACCAGCTCGTATCACACATGACTTGACCATCGTGCCGTCTTGGACAGACTATGAGGTGACTGCGGGAGAAAAGATTATCAAACTGGATCCTGGTATGGCCTTTGGGACTGGGACGCATCCAACTACTAAGATGAGCCTCTTCGCCTTGGAGCAGGTTCTTCGTGGTGGTGAAACGGTGCTAGATGTGGGTACTGGATCAGGTGTCCTTTCTATTGCCAGCTCGCTGCTTGGTGCCAAGGAAATCTTCGCCTATGACCTCGATGACGTAGCGGTTCGTGTCGCTCAGGAAAATATTGAGCTCAACCCTGGCATGGAAAACATCCATGTTGCTGCTGGAGATTTGCTCAAGGGTGTGGAGATTGAAGCAGATGTCATTGTGGCTAATATCTTGGCGGATATTCTCATCCATCTGACGGACGATGCCTATCGTTTGGTAAAGGACGAAGGCTACCTGATCATGAGTGGGATTATTAAGGACAAGTGGGACATGGTGCGCGAGTCGGCTGAATCAGCTGGATTTTTCCTTGAAACTCATATGATTCAAGGGGAATGGAATGCCTGTGTCTTTAAGAAGACCAAGGATATTTCAGGTGTGATTGGAGGCTAGCATGCAGCAGTATTTTGTCAAAGGAAGTGCTATCTCCCCTATCACCATCGAGGACAAGGAAACCAGCAAGCACATGTTTCAGGTCATGCGCCTGAAAGAAGGCGATGAGGTTGTTTTGGTCTTTGATGATGGCATTAAGCGCTTAGCGCGCGTGCTAGATGTGGAAACTCGTCGGTTTGAATTGCTCGAGGAATTAGCTGACAATGTCGAACTGCCCGTCCAAGTGACCATCGCATCAGGCTTTCCCAAGGGAGACAAGCTGGAGTTCATCACTCAAAAGGTGACGGAACTGGGTGCCAGCCAGATTTGGGCCTTTCCTGCCGACTGGTCGGTTGCTAAGTGGGACGGCAAGAAATTGGGCAAAAAGGTTGAGAAACTAGAAAAAATCGCCCTTGGAGCAGCAGAACAAAGCAAACGAAATCGGGTACCGAGTGTTAGTCTTTTTGAAAAAAAATCAGACTTTCTAGCACAACTGGACCAGTTCGACTCTATTGTAGTGGCCTATGAAGAGGTGGCCAAAGAAGGAGAAGTCGCTGCACTCTTACAAGCAGTCACTGGTCTTGAAAAAGGAACCAAATTGCTCTTCATCTTTGGTCCAGAAGGTGGTCTTTCACCTGCAGAAATTGAAAGTTTTCAAGCCAAAGGAGCAGTTCTTGCAGGACTTGGTCCTCGCATTCTAAGAGCGGAAACAGCACCGCTTTACGCCTTATCAGCCCTTAGTGTTTTATTAGAATTAAAGAAATAAGAGGAAGAAAATGGAACAAAAACACCGTTCAGAATTTCCAGAAAAGGAACTTTGGGATTTAACCGCCCTATACCAAGATCGTGAGGATTTCTTGCGTGCCATTGAAAAGACTCGCGAAGATATCAACCAATTTAGCCGTGACTACAAGGGCAATCTTCATACGTTTGAGGAGTTTGAAAAGGCCTTTGCAGAATTGGAACACATCTATATCCAGATGAGCCATATCGGCAATTATGCCTTTATGCCTCAGACGACAGACTATAGCAATGACGAATTTGCTAATATTGCCCAAGCTGGGATGGAATTTGAAACAGAAGCCAGCGTAGCCTTGACTTTCTTTGACGATGCCTTGGTGGAAGCTGATGAGGAAGCCTTGGATCGTTTGGGTGAACTGCCACATTTAACAGCTGCCATTCGTCAGGCAAAAATCAAAAAAGCCCACTATCTCGGGGCAGACGTGGAGAAGGCCTTGACCAACCTCGGTGAAGTTTTCTATAGTCCGCAGGATATCTATACTAAGATGCGAGCTGGGGATTTTGAAATGGCTGACTTTGAAGCCCATGGCAAGACCTACAAAAACAGCTTTGTGACTTATGAGAATTTCTACCAAAACCATGAAGATGCTGAAATTCGTGAAAAATCTTTCCGTTCCTTCTCAGATGGACTACATAAGCACCAAAATACAGCTGCAGCAGCCTATCTAGCTCAAGTCAAATCTGAAAAACTACTGGCAGATATGAAAGGCTATGACTCAGTTTTTGATTATCTTTTAGCTAAGCAGGAAGTAGACCGTGCCATGTTTGACCGCCAGATTGACCTCATCATGAAGGACTTTGCGCCAGTTGCTCAGAGATACCTCAAGCATGTTGCCAAGGTGAATGGTCTTGAAAAGATGACCTTTGCAGACTGGAAATTGGACTTGGATAGCGCCCTTAATCCTGAGGTAAGTATCGATGATGCCTATGATTTGGTCATGAAGTCGGTAGAACCACTAGGTCAAGAATACACTCAAGAAATTGCCCGTTACCAAGAAGAGCGCTGGGTGGACTTTGCTGCCAATAGTGGCAAGGATTCTGGTGGATATGCAGCTGATCCCTACCGTGTGCATCCATATGTCCTCATGAGCTGGACAGGCCGTTTGAGCGATGTCTATACCTTGATTCATGAGATCGGGCATTCTGGTCAATTCATCTTTTCTGACAATCACCAAAGTTACTTTAACGCACACATGTCGACCTACTATGTCGAAGCACCTTCGACCTTCAATGAATTGCTTTTAAGTGATTATTTGGAACACCAGTCTGACGACCCTCGTCAAAAACGCTTCGCTCTTGCCCACCGCTTGACAGATACCTACTTCCATAACTTTATTACCCATCTCTTGGAAGCGGCTTTCCAGCGTAAGGTTTATACGCTTATCGAAGAAGGAGAAACCTTTGGAGCAGGCAAGCTCAACAGCATCATGAAGGAAGTCTTGACTGAATTCTGGGGCGATGCTATTGAGATTGATGACGATGCAGCTCTGACTTGGATGCGCCAAGCTCACTATTACATGGGCCTGTATAGTTACACTTACTCTGCAGGACTTGTCATCTCAACAGCGGGTTATCTCCATCTGAAAAACTCTGAGAATGGAGCTAGAGACTGGCTCAATCTCCTCAAATCAGGTGGCAGTAAGACACCACTTGAGTCAGCCATGATTATCGGAGCGGATATTTCAACAGATAAACCACTCCGTGATACCATCCAATTCTTGTCTGACACAGTTGACCAGATTATGACCTACAGTGCCCAGTTGGGAGAGTAAGGGAATAGACAGATTTCTAGGAGAGCGATATGAATAGAATCAAAAAATGGCTGGAACAAAATCCCCAAAGAATGCTCTTTATCAAAATAGGCCTAGTCTTGTTGGGAATCATTTTGTTGATTGCTTTGCCTACTCTCTATCTTGTTTTGAGTGGGGTTGGTATTTGGTATTTTGTAAAGAAAGCACCAGATATCCGAAAAAGAAATCTAATGATAGGGCTTTTCATTGTTAGTTTTGTTGCAGTTGCTCTTCAAACTCCGACAGTCACAAAGAAAATTTCATCTTCTCAATCAGAAACTAAGCAGACTGCGACATCTACTGCCTCGACAGCTTCAACAACCGATGCTTCATCTAGTATAGAGGAGGCAAAACGGATCGAAGAAGAGAAAAAAGCTAAAGAAAAAGCAGAAGAAGAGAGAATTGCCAAAGAAAAAGCTGCAAAGGAGTTGCAAGAAAAAGGTGAAACCCTAGTCAAACAATTGGAAGAAAGTCAAGATGCGAGTCAAGTGAAGTCTGCTAAAGAAACAGTTAATCAGATTGAAAATAACGACAAAAAGACAGAGTTGCTTGATAGGATAGGTGCGGTTGAATCATCAATTTCTCAAAAAGAGGAAGAAAAAAGAATTGCACAGGAAGCTGAAACCAAAGCTCAACAGCAAGATAGAATTGTCTATGTTGCAAACAATGGGAAATCAAAAGTTTATTGGTATAGTAAGGATAGAATGCCTTCAAAAACGAATAAAGCTAACGTTGTTGAGATGACAGAAGCAGATGCGATTGCAGCAGGAAAAACTCCATCGAAAACAGAATAAGAAAGAAAGTCATCTATGGATGGCTTTTTGATAAGCTAATAGAAATCCAGAGGTACTAGGATGTATCAAGAATTACAAAGAAAAGTGACAGAAGAAAAACCAAGCTATAGCCGAGAAGAAATTCAGTGGTTGCTTGAGCACTTGGGAGATCCCTCTCCAGAAATTCGAGACGAACTTGTTTTTACGAGTTTTGCTAGAGGGATTCAAGAAGAGTTGTTTTCCCTTGAGCAGTTTCAGTTTATCTCAGAAGAGGTCTCCTCTGATGAAGGTCTATACAAAGAGATTGATAGTAGAGGAGTTTCAGCTCTTAAACGTTCTTTTAGGGCACTTATTTATGCCAATCTACTGTTCTGCGATGGTACTAAGGAATCACTTTATTACCAGCAGTTGCCTTCTCCTATCAGGTCTACCATGCTAAATCAAGGCTTACACTATCTTACAAAGGAAAAAGAGACGACGGGCTACTCTCCTCAGTTTGGTTGGATCCACGCATTTGCGCATGGGGGTGATCTCTTGACGGAAGTTATATGTCATCCTAGCTTTCCAAAGTCAAATATAGCCGAAGCATTTGAAATCATTGGGAAAATCTTTAAACGTGTTGAGATTCGTTTTACAAATGATGAAGATTGGCGGTTAGCCAGAGCGTTTTATGAACCAATCTTACGAGGGAAAATCGAACCGTCTCTACTCACTGCTTGGCTGCAAACAGTCGAATTTCCCCTGAAAGAAGCAAATGATTTCCATAAATTTTCCAACTTCAGATCCTGTCTGTTGGAAGTCTATATCCAACTTGACCAGAGGAATAGTTTGCAAAATGACTTGAAAGAAGCCATTCAATCCTTTCAGTACTAAGGATAAGAGAGTCGTTTCATGATTTTCAATGAACTTTCCAGTCAATTTTCTTGAAACCCTTTCCTTCTTTTGATAGACTGGTACATAGTTTTGAAAAAAAGGAGACTTATCATGAAAAAATTTGTGGCTGAACTAATCGGTACGTTTATGCTTGTGTTTATCGGAACAGGAGCTGTTGTTTTTGGAAATGGTCTTGATGGCCTTGGTCACCTAGGAATTGCTTTTGCCTTTGGTTTGGCAATCGTGGTTGCGGCCTACTCAATCGGAACTGTTTCGGGTGCTCACTTGAACCCAGCTGTTTCGATCGCTATGTTTGTAAACAAACGTTTGTCATCTTCAGAACTTGTAAACTACATCCTTGGACAAGTAGTTGGAGCTTTCCTTGCGTCAGCTGCAGTATTCCTCCTCTTGTCTAACTCAGGTATGTCAACTGCAAGTCTTGGTGAAAATGCCTTGGCAAACGGTGTCACTGTCTTTGGTGGATTCTTGTTTGAAGTCATCGCAACTTTCTTGTTTGTCCTAGTTATCATGACTGTAACATCAGCAAGCAAAGGCAATGGCGCAATCGCTGGTTTGGTGATTGGTTTGTCATTGATGGCCATGATCCTTGTGGGATTGAACATTACTGGACTTTCAGTTAACCCAGCTCGTAGCTTGGCTCCAGCTGTCTTGGTAGGTGGCGCAGCCCTTCAACAAGTATGGATTTTCATCCTTGCCCCAATCGTTGGTGGTATTCTTGCAGCTCTTGTTGCGAAAAACTTTCTTGGAACAGAAGAATAATTGAAACTCAAAAAGCCTTGCTCCTCATCTTGAGGAACAGGGCTTTTTCGTATCTGTTTATACTCAATGAAAATCAAAGAGCAAACTAGGAAGCTAGCCGCAGGTTGCTCAAAGCACTGCTTTGAGGTTGTAGATAGAACTGACGAAGTCAGTAACATACCTACGGCAAGGCGACATTGACGTGGTTTGAAGAGATTTTCGAAGAGTATTAGCGGTTGTCAATTTTCTCTGGGTAGAGGTCATGTTGGAAGAGGCGTTGTTCTGCCAAACCTTCATACTTGGTTCCAGGCCTACCGTAGTTGTAATAGGGGTCGATTGAAATACCACCGCGCGGAGTGAATTTTCCCCAGATTTCTAAATAGCGAGGGTCTAGCAAGTTGACCAAGTCTTTCCCGATGGTGTTGATACAGTTTTCGTGAAAATCCCCATGATTTCGGTAGCTAAAGAGGTAGAGTTTGAGGGATTTTGACTCGACACAGAGCTTGTCAGGAATGTAGGAAATATAAATCGTCGCAAAATCTGGCTGAGCAGTGATTGGGCACAGGGAGGTAAATTCAGGACAGTTGAATTTAATAAAATAGTCATTTTCCACATGACGATTGTCAAAAGACTCGAGGACTTCTGGTTGATACTCGAAAATGTAGTTGGTTTCTTTGTTGCCCAGTAGGCTTAGATTTTTCATTTCTTCTTGTTGTGACATGATTTTTTCTTTCTAATTTTAAACACCACGTTGGTTGTCGTAGAGGAGGGTATGGAGTTGGGGAAGGACGCGGACCTTGCCCCAGCTATCGTCAGCAGCGACGCGTTCCCAGAGTTCTTTGAGGCGGTCTAGTTGGTCTTGGACAATATTGCCTGTAGCCTTGGGCTCAGGATTTCCTGCTGATAAGAAGAGAACATCTGGTTGGTAGCGTTCTTGAATCCCTTTAGCAAAGGCCAAATCGGCATCATCAAAGACAGGAATTTTAAAGGTGACCTTGTCTGGATCCAATTGGGAAACGATAAAGTCCAAGGTCTCAAAGTTGACTTCCATCTTGGATGAAGGAGGTTTGGGACTCAGAGTGACTTGGTCGATATCTTTTAACCAATTTTGCCAGCGGGAGCCTTGGGTCTCAACAGCTAGAGTGACACCACGTTCCTTGAGCTTGGTGACGAGTTGAGCCATGTTGGTTGCTAGGATAGCAGGATTTCCGCCAGATAGGGTGACGTAGTCGTAGCTTCCCAGTTTATCCAACTCAGCAATGACCTCGTCAGCTGTCATGCGAGTAGGCTTCTCAGAACCATCCCAAGTAAAGGCAGAGTCGCACCAGTCGCAATGGTAGTCGCAACCAGCAGTGCGGACAAACATGGTTTTCTGCCCAATAGCACGACCTTCACCTTGAAAGGTTGGGCCGAAAATTTCCAGAACAGGTAGTTTGAGGACACGTTCCCTAGTCATCTAACCACTCCCGTCTAAACTCTGCAAAGGCAGTTGGAGTCTCATAGAGACAAACGTATTCCAAACGGAGACCGCGTTCGTCTGGCAACTCTTGACTCATGGTTTGGAAAATCCAGTAAACCATGTTTTCAGCAGTCGTGTTCATATAGGGTAGAGTTTCGTTGAGATAGCGATGATCCAAGTGGGGCTCCAAGTAGTCCTTGTAGATACCTTTGATGTCTCCAAAGTCATAGGTCATGCCCCGTTCATCTAAAAATCCACTAACAGCAATCTGCAGATGATAAGTGTGGCCGTGCAGGGATTTGCATTTTCCCTCATAGTGAAAGAGGTGGTGGGCAGCGTCAAAAGCAAACTCTTTTGAAACTAAGGTTCTGTGAGGATTGTAGACAAGAGACTCTCCAGTTTCCTGTTTGATTTCTTTAGGTGCAAAAAACATCAGCCAACTCCTTTCTGTGAGAGATAAACATCTAGGCCATGTTGACGTAGGTGGCAGGCTGGACAATCACCGCAGCCACTTCCGATAATCCCATTGTAGCAGGTCAAGGTTTTTTCACGAACGTAGTCAAAGGCACCGAGTTGGTCGGCTAATTCCCAAGTTTCAGCCTTGTCTAGCCACATGAGAGGTGTTTGGATAACAAAGTCATAATCCATGGCAAGGTTGAGGGTGACATTAAGGGATTTGACAAAGACATCTCGACAGTCAGGGTAGCCTGAAAAATCTGTCTCGCAGACACCTGTCACGATATCATTAATACCTCGTTGCTTGGCAAGAACTGCTGCAAAGGACAGAAAGAGGTGGTTGCGACCGTCAACGAAGGTATTGGGAACCTCTCCCTCTTTTTGCCCGATTTCCATATCAGAGGTCAAGGCATTTTCAGTGATTTGCCCCAGTAGAGACATATCTAAGATGTGATGACGAATACCTTGTTCCTTAGCGATTTCTCTAGCAACTTGAATTTCGAGATGATGGCGTTGGCCGTAGGCAAAGGTGACGGCTTCGACTGTTTCATAGTGTTCTTTAGCGCAAAAGAGGCAGGTTGTGGAATCTTGACCGCCGCTAAAGACGACCAAGGCTGATTGACGTTTCATAGTACTCCTTCCAAAGTGGGAAATGTTCAGAGCACGCAAAAAGCTCCCTTGAGGGGAGCTAAAAAATACCAAGTAGAGGTTTTTTTTAGCGATGGCATGTCCCAAACATCGTAATATTCTACCTACAGTCTAGCATATTTTTTGAAAAATGGCAAAGGGCAAGAAAAAAAGAGACCAAATAAAGTACTTGGTCTCTCGTGTGATTAGCTCAATTCAGCAACGATGGCCTTGATTTGTTCTGCAGTGTGAACACCAGCAACTTGTTTCACCACTTGGCCGTCTTTTTTGAAGAGAAGAGTTGGAATAGACATGATTCCAAAGGCACGAGCTGTGTTTGGATTTTCATCAACGTCCATTTTAACGATTTTCAAAACATCTTCTGAAAGTTCTTCAGACAATTTATCCAAGATTGGACCTTGCATGCGACATGGACCACACCAAGTTGCCCAGAAGTCTACCAAGACCAAACCGTCTTTTGTTTCTTGTTCAAATGTTGCATCTGTAATTGCTTTTGCCATTGTATTTCTCCTTTTTTAGTTATATTGGCTTAAATCTTGTTTCATGAGATAGAAGAAGACATCTCCATAAGTCCCATGGTAGTCCAAATCATGACCATTATAGGTTAATTTTTGAACTGGATAATAGTCTGCGACACCGATAAGGCAGGCTTGTTGAGAGCGTTCAAAGTCTTCATAAGACTCGAAAGTCATAGTTCTCTCTTGCTTGCTGGCATCTAGATAGGTAATTTCGATCATATAAAACTCCTTTATTCGATCTTGACTTTATTGTACTCCTTGAAAAGAGGAATGTCAAGAAAAATGATTGCGCACGCAACTTTTTTAAAAATCTGATTATGAAATGAAATCAAGACTCGTCTCCAGTCTTTCTTCGACGGCCTTTTGTAGATAAGCCAGGGTTGTTTGTCCCTCGTCAGTCAAGCAGATAAAACTAGCCCGTCTATCCTGATCGCAACATCTGCGACTAAGTAAACCGCAGTTTTTCTCTTCTAGTCGAGCTACCATTCGAGAAACAGCGCTTGGGCTGAGATGGAGTTTATCTGGTAAATCAATCTGCCGTAAGGATTTTTCATCAGCTAGGTCCAGATAGTAGAGTAGATAAAACTCTTTTAAGGTCAACCTTTGTTCACTCTGCTGGGCAATGGTTTCTTCCAACAAGGCTTCTATTTCCTTTTGACGGCGGTTGTAGTCAAACCATTTTTCCAAATAGGTCATTGCTTTCTCCTTTCCTTTCAAAGTAAAAATCACAAAGTCATTACTGATTGTCTTTGTAACACAAGATGATTGCGCATGCAATGATTATACTACTTTTAGCTAATCCTTGCAAGAAAGAAAAATTTCGATATTTCCTTGAAATTTTCTGAAAAAAGAGTAAACTGGTATGCAAGAATTCTATTTCAAGGAGTTTGAGATGAAGTTATATGTTCAATTAATGATTCTTTTTGTAATTTCCCTTATTGGTGAAGGGATTTCCAGTTTCTTTCATCTGCCCATACCAGGCAGTATTATTGGCTTAATCATTCTCTTTCTAGCCCTGCAGTTCAAGTGGCTGAGGACCAGGCATGTCAATATGGTGGGGAATTTTTTGCTGGCTAATATGACCATTCTCTTTTTGCCGCCAGCAGTGGGTATCATGGAAAAGTTTGATGTGATTGCCCCTTATCTCTTGCCTATCGTCTTGATTGTCTTTTTTGCGGCTGTTATCAATATCATCCTCATAGCCTTGGTGGTTCAGTTTATCAAGCGACGGTTTGAGGGAGATTATGAGAAAGGAGATGCCAAATGAGCGAATTTGTATCCAATCCTCTGTTTGGGATTGCATTGTCTATACTAGCTTATCTAGTGGGGATGTTGATTTACAGACGTTTTCCCCATCCTTTGACAACACCTTTGCTTTTGTCAGCAATTTTTATTATCATCCTTCTTAAGGCGACGGGTATTTCTTACCAAGATTACTACCAAGGTGGGGTTTATCTGAATAACTTGATAGTCCCATCGACAGTGGCTCTAGGGATTCCGCTTTATAAAAGTTTTCACCTGATGAGGCACCATGCTCGGAGTATTCTCTTTGGTAGTCTGCTAGCAGTAGTTGTCAATACTAGTTTCACCGCTATAGTAGCGAAAATATTTGGCATGGACTTTTTCCTAGCCATTTCTCTCTTTCCCAAGTCAGTGACAACCGCCATGGCAGTGGGAATCACAGAAAAATTGCAGGGTTTGACGACTGTGACCTTGGTCGTCGTAGTGGCAACTGGGATTTTAACTAGTGTTATTGGGCCAACCCTTTTGAAGTGGTTGAAAATTGATGATCCAGTGGCTGTAGGTCTTTCCCTTGGAGGGACAGGTCATGCTGTCGGAACGGGAACGGCCTTTCGATACGGCTCTGTAGCAGGCGCCATGGGTGGCTTGGCTATCGGTGTCACCGGTATTCTCTACGTCTTTGTCAGTCCCATTGTAGCCAGTTTGATATTGAGTTAAAGAAAAACCCAGCTTTCTAGCTGGGCATTTTTTATTGCAAGTTAACCTTGTTTTTCAAGATATAGTAGGTTCCGAGGTAGTAGATAATTGCTAGAATGAAATCTTTGAGGATATCAACGCTAATTAGGAGGTTAAAATCATAATCCATTCGGAAGAAGATAGAAATATAGCCAATCACGATGTTAATCACGATATAGGCTAAAATTCCCATAGCGGTACGATACTCGTTAAATAGTTGACCAATTGAGATACAAAGGTAAATAGATAAAATCCAAGTAATTGAACCGACCAGAAGAGAGAGGGCGTAGAGCCAACCGTAACCGAGATAAGGAGAGATAAATCGATAGAGGAGTGGCAAATCTTTCACTACAGGGGTGAGTGAGAAGATAATAATGATACTCAAGATAAATACAATATAGCTTATGATTGACCAAATGAGAGCACCCAGTAATTTGGCGGTGATGATCTGGTGTTCAGAGACGGGCAGAGTCAATGTAAGATAGCCCTGACGATCGTAGACACTTCCCTTGAAGCGTCGAACGATTAGAAAGATAGTCGCGATCCAGAGAGTAACGCTGAGCCCACCAAAAACTAAGATCAGAAAGCCTAACAGATAGTAGGGATCATTACCATAGCTAGTGTAGGTCTGACTAATGCCAGAAATGGATGCACCAATCAAAACCGAAATTGCAAGCACAGCACCGTAGAGAGCTAGATACCATTTGTTAACATTTTTAAATTCATAACGAACTAAATTCCAAAACATAATAATCTCCTTTAACTAAGCCTTGAACTCTTGGCGGAAGAGCTGGTCAATCGACTCACCTGACTCGTAACGAATATCATCAACATTTCCTTGACGGACGACTTTTCCGTTATTTAGGAAGATGATTTCGTCCAAGATCGGCTCAATATCTGAAATCAAGTGGGTAGAAATCAAAACAGTTGAAGTTGGTGAGTAGTTGTTGATGATGGTGTTCAAGATATAGTCACGGGCAGCTGGATCCACACCACCAATCGGTTCGTCGAGAACGTAGAGACGAGCTTCACGGCTCATAACGAGGATGAGCTGAACCTTTTCTTTGTTCCCTTTTGACAATTTCTTGAGACGACTGTTTTCATCAATGCCAAGATCTGCTAAAAGATGCTGAGCCCGCTCAAGATTGAAATCTTGGTAGAAAGTTTTAAAGTAGGTCAGTGCTTCTTTGATTTTCATCTGTTCATTCAGATAAGTCGTGTCTGGTAGATAAGAGACAATGGCTTTGGTAGCAGGACTTGGGTCCATGTTGTTAATGAGGACACGACCTTGGTCTGGTTGGAGAAGTCCGTTGATCAGCTTGATCAAGGTTGTTTTTCCGGATCCGTTTGGACCGAGAAGCCCGACGATTTTTCCAGCGGGAATCTCAAGGGAAACATTGTTAAGGGCTGCTGTAGCCCCGTAGGATTTGGATACATTTTCAAATGCTAGTAATGTCATAATTTTATACTCCTTTGATGTATTCGCTAAGCACACTTGGCAGTTCTTCTTTTTGATAGCCGAATTGAAGCATGCCCTTTACAAAGTTTTTCAGTTGCTCCTCAGAAAGCTGTTTGCGGGACTGAACGATGAGATCTAAGTCCTCAGTGACAAAACGACCAGTAGTCCGCTTGCTATAAACGAAGCCCTCGCGCTCAAGATCAGACAAGGCGCGCTGAATTGTGTTGGGATTGACCCCAGCCTCGCTCGCTAGTTCCCTTACGGTTGGGAGCTGTTGGTTGGGTTCCAGTTCATGGGAAACAATCTGTAATTTGATTTTTTCCATAATCTGCAAATAAATGGGTTTTGTATTATCAAATGACCAGGACATCATAGTCTCCTTTCTTTTTCTTTATTGTTTTAATTAAATAATACAATAAAACAAAAAACTTGTCAAGTAAAAATAAGAATTGTTTTGGGAATTGCTTAAAAAATGGTATAATGAAAAGAAAACGACAAGGAGGGAAATGCATGCGTTGTCCAAAATGTGGGGCTACCAAGTCTAGTGTTGTTGATAGTCGACAAGCCGAAGAAGGAAATACCATCCGCCGAAGACGTGAGTGCGACGAGTGTCAGCATCGTTTTACAACCTATGAACGAGTAGAAGAGCGAACGCTGGTTGTCGTCAAAAAAGACGGTACGCGAGAGCAGTTTTCGAGAGATAAAATCTTTAATGGGATTATCCGCTCAGCCCAGAAACGCCCTGTGTCAAGTGATGAAATCAACATGGTGGTCAATCGTATCGAGCAAAAACTCCGCAGTCGCAGTGAGAATGAGATCCAAAGTGAATATATTGGTTCTTTAGTCATGGAAGAATTGGCGGAGCTGGATGAGATTACCTATGTTCGTTTTGCCAGTGTTTACCGTAGCTTTAAGGATGTGAGTGAGTTGGAGAGTCTGCTCCAGCAGATCACTCAGTCCTCTAAGAAGAAAAAGGAAAAGTAAATGAAGCCAAATGACCGTTTTTCTTTTCTAAAGAATAATCGGGTGTCGCAAGATACCTCTTCTCTGGTGCAGTGCTACCTCCCGATTATCGGTCAGGAGGCACTGAGCCTCTATCTATATGCTATTACTTTTTGGGATGGTGGGCAAAAGGAGCACCTCTTTGCTAATATTCTTAATCATTTGAACTTCGGGATGAATACGCTCCTCCAGTCTTTTAAAATCTTATCTGCTGTGGACTTGTTAACCCTTTATCAAAAGGGAGAGGCCTATGAATTACAGCTTCATTCTCCCCTTTCCAGTCAGAATTTTCTAAGTCATTCAGTCTATAGCAGATTATTAGAGAAAAAGATTGGGGATACAGCTGTTTCTGCTATGAAGCAGGCACCGAGTGAGGGAGAAGCATTCTCTGTTTCTTTGAGTCAAGTCTTTCCAACCCTGACTGAAGAAGTGACACCAAGCGAGTCTAAAAGCAAGTCAAAAAACGATTTTGACTTGGAACATTTCCAGCGCCTGATGGCTCGAGATGGTTTGCGTTTTGAAAACGAGCAGGCAGATGTTTTGGAATTGTTTGCCATCGCAGATGAAAAAAAATGGACCTGGTTTGAAACCTATCAATTAGCCAAGGCGACTACAGTGGCTCAGGTTATTTCTGTCAAACGCATGCGTGAAAAGATTGCGCAAAAGCAGGTTCCTTCTGACTTTAGCCCCAAAGAAATGACCATTATCAGGGAAGCCAAAAATAAAACTCCCCTACAATTTTTAGCGGAAATCAAGCAAACGCGTAAGGGGAACATCACCCAAAGTGAAAGAGAACTCCTTCATCAGATGGCGTCTTTAGGCTTGTTGGATGAAGTCATCAATATCGTCTTGCTTCTAACCTTTAACAAGGTTGATTCGGCAAATGTCAATGAGAAATATGCCATGAAGGTCGCCAATGACTATGCTTACCAAAAAATTCGAACAGCAGAAGAAGCTGTGCTTCGGATTCGAGAGCGTCAGCAAAAAGGCCAGGAAGACCAAAAATCAAAAACGAGCTCGACTAAGACCAATGTTCCCAAGTGGAGCAATCCAGAATATAAAAATCAAACCAGTGAGGAAACTCGTCTGGAACTCGAACGCAAAAAACAAGAAATGTTAGCCCGATTAGAAGAAGGAGGAGACTAGATGGAAAGTGTGGGTGACGTAATCAAACGTCAGACAAGTCGTTTTCAGTATCAGGACCTAGTCCAGCAGATCATGAAGGATCCAGATGTGGCGGCTTTTATCCAGAAAGAATCCCTCAGTCCAGAGGAGTTAAATCGTAGCATCTCCAAGTTCAATCAATATATTACAGAACGGGACAAGTTTCTTCGTGGGGATGCGGACTATATAGCGCGTGGCTACAAGCCTATCTTGGTCATGAATCACGGTTATGCGGATGTATCTTATGAAGAAACACCAGAACTAATCGCGGCTGAAAAAGAGGCTGCAATTAAGAATCGTCTCAAGTTGATCAATCTACCAGCAAGTCTTAAGAAAGCGAAGTTGGCTCAGATTGACCTGGATGATCTAGGACGCTTGCCGATTTTTGAGAGACTCTATGCCTTTGTTGACCTTTACCCAAGCATCCGAAAGGGCCTCTATCTTTACGGAGATTTTGGTGTTGGTAAGAGTTTCATGATGGCAGCCTTAGCTCATGACCTATCTGAAAAACGTGGAGCATCAACGACGATTCTCCACTATCCAAGTTTTGTCATTGATGTGAAAAATGCCATTGGTGAAGGAACTGTGAAGGCCTTGGTGGATGACATCAAGTTAGCAGAGGTCTTGGTCTTGGATGATATTGGTGCAGAGCAGTCGACACCTTGGGTACGTGATGAGATTCTCCAAGTCATTCTCCAGTACCGCATGCAGGAAGATTTGCCGACCTTCTTTACTTCCAACTTTAATTTCCAAGATTTGGAAAAACATTTTGCCAAAGGAAAGAATGGAAATGATGAGACTTGGGAAGCTAGACGGGTCATGGAAAGGATCCGCTATTTAGCAGAGGAAACGAGACTAGAAGGAGAAAATCGCCGATGACAGAAACCATTAAACTGATGAAAGCTCATACTTCAGTTCGTCGCTTTAAGGAGCAGGAAATTCCTCAAGCAGACTTGGAAGAGATTTTGACTGCTGGGCAAATGGCGTCATCTTGGAAAAATTTTCAATCCTACTCTGTGATTCTTGTGCGCAGTCAAGAAAAGAAAGATGCCCTATATGAGTTGGTTCCGCAGGAAGCCATTCGCCAGTCAGCAGCCTTTTTGCTCTTTGTTGGTGACTTGAATCGAGCTGAAAAGGGAGCAAGCCTTCATACGGACACTTTCCAACCTCAAGGAGTGGAAGGTCTCCTTATCACGTCTGTGGATGCTGCACTTGTGGGGCAAAATACCTTGCTTGCAGCAGAGAGTCTGGGATATGGTGGTGTTATCATCGGCTTAGTCCGTTACAAGTCGGAAGAAGTAGCAGCGCTTTTTAACCTGCCTGACTATACCTACCCAGTTTTTGGGATTGCCCTTGGTGTGCCAGATCAACAACATGATGTCAAACCAAGACTGCCTTTGAGCCAAGTGGTATTTGAGGAAGAATACCAAGAACAGCCAGTTGAAGCGATTTTGGACTATGACAAAGTTCAGGCGGACTATGCTGGTGCGCGTGCGACGACCTCTTGGAGTCAGCGTTTGGCAGAGCAGTTTGGTCAAGCCGAACCTAGTTCAACTCGGAAAAATCTAGAACAGAAAAAGTTATTGTAGAAAGTGAGAAAACATGGCCTTACCAACTATTGCCATTGTGGGACGTCCCAATGTTGGGAAATCAACCCTATTTAATCGAATCGCTGGTGAGCGGATCTCAATCGTAGAAGATGTCGAGGGTGTGACACGTGACCGTATCTATGCAACGGGTGAGTGGCTCAATCGTTCCTTTAGTATGATTGATACTGGAGGGATTGACGATGTCGATGCTCCCTTTATGGAGCAAATCAAGCACCAGGCAGAAATTGCCATGGAAGAAGCCGATGTCATCGTCTTTGTGGTGTCTGGGAAAGAAGGGATCACAGATGCGGACGAGTACGTAGCCCGTAAACTTTATAAAACCCATAAACCTGTTATTCTTGCGGTTAACAAGGTTGACAATCCTGAAATGCGAAATGATATCTTTGATTTCTATGCACTAGGCTTGGGCGAACCGTTACCAATTTCGTCTGTCCACGGTATCGGGACAGGGGATGTGCTGGATGCCATCGTGGAAAATCTGCCACACGAAGTCGAAGAAGAAAATCCAGATGTGATCAAATTTAGCTTGATTGGCCGTCCAAACGTTGGAAAATCAAGTTTGATCAATGCTATCTTGGGAGAAGATCGTGTGATTGCCAGTCCCGTTGCTGGTACAACTCGTGATGCTATTGATACCCATTTTACAGATGCGGATGGCCAAGAGTTTACCATGATTGATACAGCTGGTATGCGTAAGTCTGGTAAAGTCTACGAAAATACGGAGAAATACTCTGTCATGCGTGCTATGCGTGCCATTGACCGTTCAGATGTAGTCTTAATGGTGCTCAATGCAGAAGAAGGTATTCGCGAGTATGACAAGCGTATCGCAGGTTTCGCCCACGAAGCGGGTAAAGGAATGATCATCGTGGTCAATAAGTGGGATACTCTTGAGAAAGACAACCACACCATGAAGAAATGGGAAGAAGATATCCGTGAGCAGTTCCAATATCTGCCTTATGCGCCGATTGTCTTTGTTTCAGCTCTTACCAAGCAGCGTCTCCACAAACTGCCTGAGATGATCAAGCAAATCAGCGAGAGTCAAAACACCCGTATCCCTTCAGCTGTCTTGAACGATGTGATTATGGATGCCATTGCTATCAATCCAACACCGACAGACAAAGGAAAACGCCTCAAAATCTTCTACGCAACGCAAGTGGCAACCAAGCCACCAACCTTTGTCATCTTTGTCAATGAAGAAGAACTCATGCACTTCTCTTACCTGCGTTTCTTGGAAAATCAAATTCGCAAGGCCTTTGTCTTTGAAGGAACACCGATTCATCTCATCGCAAGAAAGCGGAAATAAACGACTCTTTGTCAACTGTAGTGGGTTGAAGTCAGCTAAGATCGAGAAAGGACGAATTTCGTCCTTTCTTTTTTGATGTTGAGAGCGATGAAAATTCTTTTATTGAAGTTTTCAAAATTCCGAAAACCAAAGGCATTTCGTTTGATAAGTTTAATGAGATTATTAGTCGCTTCCAATTTTGCGTTGGAATAGGGTAATTGGAGGGCGTTGACGATTTTCTCTTTGTCCTTGAGGAAGGTTTTTAAGACAGTCTGAAAAAGAGGATGAACCAGCTTTAGATTGTCCTCAATGAGTCCGAAAAATTTGTCAGGTTCCTTATTCTGGAAGTGAAAAAGCAAGAGCTGGTAGAGCTTATAGTGGTGTTTCAAATCTTCTGAATAGCTCAAAAGCTTGTCTAGAATTTCTTTATTCGTCAAGTGCATGCGAAAAGTAGGGCGATAAAAACGCTTATCACTCAATTTACGACTATCCTGTTGAATGAGCTTCCAGTAGCGCTTGATAGCCTTGTATTCATGGGATTTTCTATCGAATTGGTTCATGATTTAGACCCGCACACGGCTCATAGCACGGCTTAAGCGTTGCACAATGTGAAAGCGATCAAGTACAATTTTTGCATTTGGGAGTGAAACAGTCTGGTAGACTGTTTCAGCCTGAGTTTAGAAATTCGAAAGCGAAGTCGTTTAGCTAAGGCATAGTAAGGGCTAAACATATCCATAGTAATGATTTTCACCTGACAACGAACAGCTCTATCGTATCGAAGAAAGTGATTTCGGATGACAGCTTGTGTTCTTCCCTCAAGGACAGCGATGATATTGAGCTTTTCAAAATCTTGCGCAATGAAACTCATCTTCATCTCCCGATTGAAACAGTCACTCCCCTGACTGTTTCAACGTCCCAGGACATAATCTCAGGAAGACGAGAAAAATCATGTTTAAAACGGAAGTCATTGAGCTTGCGAATGACAGTTGAAGTTGAAATGGAAAGCTGATGGGCAATATCGGTCATAGAAGTCTTTTCAATCAACTTTTGAGCAATCTTTTGATTGATAATATGAGGAATTTGGTGATTTTTCTTGACGAGAGAAGTCTCAGCGACCATCATTTCCGAACAATGATAGCACTTGAAACGACGCTTTTTCAGAAGAATTCTAGTAGGCATACCAGTCGTTTCAAGGTAAGGAATTTTAGATGGTTTTTGAAAGTCATATTTTTTCATTTGACTTCCACAATCAGGACAAGATGGGGCGTCGTAGTCCAGTTTAGCGATGATTTCCTTGAGGGTATCTCTATTAATAACATCCATAATTTGGATATTAGGGGCTTTAATGTCTAGTAATTTTGTGATAAAATGTAATGGTTCCATATGATTCTTTCTAATGAGTTGTTTAGTCGCTTTTCATTATAAATCTTATGGGACTTTTTTTCTACAACAAAATAGGCTCCATAAGATCTATAGGGGATTTACCCACAACAAATATTATAGAGCTTTTTCTTTTAGCGCTTGTATAAAAATTGAAAGTTCTATAATGAAGTTAGCCAGCCAACTTTCCTAAAAATGAGCTGGTTCAACTAGTCTATGTTGTTAAATGAAATCTAGTTATAGGCATAAGAAAACACCTCTGTGTTAGACTTGTTGTTTACCACAAACACAAGAAAGGCACAGAGATGCAAATCAATTATACTACAAAAGCTAAACACTTGACAATCCATAGCCGTCGGTTAATCGAACGATGGAAAAATGAAGGAAAATCAAATAGAGAAATCGCCTCTCTACTTGGAAAAGCTCCTCAGACCATCCACAATGAAATCAAGAGTGGTACAGTCCTACAATGTATTGGAAAGGGACGTTTCAAAGCGAAAAACTACTGTCTACTGGCCTTGACGAATCAAAGGAGCAGACACCAAATCATTCGATTAATTCCAAATAAAATCGCTGAGTCTGTCAATCAGGCTCTAAAACTCATCTTAAGACAACACAAGATTCTTTCCATCACGGCAGATAATGGAGCCGAATTCAACCGCTTATCTGATGTGTTTTCTAAGGAGCATATCTACTATGCACACCCCTATGCCTCTTGGGAAAGGGGAACCAATGAGAATCACAACAGGCTCATTCGTAGATGGTTACCTAAAGGAACCAAGAAAACGACTTCCAAAGAAGTCGCCTTCATCGAAAACTGGATCAATAACTATCCTAAAAAATGCTTGGACTACAAGTCGCCCAGAGAAGACTGCTTGCTGGCTAACTTGAATTTGAAATTTAGCCTTGTATAAAAATTTAAGAAAAACGGAAATTTTTTTATAAAAGCCTTTACAAAAAAAAATAAAGTGGTATAATTAAGTTATAAACAAGTGCAAACGTTTTCGTAAAACGTTTGCCTAAATAAAATAAAGGAGATTTGAATGATGAAAGCTACATTCAAAAATGTCTTGTCTTTCGAGTTTTGGCAGAAATTCGGTAAGGCTTTGATGGTGGTTATCGCGGTTATGCCAGCCGCTGGATTGATGATTTCAATCGGTAAGTCACTTGCAATGATTGACCCAAACCTTGCTCCCCTAGTTATTACTGGTGGCGTACTAGAGCAAATTGGTTGGGGGGTTATCGGTAACCTTCATATTTTGTTTGCCCTCGCTATTGGAGGAAGCTGGGCTAAAGAGCGCGCTGGTGGTGCTTTCGCCGCTGGTCTTGCCTTCATCTTGATTAACCGTATCACTGGTACAATCTTTGGTGTATCAGGCGATATGTTGAAAAATCCAGATGCTATGGTAACTACTTTCTTTGGTGGTTCAATCAAAGTTGCTGATTACTTTATCAGTGTTCTTGAAGCACCAGCCCTTAACATGGGTGTATTCGTAGGGATTATCTCAGGTTTTGTAGGGGCAACTGCCTATAACAAATACTACAACTACCGTAAACTTCCAGACGCACTTTCATTCTTCAACGGGAAACGTTTTGTACCGTTTGTTGTTATTCTTCGTTCAGCTATTGCAGCAATTGTACTTGCAGCTTTCTGGCCAGTAGTTCAAACAGGTATCAATAACTTTGGTATTTGGATTGCCAACTCTCAAGAAACTGCGCCAGTTCTCGCACCATTCTTGTATGGTACTTTGGAACGTTTGCTCTTGCCATTTGGTCTTCACCATATGTTGACTATCCCAATGAACTACACAGCTCTTGGTGGTACTTATGACATTTTAACTGGTGCAGCTAAAGGTACTCAAGTATTTGGTCAAGACCCACTATGGCTTGCATGGGTAACAGACCTTGTTAACCTTAAAGGTACAGATGCAAGTCACTACCAACAATTGTTAGATACTGTTCACCCAGCTCGTTTCAAAGTTGGACAAATGATCGGTTCATTCGGTATTTTGATGGGTGTGATCGTGGCTATCTACCGTAATGTCGATGCTGATAAGAAACATCAATATAAAGGTATGATGATTGCGACAGCTCTTGCAACATTCTTGACAGGGGTTACTGAACCAATCGAGTATATGTTCATGTTCATCGCAACACCGCTTTACCTTGTTTATGCAGTAGTTCAAGGTGCTGCCTTTGCTATGGCAGATATTGTTCACCTTCGTGTCCACTCATTCGGTTCAATTGAATTCTTGACTCGTACACCACTAGCAATTAATGCTGGTATTGGTATGGATATCGTTAACTTTATCTGGGTAACTGTTCTCTTTGCTGTAATCATGTACTTTATCGCAAACTTCATGATTCAAAAATTCAACTATGCAACCCCAGGACGTAACGGAAACTATGAAACTGCTGAAGGAGCTTCAGAAGGAGCTGCTTCAGGTGAAACAAAAGTTGCAGCTGCTTCTCAAGCTGTAAATATCATTAACCTTCTTGGTGGACGTGCAAACATCGTTGATGTGGATGCATGTATGACTCGTCTTCGTGTAACTGTTAAAGATGCAGATCGTGTTGGTACTGAGGAACAATGGAAAGCAGAAGGCGCTATGGGACTTGTCATGAAAGGACAAGGTGTCCAAGCTATCTACGGACCAAAAGCTGACGTATTGAAATCTGATATCCAAGATATCCTTGACTCAGGTGAAGTAATTCCTGAAACTCTTCCAAGCCAAATGACGGAAGCTCAACAAAATACTGTACATTTCAAGGGTGTAACTGAGGAAGTTTACTCAGTAGCTGATGGTCAAGTCATTGCCTTGGAACAAGTGAAAGACCCAGTTTTTGCTCAAAAAATGATGGGTGACGGATTTGCGGTAGAACCAGCAAATGGAAATATCGTATCTCCAGTTACAGGTACTGTATCAAGTATCTTCCCTACAAAACATGCTCTTGGTCTTGTGACTGAAGCAGGTCTTGAAGTACTTGTTCACATCGGTTTGGATACTGTAAGCCTTGAAGGAAAACCATTCACAGTTCACGTTTCTGAAGGACAAAAGGTTGCTGCTGGTGATCTTCTTGTTACAGCTGACTTGGATGCTATCCGTGCAGCAGGTCGTGAAACTTCAACAGTGGTTGTCTTTACAAATGGAGATGTTCTCAAATCTGTTAAATTAGAACAAACTGGTTCTCTTGCAGCTAAAACAGCAGTTGCTAAAGTAGAATTGTAATATACTTGAGGTTGGAAGCTGTTTTCCAACCTCTTGTTTTAGGAGAAAAGCATGAAATTTTTAACACTCAATACCCACAGTTGGATGGAGAAGGAAGCAGAGGAAAAATTCCAGCTCTTGCTCCAGGATATTCTTGAAAAAGACTATGATTTGATTTGTTTCCAAGAAATCAATCAAGAAATTACTTCTCCAGAAGCGGAGGTTGATCATCTTTATCAAGCTTTACCAGCGGCAGAACCCATTCATCAAGACCACTATGTGAGACTTTTGGTTGAAAAGTTGGCTGAGAAGGAGAGGACCTACTACTGGACTTGGGCTTACAATCATATCGGCTATGACCGCTACCATGAAGGTGTGGCAATCTTATCTAAAACACCTATTCAAGCACGTGAGATTTTAGTTTCAGATGTGGATGATCCAACTGACTACCATACTCGCCGTGTCGCCTTGGCAGAGACAGAAGTTGAAGGGAAGGAGCTTGCTCTTGCAAGTGTCCATCTTTCTTGGTGGGATAAAGGTTTCCAGGAGGAATGGGCACGATTTGAGGCTGTGCTGAAAGGTTTGAACAAACCTCTGATTTTAGCTGGTGATTTCAATAACCCAGCTGGTCAGGAAGGCTACCAAGCCATTCTAGCTAGTCCTCTAGAGTTACAAGATGCTTTTGAAGTTGCTAAAGAGAGAAGCGGTAGCTATACAGTTCCACCAGAAATTGATGGTTGGAAAGGCAACTCTGAACCGCTTCGAATTGACTATGTCTTTACAACGAAAGAGTTAGAAGTAGAAAGCTTGCATGTAGTTTTTGATGGTCAGAATAGTCCACAAGTCAGCGATCATTATGGTTTGAACGCGGTATTAAATTGGAAATAAAAGCAAAAAATGAAAGGAAGCGATTCCTTTCATTTTTTTACAAAAATCCCTATAATTACTATTTTGGAGAAGGAGTTTTTTTGTATATTTGTATATTATGAGGAAATATCCACAAATAAGTTTTTAAAAATTTACGGTCAAAAAAAATCGCTAATATTAACTATTTATGATAGAATGAAAATAATGAAATAAAAGGAGGACTGGAATGTTTTTTCAGGATAGAAAGATAAAATATTCAATCCGCAAATTGTCAGTTGCTACTGTGTCCCTTGCGATTGGATTTTTGTTTGCGCCTGCGGCGCTTGGAGTCGCTCAAGTAGCTCAAGCTGATGAGCTTACGGCTACTGAACAAGTGGAGAATAAAGCAGAGAATCAGGTCTCGGTGGTCTCTTCTGCAACAGAGCAAGCAGAATCCCAGAAAGAAAGCCAAGTTGCTTTGAAGTCTGCTGCACCTGCTGCGACAGAGACAAGTCAAGCGACAGATTCGACTGTTTTTAAAAATGCTCAGCCAGCTACAGGCACAAGCCAGCCAGCTGCAGCCACTGCTCAACCAGCTTCAGCAAATGCAAGTCTAAACAAGAGCACTTTGGAGAACTACCTCAAAGAGTTGCGTAGCAAGGACTTTTCAAGTAAGACAGACGATAGTCTAGAAATCTTGAATGGTGTAATGACAGCTGCCGATGGTGTGCTTCAAACTGCAACAAAGCAAGAAGAAATTGATAAGGTTTATCGCAATCTAGTGACTTTTGTCAACTCAGGTCTTCGTGATAAAAATCCGAAAGTCATCCCAGACAAGGATAAGACTCCTCGTTCAGCACTTTATGAGTTTGAAAGTGCTACACCAGGAAAATCAGCTCCGTATGGAATGAACTACTTGAAGCCAGAAGACACAAAAATCTACAAAAAGGGCGATAAAGTAAAGGCCATCCAGCCAGCTGAAACAACTTATGTAGAGAATGATGGAAGTGGTAGATGGACCTTTAAAGGCTATGACTATGATAGTCAGGTGATTGACAAAGATGATGTCTTCTTCACAGGTAAGTGGGAATATACACCAACACCATACAAGGCTACCTATAGAGCAGTTAATGGTTCACCTGGAAAAACTCCGCCACCTTATGTTGCAAATTGGAGTCCAGAAGATAGAAGAAGATTTGCTGAGGGTGAAGTAGTAAAAGCACAAGAATTTCACTATGTTTTTTATACTTCAGAAGAATATCCTAACCGAAAAGGCTATTGGGCTTTGACTGGCTTTGATGCTCCAAGTAAAGTGGCAAACAATGGCGATGTAGAGTTCGTAGGAACTTGGAAATACTTTGAGGATGTCATTGTATCCTACAAGGCTGTGAACAAGCAAGATTGGGAGAATTTTTATAAGTTACCAAGTAGTCCTAAGACCTCATACTACGACAAATATAGATTACCTCTTCCTAAGGAGATAAAGGATCTAGAAAGTAAACTATACGATTACAAACTTACTTTCAATCAGTTTGATGAACGCCATAAGTATTTACCTAAAGATATACTGGATACCCTAGATGCCTTGCAGCGCTACGATTACGTTCAAGGTGTCCACAAACCCTTCTATGATGCAGAACATGAAGGGAATTGGACCTACGAGGAAGATGTAGTAGATTTAACCTTCAGTCGTGAGCTAGAGCGGGCGGCTACATATGGGGAAATACCAAAAGTTACAATGCCATTGACGTTTAAATTTACACCAGTTCCTCGGAAACCGACTTATGAGTTTGTCAGTGGAACGGCTGGCAAAGAACTACCTGTTGAGATCAATAATCTGAAGCCAGTATATGCGCCAAGTGAATGGGAATATGTGAATAGGAAGAAATACCCGAAAGGCGAGGATATAGTTCAGTCTGTTAAACCGCTGAATGGTTCCTACTATGATGCAGCTAACGATGGTACTTGGAACTTTTCGGGCTATGATTTTGATAAAAAACCAGTGAGCGACTGGGAGCACGATGGATGGAATCTCAAGTTCACAGGTACTTGGACATTTACACCGGCAACCTATCCTGAAAACTATAAGTTTGTCAGCAAAGACCCTAGCCTGTCTCTCCCAGAGGAGATCACGACCTATATTCCAAGCACTGGAAAAAACTATAATAATGGCGATACTGTCCTTGCAACAGCTCCCCTGAAGACGACCTACATGGACTTTGTCAACAAGGGAACTTGGAAATTTGATGGCTATGACGCTAATAGCAAGGTAGTTAATCAAGATAAAGTTCTCTTTACCGGTACTTGGTCCTTCACACCACACAGAGATAAGACAGTTTCCTTTGACTTTGTCAGTGATACTCCAGGGAAGACTATTCCTGATGATTTGAAGGCACAAATCCCTGCTCCTATCACGACTTCTCCATCAGATTATTCTGCCAATGTCTTTAATGAAATTCAATATCTCAGTTCATACGTCGATAATGAAAATGATGGTACATGGGTTGCTCAGCAGATTCCTCAGCGAAAGGAGGAAGTTGAGAAACCAGCTGACGATGAGGATTCTACCTACACTGTTCATTGGAAATTTTTACCGACCAAGCATAGTGTTTACTATGACTTCTATACAGATTCAAAAGATGATTCTGGTCAAACGATCTATCCGCCATCAACTTTGTATAATCTAATCACTTACGAAAGAGAATTTGTCAAGGGTGAAAAAGCTCGCGTTAAAATGCCATCTAAAACAAGATTTGAGGATCCTGATGGCAGAGGAACTTGGGTCTTTGATGACTACTATGAAGATGATAATACGACTATTTCTCCACGTGTGAAAACAGTCGAGAACGCAGACGTCCTCTTCAAAGGAAAATGGATCTTAGTTCCGACTGATCAGACTGATACGATCTACAGATTAGAGTATAAATTTACTAACTCGACTCCTGCTTATCCTCTTCCAAATAAGATTCGCGATATGCTTCCAACTGGCACTGATTTCGTTGCACGAGCTGACGATTACAAAGATGCAAGCAAACTTGACACAACCACAGTAACTGTTCCGACAGGTACATGGACCTTCCATGGTTTTGATGCGGATAAATACGGAAAAGCTATTGCAGGTACGAAAGTGAAGACCATCACAGGAACTTGGAGCTTTACGCCAAATGGTGTAGACTATCAGTTCCAATCAACTAATCCTGCTTTCGTATTACCAGATCATATCACCAAGTTGACTCCGAAAAATCCTTATGATTACAAGTTATATCCTAAGGAAATTCTGGCTGAACAACCAAGTGAAACGACTTATGTTGATACAGCAAATAAAGTGACTTGGACATTTGCAGGATACGATAAAGAAAAAATCGTTGTAGCAGAAGGCAGACAGACTTTCCTTGGAAGCTGGGTACCTACTCCAAATCCAGAATATGTATTCAAATCTTCTGACGCACGTGTTCCATTGCCACAAAGTATTTTGGGAATGCTTCCAAATGATGAAGCTTCTTATAAGGTTGGTGACACCATTGTAGCCAAACAACCTGCTGAAGAATCAGTAGTTGAAGAAGAAAAAGACTATGTCTGGACCTTCAAAGGTTATGATCAGAAGAATGCGACCTATAATGGCAAACGTGTGACATTTACAGGTATCTGGGAAGTAACGCCTAGACCGCATCATGTAAGCTATACTTTTGTAAGCATTACGGCTGGTGTTGATTTGCCTGAATTTATCCAGAAGAAAGCACCAAAAGACAGCTCAAACTATTACAACACGCAAAAAGTTGTACCAGAAGAGCCGACAACAAAGACTTACAAAGATGATGTGAACGATGGTACCTGGACTTTCCTTGGTTACGATGCCAAAAGTAAGTTTGTGAAAAAAGCTGATTTGACTTTCACAGGTAAGTGGAAGTTTGAAGCTAACAAGTACCAAGCTACTTACCGCTTCGAGAGCGAGACAGCAGGTAAGGCTCTTCCAGCAGAAATCACAGGTTGGACCCCAAGCGACAGTGCAACTTATGAGAATGGTAACTCTGTTTCAGCTAAGCAACCAGCGCAAGCGACCTACACAGACCCAGTGAACGACGGCACATGGACCTTCAAGGGTTACGACGCAGCCAATGCAGTCGTGAACAAGGATAATGTAGAGTTTGTAGGGGAATGGGCCTTTGAAGCCAACAAGTACCAAGCTACTTATCGCTTCGAGAGCGCGACAGCAGATAAAGCTCTTCCAGCAGCCATCGCCGCATTGACCCCAAGCGACAGTGCAACATATGTGAATGGTGCCTCTGTTTCGGCTCAACAACCAGCAGAAAGCACATACACAGATACTGAGAATGACGGCACATGGACCTTCAAGGGTTACGACGCAGCTAGCGCCGTTGTAAACAAGGCTAATGTAGGGTTTGTAGGAAAATGGGCCTTTGAAGCCAACAAGTACCAAGCTACTTATCGCTTCGAGAGCGAGACAGCAGATAAGGATCTTCCAGCGGGAATCAAAGGTTGGACCCCAAGCGACAGTGCAACTTATGTGAATGGTGCCTCTGTTTCAGCTCAACAACCAGCGCAAGCAACCTACACAGATACTGTGAACGACGGCACATGGACCTTCAAGGGCTACGACGCAGCTAGCGCCGTTGTAAACAAGGCTAATGTAGGGTTTGTAGGTAAGTGGGCCTTTGAAGCCAAGAAGTACCAAGCTACTTATCACTTCGAGAGCGCAACGGCAGGTAAAGCTCTTCCAGCGGAAATCACAGGTTGGACCCCAAGCGACAGTGCAACTTATGTGAATGGTGCCTCTGTTTCCGCTCAACAACCAGCGCAAGCGACCTACACAGACGCAGTGAACGACGGCACATGGACCTTCAAGGGCTATGACGCAGCTAGCGCCGTTGTCAACAAGGCTAATGTAGAGTTTGTAGGAAAATGGACCTTTGAAGCCAACAAGTATCAAGCTACTTACAGCTTTGCAAGCGCAACAGCAGGTAAGCAACTTCCAGCAGGTATCGCAACGCTGCTTCCAAGCGACAGTGCAAGTTATGAAAATGGCAATACTGTTTCCGCTCAACAACCAGCGCAAGCGACCTACACAGACGCAGTGAACGACGGCACATGGACCTTCAAGGGCTACGACGCAGCTAGCGCCGTTGTCAATAAGGCTGATGTTGAGTTTGTAGGAAAATGGACCTTTGAAGCTAACAAGTATCAAGCAAGTTACCGCTTCGAGAGCGCAACATCAGGTAAGACTCTTCCAGCAGCCATCGCAGCCTTGACTCCAAGTGACAGTGCAAGATATGTGAATGGTGCCTCTGTTTCCGCTCAACAACCATCACAAACCACATATACAGATAGTGTGAATGACGGTACCTGGACCTTCAAGGGCTACGACGCAGCTAGCGCCGTTGTCAATAAGGCTGATGTTGAGTTTGTAGGTACATGGGCCTTTGAAGCCAACAAGTATCAAGCAAGTTACCGCTTCGAGAGCGAGACAGCAGGTAAGACTCTTCCAGCAGCCATCGCAGCCTTGACTCCAAGTGACAGTGCAACTTATGTGAATGGTGCCTCTGTTTCCGCTCAACAACCATCCCAAACCACATACACAGATAGTGTGAATGACGGTACCTGGACCTTCAAGGGCTACGACGCAGCTAGCGCCGTTGTCAATAAGGCTGATGTTGAGTTTGTAGGAAAATGGACCTTTGAAGCTAACAAGTATCAAGCAAGTTACCGCTTCGAGAGCGCAACATCAGGTAAGACTCTTCCAGCAGCCATCGCAGCCTTGACTCCAAGTGACAGTGCAACATATGTGAATGGTGCCTCTGTTTCCGCTCAACAACCATCCCAAACTACTTACACCGACGCAGTGAACGACGGCACATGGACCTTCAAGGGTTACGACGCAGTTAGCGCCGTTGTCAACAAGGCAAATGTAGAGTTTGTAGGGAAATGGGAATTCAAGGCGAATCCGACAAATGCTGAAACTTATACGCCTCAGGTAACGGAAGAAACTATCAAGGCTGGACAAACACCTGACTTGACCGATAATGTGACGAACTTGCCAAGCCTTCCAGCTGGCACTAAGGTAGTGGATATTACACCTGCAGGTCAAATTGACACAACAAAACCAGGAACTTACACAGGTAAGGTACGAGTTGACTATCCAGATGGTTCTTCTACTGAAGTTCCTGTACCAGTTAATGTTTTACCTGCACCGGTAACTGAAACCTATCAAGTGACTTATCGCTTCGAAAGTGCAACCGCAGACAAAAACTTGCCAGCAGAAGTATTGAGCTTACTTCCACAAAGTGGAACATATACTACAAGTTCTTCTGCAGCGATTGCTTTTGTTCCAGAAGCACCGATGCCTGTAGAGGTAGCTGTTGCAAATGGTACATGGACATTCCTAGGTTACCAAGAAGTGGAAGAGGGGGCAAATCTAACCTTCGTCGGTAAGTGGGTCTTTGAAGCTAAGCAAGATCCTAGTCCACAACCACAGCCTGCACCAACGCCACAACCAGCACCTCAACCAAATCCAGTTCCACCAGTTAATCCAGGAGGAGAGCAGGGGGCTGATAATAATCAGGCAAATAGACTTCAACCAAGAAAACCTGAAGAGAATCCACCAGCTCAAAGTCCAGCAGGAGAAAAGGAAAAACAAGCTACATTGCCAAATACAGGTAGCACTGCACCACTTTCACTCACTGGTCTAATGACTAGCTCTCTTCTTGCAGGTCTAGCAGCGTTGCTTCTTGGTCGCAAGCGGAAAGATGATTAAGCACTGATGTTATCTAGCAGTTTTCGACTTTTATAACAACTGTTTGACTGTTCGACAAATCTATTTGAGTCGCAAGCTAAAGGCTGAGAGAAGACCAATTTGGTCTTCTCTTTTTGCATTTTGGATAGAAAGCAACTATGTGATTTTTAGTATAAGAGAGGTATTGGAGAAGTTGAGAGCCTTATGATCGGTCAGATAAGTGTGGCTACAGAAAAAGAACAAAATATGGTATAATGGTTGGAAGAATAGAATTGAGGATAATATGTCATTTACGAAATTTCAGTTTAAAAACTATATAGAAAAGGCTTTGGAGGAGTTGAAATTTACAACTCCTACAGAGGTACAGGATAAGTTAATTCCTATTGTCTTGGCAGGTCGTGACTTGGTCGGTGAGTCAAAAACAGGTTCAGGGAAGACCCACACTTTCTTGCTACCCATTTTCCAGCAATTGGATGAAACTAGCGATAGTGTGCAAGCTGTAATCACTGCTCCAAGTCGTGAGTTAGCTACTCAGATTTATCAGGCAGCTCGTCAGATTGCAGCTCACTCAGATGTCGAAGTCCGTGTGGTTAATTATGTGGGTGGTACGGATAAGGCGCGTCAGATTGAAAAACTTGCCAGTAGCCAACCCCATATTGTCATCGGGACTCCAGGGCGTATCTATGACTTGGTCAAATCTGGTGATTTAGCCATTCACAAGGCCAAGACCTTTGTTGTCGATGAAGCCGATATGACCTTAGATATGGGATTCTTGGAAACCGTTGATAAGATTGCTGGAAGCCTTCCAAAAGACTTGCAATTCATGGTCTTTTCAGCAACTATTCCACAGAAGTTGCAGCCCTTCTTGAAAAAATATTTGTCAAATCCTGTCATGGAGAAAATCAAAACAAAAACAGTCATCTCTGATACCATTGAAAACTGGTTGGTTTCGACCAAGGGCCGAGATAAGAATGCTCAGATTTATGAGTTGACTCAAGTCATGCAACCTTATTTGGCAATGATTTTTGTCAACACTAAAACGCGTGCTGATGAATTGCATGCATACTTGACTGCTCAAGGATTGAAGGTGGCTAAGATTCATGGAGATATTGCACCTCGAGAGCGCAAGCGGATTATGAATCAGGTGAAGAATCTTGATTTTGAGTACATTGTCGCAACAGACTTGGCAGCGCGTGGAATTGACATTGAAGGTGTCAGCCATGTTATCAATGATGCCATTCCGCAAGATTTGTCCTTCTTTGTCCACCGTGTTGGACGAACTGGACGCAATGGTCTACCCGGTACAGCTATTACCCTTTACCAGCCAAGTGATGACTCGGATATCCGTGAGTTGGAAAAATTAGGTATCAAGTTTACTCCTAAGATGGTCAAAGACGGAGAGTTCCAAGATACTTACGACCGTGATCGTCGTGCCAATCGTGAAAAGAAGCAGGATAAGCTTGATATTGAAATGATTGGCTTGGTCAAAAAGAAAAAGAAAAAAGTCAAACCGGGCTATAAGAAGAAGATTCAATGGGCGGTGGATGAAAAACGCCGCAAAACCAAGCGTGCTGAAAATCGTGCACGTGGCCGTGCCGAGCGTAAAGCCAAACGCCAAACTTTCTAAGAACAAAATTGGAGCTGAATGGCTCCTTTTTCTAACTTCGTTTTATTATTTTTCAAAAATACTGCAAAAAAAAGTAAAAAGTGGTATAATGATAAGGTTATATAGTCCCGATAAGATGGTAGAAATTTCTATCAGTACTTTGTAATTCGCAAAGAATGACGGCTCCAAAGTCACTCGTCCTTCTACGGTTGCCGCTATAATGCGGTCACCCTATGCGCCTTACTAGCTTCAGAAATAAAAAAACATCGTTTTTATTTCTTTCGCTTCGTATCTCGCAGAGAATGACGGCTCCAAAGTCACTCGTCCTTCTACGGTTGCCACTATAATGCGATCACCCTATGCGCCTTACTAGCTTCAGAAATAAAAAAGTATCGTTTTTATTTCTTTCCCGTCGTAACTCTTAGACTATAGAAATACCTATCAGTACTTTGTAACTCTATAACAATATTTTTAAGGGGGGACATTTTTATGTCAGAACGTAAATTATTCACGTCTGAATCTGTATCTGAGGGGCATCCGGATAAGATTGCAGACCAAATTTCAGATGCGATTTTGGATGCTATTTTAGCAGAGGATCCAGAAGCGCACGTTGCTGCTGAGACTGCTGTGTATACTGGTTCAGTCCACGTTTTTGGTGAAATTTCTACAAATGCCTATGTGGATATTAACCGTGTGGTTCGTAATACCATTGCAGAGATTGGTTATACCAATACAGAATATGGTTTTTCTGCGGAGACGGTGGGAGTTCATCCGTCACTTGTTGAGCAGTCACCAGATATCGCCCAAGGTGTTAACGAAGCCTTGGAGGTTCGTGGGAATGCAGATCAAGATCCACTGGACTTGATTGGTGCTGGGGACCAAGGTCTTATGTTTGGATTTGCGGTGGATGAGACAGAAGAACTCATGCCATTACCAATCTCACTTAGCCACAAGTTGGTTCGTCGTTTGGCAGAACTTCGTAAGTCTGGTGAAATCAGCTATCTGCGTCCAGATGCCAAATCGCAAGTTACAGTTGAGTATGATGAAAATGACCGTCCAGTACGTGTGGACACAGTCGTTATTTCAACTCAGCACGACCCAGAAGTTAGCAATGAACAAATTCACAATGATGTGATTAGCAGAGTTATCAAAGAGGTGATCCCAGCTTCTTACTTGGATGAACAAACAAAATTCTTCATTAATCCGACTGGTCGTTTCGTAATCGGTGGACCTCAAGGAGACTCAGGTTTGACGGGTCGTAAGATTATCGTGGACACTTATGGAGGCTACTCTCGTCATGGTGGTGGTGCCTTCTCTGGTAAGGATGCGACTAAAGTGGACCGTTCAGCCTCTTATGCAGCTCGCTACATTGCCAAGAACATCGTTGCAGCAGGCCTTGCTAAGAAGGCAGAAGTGCAATTGGCCTACGCTATCGGTGTTGCCCAGCCTGTTTCTGTTCGTATCGATACTTTTGGTACAGGAACAGTAGCTGAAAGCAAGCTTGAAAAAGCAGCGCGTCAAATATTTGACCTTCGCCCAGCAGGAATTATCCAAATGCTAGACCTCAAACGTCCAATTTACCGTCAAACAGCGGCTTATGGACACATGGGACGTACAGATATTGACCTTCCGTGGGAACGTTTGGATAAGTTAGATGCTTTGAAAGAAGCTGTGAAATAAAATGAAAAAGCTTGGTAATGTTACCAAGCTTTTTGCAAAAGAAAACCAGCTCTAAGCTGGCTTTCTTATTTTGTAGGAATAGAAATTTCAATCAATTTATCTGAATAAAGCGTCTTGATATTAGCTTCATCAATTTTTTGTTTATCAATCTTGCGTTTCATGAAGAAATCTTGAATGGTTTCGATTTCAGGTTCACGAATAGCTCGGTGTTTGTTGGAAATGAGGATTTCATAGTGAAGCGGGGCTTGTGTGAAAACTACATCTGTGTTTCCAGCAGAATAGACCTCGACAAGAGTTGCGTCTGTGCTTTCTAATTGGCTTTTAACAAGTTGCGAGTGTGAATTAGTCGTGTTGATAAGCTTCATAACAGTTCCTCCGATTTTCTAACTCTATTATAGCACTTTTTGGATAAAATCGTGTATTTTAGCCAATTCCATGCTGGATTTTCCAAGCTTCAATTCCCCATTTATGGCTACCACGTTTGAGCTTTTCAATAGCCTCGTCAATAGGGAACCAAGCAATATGATTAAAGTCTTCTAAAGGTTTTTGTACCTCCTCGAAAGAAATAGCTTCGTAGAGATAAGCTGGATTATAGTAGTAGGTGTCACGGTGGCGAGAGTAGAAATACTCATCAGCTTGTCCGAAATAGCTTCCGATTTCAGCTGTAAAGCCAAGTTCTTCGATTAGTTCTCTCTTCAGTGCTTCTTGATGGTCTTCGCCTGCTTCGATTTCTCCGCCTGGCAAGAACCAAGCACCATTGGGAGCTTGAACTAAGACAATTTGTTTTTTTTCTGGATCAGGAATAACTACGTAAACGCCGTAGCGGGGCAGGTAGGTCACATTTTCTTTTTTTTCTCCAAAAGTTGGGTTTGCCATAGAACTTTCCTCATTCTCTAGTATCTTTATTATTATCATAATGGACGAGGGGCAAGCTGTCAAGAATAAACAGTTATTTTAGTAAAAAAAGGTGCAGAAAATGATAGACTTCCTGCACCTGTTAGATCGTTTTATTCTTCTTTTTCAGAAGCAATCTCTTCTATTTTTTCAGTTTTTTTGGCAGATTTGATTTGAATCTTACCATTGCTTGTCATAACTGCCTTGAGGTCTTTTTCACTTGGGTTTTCAAGGTAGTAGTCTGTGATGGCATCCTCGATATGGTCTTGAATGGTACGGCGGAGTGGCCGTGCTCCCATTTTTGGATCATATCCTAGGTCAACTAATTTTTCTTTGACCTTGTCTGTTACATCGAGATGGATGTTGTTACTGGAGAGGCGTTTGTTGACATCTGCTAGCATGAGTTCGACGATTTGGAGAAGGTTGTCCTTGCTGAGAGCTTTAAATTCGATGATGCCGTCAAAACGGTTCATAAACTCTGGACTAAAGAAGTTGCCGAGTTCACCGAGAACAGAGTTGGTTCGACCTTCACGAGCAGCTCCAAAACCAACGCTGGCTTCGGCCTTACCCGTACCCGCATTTGAGGTCATGATAATGATAGCATCCTTAAAGCTAACTGTTCGTCCTTGTCCATCTGTCAAACGACCATCGTCCAAGACTTGAAGGAACATGTGTATCACATCTGGGTGGGCTTTTTCAACTTCATCGAGAAGGATGAGTGAGTAAGGATTGCGACGAACTTTTTCCGTTAACTGCCCCGCTTCATCGTATCCTACATAGCCTGGAGGGGCACCGACTAATTTAGCAACACTGTGTTTTTCCATATATTCACTCATATCAAAGCGAATCATGCTATCAGCAGAACCAAAGAGTTCAATGGCTAGTTGTTTGGAAAGTTCTGTCTTACCGACACCAGTTGGTCCGACAAAGAGGAAACTTCCGATTGGGCGGTTAGGAGTTCCAAGTCCAACACGATTACGACGGATGGCCTTGGCAATCTTATCGACAGCTTCATCTTGTCCAATGACATGAGCTTTGAGGTCGTCTGCTAGATGGATAAGCTGAGACTGTTCTTTTTCTTTGAGTTCTCCAACAGGAATATTGGTTTTCTGCTCAATGATATGTTCAATGGTTTTCTCGCTGATAATTGGAGTATCCTGATCGGTCACCTTGTTCTTTTGCATTTCCTTGTACTTGGCAATCTGGTCACGGAAGTAGGCGGCCTTTTCAAAATCTTCCTCTCGTGTAGCTTGAGCCTTGAGATTCTCAGCTTCAATTAAACGTTGGTCAATTACTTTAGGATCAACAAAGTTCAGCGTTAGATTCATCTTAGAACCAGCTTCATCCAAAAGGTCAATAGCCTTGTCAGGCAAGAAGCGGTCTTGGATATAGCGATTGGAAAGAGTAGCAGCTGCTTCGATAGCAGCATCAGTATACTTGACGTGATGGTAGTCTTCGTATTTCTTTTGAATCCCTTTGAGGATGATAATGGTTTCTTCGACAGTTGGTTCGTCTACCTTGACAGGCTGCATACGGCGCTCCAAGGCAGCGTCTTTTTCAATGATACGGTATTCATTGAGAGTGGTGGCACCGACCATTTGCAGTTCACCACGGGCAAGGGCTGGTTTGAGGATATTTCCTGCATCCATATTGCCATCGCCTGCTGATCCTGCGCCAACAATTTCATGGATTTCATCGATAAAGAGGATGATGTCCTCGCGTTTGCGAATTTCTTCCATGAGTTTTTGCATACGTTCCTCAAATTGGCCTCGGATCCCTGTTCCTTGAACTAGGCTAACCACATCCAGACGGATGACCTGCTTGCCTTGGAGTTTGTGGGGAACATCACCATCGACAATCTTCTGAGCTAGACCTTCGACAACGGCAGTTTTACCAACACCAGGTTCTCCGATAAGGACAGGGTTGTTCTTGGTTCGACGGTTGAGGATTTCGATAACGCGGATAATCTCCTCATCTCGACCGATAACAGGGTCAATATCTCCCCGACGAGCAATCTCAGTTACGTTGATACCATATTCCTCTAGGAGTCCTCTTTCTTGGCTAGGAGGTGTTTGAAGTGGACCACGGTTTTGATGTCCGTAGCCCCCATTGCCCCCATCTCCTCCACCAGATTGAGTGGGAGGGATGTTATTAGAAGAAGGTCTGAAATTATTCAAATCATTGAAAAAGTCTCCGAAAGGATCAAAGTCACGATTGTTTAGGTCAGTCATTCCTTTAAAGAGGGTATTGTTTGGGTCTGTTTTGATAATTTTATAGCAATTTTGACAGAGATCAATTTGTTTTTGCTGTCCATTGATATTGGTATACAGATGAATTGTTGAGTCGTTAATTTTACAGTTTTGACAGAGCATACATCTACCTCATTTCATTCTTATTCTTGGCCTAAGAAAAAGGTCAAGAATAGTCAAAGTTTCATACTCTCATTATAGCATGATTAAGGTGTAAAGCAAGTAAAAAGATTGGGCCAGGGAGATTTCGAGAGAAGTTCACTAAGAAAATCTTTGTATATGATGGTAAGAAAAAATCCCATTTGCGGGGACAAAAAGGATTCTCGTTCATCAGTCAGGTTTTTCCTACTGCTTTTTTATTAGTAAAGGAGTTCGTAGATCTCCATTGCAATCAAATCAATGCTATCAAAGGTATAAGTTTCACGTGCTTCAACATCGCGAAGGGTGAAGAGTGATCCGTTTTCTTCGTCATAGCTGTATGCAACTTCTGCAACAACAACTCCTTCACGTTCAAAATTACGTTTTAGATTTCCGCCATCTTTTGTCATAGCTTCTAGGCGGTTGATGATTCTAACCAAATGTGATTCCATTATGATTCTCCTCCATTTCTTATCGTTACTATTTTACCATAAACCACGGGGACTTGACTAGAAAAAACTAAGATTTCTCGCTATTTCTCTTTTGCATAAAATTATTGGTGAAAATCAGTGAAAAAATATTGAATTTTAATTCAATATATGTTATAATCATACAATCCGATATTTAGAAAGCTGGGTTTATATGAATTTTTCCTTTTTACCAAAGTATTTACCTTATTTTAATTACGGTGCTGTTATCACTGTATTGATTTCGATTCTGGTCGTCTTTTTTGGGACCATTTTAGGAGTGTTACTGGCCTTTGCTCAACGTTCACGCTTTAAGCCGCTCGTTTGGTTTGCAAATATCTATGTTTGGATTTTCCGAGGTACTCCGATGATGGTCCAGATTATGATTGCATTTGCCCTTATGCATATCAACGCTCCGACTATCCAAGTGGGAATTTTAGGAGTGGATCTTTCTCGTCTGATTCCAGGTATTCTGATTATCTCGATGAACAGTGGTGCTTATGTGTCTGAAACCGTTCGTGCAGGGATCAATGCCGTTCCTAAAGGGCAGTTGGAGGCGGCTTACTCTCTCGGTATTCGTCCGAAAAATGCCATGCGGTATGTCATTTTGCCACAGGCTGTCAAGAATATTTTGCCGGCACTGGGAAATGAATTTATTACCATTATCAAGGATAGTTCCCTCTTGTCTGCGATTGGGGTCATGGAGCTGTGGAATGGGGCAACGACAGTAGCAACAACAACTTATTTACCGTTGACTCCCCTTTTATTTGCAGCCTTCTATTACTTGATTATGACTTCTGTTTTGACAGTGGCTTTGAAGGCATTTGAAAATTACATTGGACAAGGAGACAAAAAATAATGACAGAAACCTTGATAAAAATTGAAGGCTTGCATAAGTCTTTTGGGAAGAATGAAGTCTTGAAAGGGATTGACCTTGAGATCAAAAGAGGGGAAGTTGTGGTCATTATCGGTCCGTCAGGGAGCGGGAAGTCAACCCTTCTTCGTTCGATGAATCTCCTTGAAGAAGCAAGTAAGGGAAAGGTTATCTTTGAAGGTGTTGATATCACAGATAAGAAAAATGATCTTTTTGCTATGCGTGAAAAGATGGGCATGGTATTCCAACAATTCAACCTCTTTCCCAATATGACAGTGATGGAAAATATCACTTTGTCACCAATTAAAACCAAAGGTGAAAGCAAGGAAGTTGCGGAGAAAAGAGCACAGGAACTGTTAGAAAAAGTTGGTTTGCCAGACAAGGCGACGGCTTATCCTCAGAGTTTGTCAGGTGGTCAGCAACAACGGATTGCCATTGCACGTGGTTTGGCTATGGAACCAGATGTTTTGCTCTTTGATGAGCCGACTTCAGCCCTAGACCCTGAGATGGTTGGGGAAGTTCTAGCTGTTATGCAAGACCTTGCCAAGTCGGGGATGACCATGGTGATTGTGACTCATGAAATGGGCTTTGCGCGTGAGGTGGCAGACCGTGTTATCTTTATGGCGGATGGGGTTGTTGTTGAAGATGGAAGGCCAGAGGAGATTTTTGACCAAACCCAAGAACAACGGACCAAGGATTTTTTGAGTAAGGTTTTGTAAGACCTCATTTTTAGAAGAAATGGAGTAGAAATCATGGCTTCCAGTAAAGAATATTTAGATTTTATTCTCGATCAGCTATCGGAGCTAGATGAGATGAGTTATCGTCCAATGATGGGAGAGTATATCCTTTATTATCGTGGGAAGATTATTGGGGGAATCTATGATAATCGTTTGTTATTGAAGCCTGTGAAGGTGATCATGGATCAACTGGGCCAGACAAGACTTGAACGTCCTTATGAAGGAGCTAAGGAGATGATTTTAATAGAAGATCTTGAAGACAAGTTATTTCTAGCGAGACTAATCAAGGATATGTACGAAGTTTTGCCTGCTCCCAAGGTCAAAAAGAAAGCATGATAGACTTGCCTAAGATAAATAGGCACTAAAAGCTCGATAAGAGCTTTTTCTTATAGTTTCAAACTATAAGGTCTATTAGTCAAGAAGTGTTAGAATGCCAAGTCATTTTTTGATATAATAGAAGATATTTGATAGAAAAGAGAAGAAATATGGCACAGATTATTGATGGGAAGGCTCTTGCAGCTAAGTTACAAGGACAGTTGGCTGAAAAGACGGCTAAACTAAAAGAAGAAACAGGTCTAGTTCCAGGCTTGGTGGTGATTTTGGTTGGGGACAATCCTGCCAGCCAAGTCTACGTTCGCAACAAGGAACGGTCAGCTCTTGCTGCTGGCTTCCGTAGTGAAGTTGTGCGAGTTCCAGAAACTATTACACAAGCGGAATTGTTGGACTTGATTGCTAAATACAATCAAGATTCAACTTGGCATGGGATTTTGGTTCAGTTACCTTTACCCAAACATATCGATGAAGAGGCGGTTTTATTAGCCATTGACCCAGAAAAGGATGTGGATGGTTTCCATCCCCTAAATATGGGGCGCCTTTGGTCTGGTCACCCAGTTATGATTCCTTCGACACCTGCAGGGATTATGGAGATGTTCCATGAGTATGGGATTGACCTGGAAGGTAAAAATGCGGTTGTTATCGGTCGCTCAAATATTGTTGGAAAACCGATGGCTCAGCTTCTTTTGGCTAAAAATGCAACAGTGACCTTGACCCACTCACGCACCCATCATCTTGCTAAGGTTGCTGCTAAGGCAGATATTCTTGTCGTTGCAATCGGTCGCGCTAAGTTTGTGACTGCTGACTTTGTCAAACCAGGAGCGGTTGTCATTGACGTTGGGATGAACCGAGATGAAAATGGCAAGCTTTGTGGAGATGTTGATTATGATGCTGTTGCACCACTGGCTAGTCACATCACACCTGTACCTGGTGGAGTTGGTCCTATGACGATTACCATGCTAATGGAGCAAACCTATCAGTCAGCGCTTCGAACACTAAACAAGGACTAGGAAAATGAAATTCGTATTTGACCTGGATGGAACGCTATCTTTTGACTACATGACCATAGACGAGGAGATTCAGCAGGTTCTTTTAAAGGCTGAAGATTATGGTCATGAGCTTGTGTTTGCCTCAGCTCGCTCTTATCGGGATTGTTTGGGTTTATTAGGTTCCGAACTCAGTCAGCGCTTGGTCATAGGGTTGAATGGAGGCGTAGCCTATCATCTGGGGAAGGCTATCTTCGAAAGGAATCTCGATGCTAAAGTTTATCAGGCGCTAGTGGATTATTGCCAGACTTATAATCTCCCTTTCTTTGTAGATGATTGCTTTGACTATAGTGGTCAGATTGTGGAGAAGATTCCATTTTTCTCCAGTGTGGACCCCCTAAAGGTAGCTCGTCATCAGAAACTCGAGGACTTAGGGACTCCGATTAAGATAGTCGTTTATATGGGCGACCACGAGGATTTGCTTGATGATCTGCTTGGTCAGTTAGAAAGACTGGGGCAGGCTCATCTGTCTTATCATGCGCATGAAAAGTGTCTTTATGTCAACCCCTTAGATACTCACAAGGCTACAACAGTTGAAACGTTATGTGGGGAAAACTTCATCGCCTTTGGAAATGATCAAAACGATATTGAACTGTTTAATACATCTCTTTATTCAGTTCAGATAGGAGACTTTGCTGGCCTTACTCCATATGCAGATGAAACGTTAGAGCTAAAAGGAGCTCCTTCTCCAGCAGTAGCAGCCAAAATCTTACAGACTTTTGCGGAATTTAAGGGAAAATAGTGTAGAAGGAGGTAGAACAAGGTTCGCCTTCTTTTTATGTAGAGTAATGCAGTCTATAAACTATAAATTTGAAGTTTGAAAAAGATATTAATGGAATTCAATTTGTAGTAGAAAGAATCTAGAATCGAAAGCTATTTTCATTGCAACTATTCCTTTTAAATGACCCCTTCTTATATATCATTTTATTGGGTTAAATTAATGGAAAATAATTGCAATTTAAGGTGCGTTTTGATATATTTAATATATAAAATATTATAAAACTTGGTACTTGTTTGTGTATTCAGAAGGAGGTTATTTTTTAAAATAAAGTAAACGCTTACTTTGTATCAAGAAAAAGAAATGAGGATTTTAATGAACAAAAGACTTTTTGATAAACGTTGTCATTATAGCATTCGTAAATTTGCAATAGGTGCGGCATCTGTAATGATTGGGGCTAGTATATTTGGTATTTCTGCTGTACAAGCTGAGGAGGTGGCTTCATCCAATGCTAAAACAGAAGAAACAACTGTTCATCAAGCTCAACCTTTAGATAAGCTTCCCGATGATGTGGCAGCTGCTATTGCAAAGGCTGATGAGAATGGTGGGCGTGAGTTTGTAAAACCAAAAGCTGAATCGGCAGAAGACAAAGTGACTAAGGATACAGAACCTACTACACCTACTAACGAGAGTAGTCGTGAATTGGTTAGTCCTAAAGGGGAAACTCCAAATAAAGTAGAAGAAGGAAACAAGGCTGATAATAAACAGAAATCTGAAGAGGCAAATCCAAAGCCTGTTGAATCTGCAGTAACAGCTGGAACAGAAGTGAAAGAGGATTCTAAAAAAACTTCTGAAAAGGACCAAGTGAAAGCAGACACAGAGATTAAACCTTCTTCTGAAAAATCGCAAGTGCTATCTAGAGAGTCAAACAAAGCCGAAGTTGAAAAGGAAAAACAGCTATTATCGGAACGAAAACAAGATTTTAATAAAGATTGGTATTTTAAACTAAATGCCCAAGGAGATTTTTCAAAAAAAGATGTGGATGTTCATGATTGGTCTAAATTGAATCTTCCTCATGATTGGAGTATTTATTTTGACTTTGATCACAAGTCTCCCGCTCGTAATGAAGGTGGGCAGTTAAATGGTGGAACAGCTTGGTATCGTAAGACTTTCACATTAGACGAAGCAGACAAGAATAAGGATGTTCGTATCAATTTTGATGGGGTTTACATGGATTCAAAGGTCTATGTAAATGGTAAATTTGTCGGACATTATCCAAGTGGCTATAATCATTTTTCATATGATATCACAGAATTTTTAAACAAGGATGGTAGTGAAAATTCAATTACTGTTCAAGTGACCAATAAGCAACCAAGTAGTCGTTGGTATTCAGGAAGTGGGATTTATCGTGATGTAACCCTTAGTTATCGTGATAAAGTCCATGTTGCCGAAAATGGTAATCATATCACTACTCCAAAACTTGCTGAGCAAAAAGAAGGGAATGTTGAAACACAGGTTCAAAGTAAGATTAAAAATACGGATAAGAAGGCTGCTAAAGTCTTTGTGGAACAACAAATTTTTACTAAGGAAGGTAAGGTTGTTTCAGAATTAGTCCGCTCTGAAACGAAGAATTTAGCAGAAAATGAAACTGCAGATTTCAGCCAAACAATCCTAGTTAATAAACCAACTCTTTGGACGACAAAAAGTTATCATCCTCAACTGTATGTGTTGAAAACAAAGGTTTATAAAGAAGGTCAACTAGTTGATGTAACAGAAGATACATTTGGTTACCGTTATTTCAATTGGACTGCTAAGGAAGGTTTCTCTCTGAATGGTGAACGCATGAAATTCCACGGAGTAAGTATTCACCATGACAATGGAGCCTTGGGGGCAGAAGAGAATTATAAGGCTACCTATCGTAAATTAAAACTCTTGAAAGATATGGGGGTTAACTCTATTCGAACAACCCACAATCCAGCGAGTCCTCAGTTACTTGATGCTGCAGCTAGTTTAGGTCTTTTGGTTCAAGAGGAAGCTTTTGATACTTGGTATGGTGGCAAGAAGACTTACGACTATGGACGGTTCTTTGATCAAGATGCAACTCATCCGGAGGCTAAGAAGGGTGAGAAGTGGTCTGATTTTGATCTCAGAACAATGGTAGAACGTGATAAGAACAATCCGTCTATCGTCATGTGGTCTCTTGGAAATGAGGTAGAGGAGGCAAATGGTAGTCCTCGTTCTATCGAAACTGCTAAACACTTGAAGGCAGTTATCAAAGCGATTGATACTGAGCGTTATGTAACCATGGGGGAAAACAAATTTAGTCGTGCGGCGACAGGTGATTTCTTGAAACTCGCAGAAATTATGGATGCTGTCGGTATGAACTATGGTGAACGTAATTATGATGCTGTTCGTAGAGCGCATCCAGACTGGCTCATTTATGGTTCTGAAACTTCTTCAGCTACTAGGACGCGTGATTCTTATTATAACCCTGCTCAAATCCTTGGACATGACAATCGTCCAAATCGTCACTATGAACAATCTGACTATGGTAATGACCGTGTTGGATGGGGAAGAACAGCTACTGAATCATGGACTTTTGACCGTGATCGTGCTGGCTATGCTGGACAATTTATCTGGACAGGAATTGACTATATTGGAGAACCGACTCCATGGCATAACCAAGATAGTACACCTGTCAAGAGCTCTTACTTTGGTATTATTGATACAGCTGGTTTACCAAAGAATGATTTCTACCTTTACCGTAGTGAATGGTATAGTGCTAAAGAAAAGCCAACTGTTCGCATTTTACCACATTGGAACTGGACTGAAGAGACCCTTAAGGATCGCAAGATGCTGATTGATGGAAAGGTTCCGGTTCGTACCTTCTCAAATGCTGCAAGCGTCGAATTGTTCTTAAATGGAGAGTCGCTTGGTAAAAAGGAATTTACTAAGAAAAGGACAGAAGATGGACGTCCATATCATGAAGGAGCTAAACCAAGTGAATTGTATCTTGAGTGGCTTGTGAAATACCAACCAGGCACACTGACTGCGATTGCTCGAGATGAAAATGGCAACGAAATTGCGCGTGATAGTGTGACAACTGCTGGGGAACCAGCAAGAGTTCGTCTGACTAAAGAAGAGCATGTTATCACTGCAGATGGAAAGGACCTATCCTATATCCATTATGAAATTGTTGATGGCGATGGTAATGTGGTTCCTACAGCTAACAATCTTGTTCATTTCAATCTTCATGGTCAGGGACAAATCGTTGGTGTGGATAATGGAGAACAAGCTAGTCGTGAACGCTACAAAGCTCAAGCAGATGGAACATGGCAAAGACGTGCTTTCAATGGTAAAGGGGTTGTCATTGTAAAATCAACAGAAAAAGAAGGTAAATTTACTCTTTATGCAGATTCTGCTGGTTTGACATCTGATAGCGCAACGGTCGCAACGGTGTCTGGTAAGAAAGAAAATCGTCACTTTGTAGCCTTTGCTCCTGTAAAAGCAACAACTGATGTGACGACAAATCCTGAATTACCTCAAACAGTAACAGCTATTTATAGTGACGGTAGTGTTGAGGAAAAGACTGTAACATGGGAAATGCCATCTGACTTGCTTACAAGCGCAGGTGAGAAAAAAGTATCTGGACATGTAGAAGGTTTGGAAACTAAAGCTGAGGCACTTGTTAAAGTGATTGCTTTAGATAGATGGTTACCAAAAGTTGCTACAGTCCCAGTTGGAACGAATGCGGCTGATTTGGATAAAACGGTCACAGCTGTTCTGACAGATGGTAGCTTGATTGATACTGATGTTGTTTCTTGGACCTTGAAAGACCCTGCTGCTTTGAACAAGGAAGGTGGACGTACGGAGGCTACTGGTAAATTGGTAGATGACGACCGTGAAGTGACTGCAACCTTTATCGCAAGTAGTAAGGAAACAACAAGTAGCATTACAGGACTTACTGTTGGGGATAAAGCTCTTGAGAATTTTGAGTCTGGCAAGACCTATTACCGTGTATCCCTTCCTTACACTGCAACTATTCCAAGTGTTGGAGCTCAGACTACCGGATATCAAGTAACTGTTCAGCAAGCTTCTGCTGATAATGGTTATCAGGCTTCTGTCTTCTTGAGTGACCAAAAGGGTGACTTGGTTCAAACTTACTTAATTCAGTTTGTGAAGGAAGCTCCTGCTTTGAAACGTTTGGAAGTGGTTGTAGAAGGAAAAGAAACTGCCACTGAAGATCAAGTATTAACTTATCACGTCATTGGTCGTTATGAGGATGGTTCACAAACAGAGTTTTCGGCTTCAGATATTCACTTAGAAGCTAAATCATCTGATGGGGGACATCTTGAGGTGAATGGTCAGAATCTATTGCTCTATACTAAGGGAAGAGTGACTTTGACACCTCGAATCGATAATCAAACAGAGAAAACAGAATCTGTAACCACTGAAGTGGTGATTAAAGAAAATAAAGTCAGCAAGAAGATTGTGAAACTTCATCCTGTGTCTGTTTCTACAGATATCAATCAGCAACCGAATCTACCTAAAGAAGTTGGAGCAGAATTTGATAAGGGCTTGCCACGCAAAGTATCTGTAGCTTGGGATAAGGTAGATGAAAAAGAGTTGGGGCACTATCATAGCTTTACGCTTAAAGGACATGTGGAAGGCACAGATATTGAAGCTCAAGCGACTGTAACGGTTGAAGGATTGCAAGTTGCAGAGGAAATCAGTCTCACAGTACCTAAGGGTGAGACGGTTCAATTGCCAGCTAATGTCCGGGCTTACCATTCTAACGGAACAACTATCTACAAAGATGTTGTTTGGGATCAGGTTCCAGCCAACTTTAGTCAAACTGAAGGGGTCTATGAAATCAATGGTCGTTTAGTAGGTAGCAATCTGACAACTAAAGCTCATGTTCGAGTGTCTAGTCAAGTGGTTGCTGGAAATAATATCTCTAAACAATGGACAGGTTCACAATTACCAGCTGCCATTGTATCCAATACAGGAGGAGATGACACAGCCAACACCTTGAACGATTTGACTGTATCAAGAACGCCATCAGATGCTAAAAATAGATGGACTACTTGGAGAACAAATACTGATAATGACTGGGCTTCTATCTTATTTGGTAATTCAGGAGACTTGACGAAGCGTTTTGTCAACAATTTGTCGGTTGATTTCTATACTGATGGAGCAATTGGTCTTCCAAAAGAATATGTAGTTGAATATTATGTAGGTAAAGAAATTCCAGATTTACCAAGTGATGTCAGTCATGCGCAACGAGATAGCAATCATCCATTTAATAATCCAGACAATTGGAAAGCAGTTGAAAACTTACATGCTCCAAGTCAGCTGTCTGCAACTCAAACCAATCACTTCACATTTGACAAGGTCGAAACCTACGCTGTTCGTATTCGTATGAAGAAAGCAGATGGAACATCAGGTGTTGGTCTGACAGAGCTAACTGTGCTTGGAAACAAGGTCTTAAGTGAAACAAGTTCAGAGATTTCTATCAAGGTAGATGGCAAGGATCTTGAACATTTTAATCCATCTAAGACAGATTACTATATTCCTCAATCTAGCAAAGAAATCACAGCAACAGCTAGCAATAATGGTTTGGTAACAGTTGTTCCTGCAACAAGTCCAAAAGGTGCAACACGTCTCATCTTGAAAGCAGAAGATGGTACGGTGTTGAAAGAATATCGAATTTTCCGCAATGATGAGAGAGAAACTAGTCAACCTCTTGCTGCAGAAAACAGTGCTAAAATCTTGAATGTTGGAGACAATCTTCAACTTCCTTCAGAAGTAAGTGTTTATTATCCAACTTCAACTAATTGGACTACAGATAAACTTGCAGTGAAGTGGGATGCTATTCCTGAACATGCGACAGAGCATGAGGGAACATTTGAAGTTACCGGTCATGTCATTGGTACAAATCTAACGACTAAAATGCAGGTGACAGTTGTTTCTGAAGGCAATCAAGTCATTTCAGAAAATCCAAGCAACAATGAAACTGATTCTAAAGCCTTTGCTTCGACAACGAACGATACTCAAGCAGCTTCACATGATCGAATTTTCTATATCAATGATGGAAAATACAATGAAGATGGACGTTGGACAAACTGGTCTCGTACTCCGAAAAATCAAGAAACTTCTGTTGGATTACTCTTTAAGAAGGATGGAAAAATTGCTTCTCAATCTATTGGGAAAGTAGCCATTCAGTTCTTTAAAGATAGTGGCACCGATGCTCCAGAGAAAATGGTTCTAGAAAGATATATTGGTCCTGCTTTTACAGAACCAAGTACGATTTCTCGTTACGAAGAAAATGCCGATCATCCATTTAACAAGGCAGAAAATTGGGCACCAATTTCTTACAAAGCTTCTGGAGAATTAGTAGCTGGTAAACCAATCGAGTTTAACTTTGAACCGGTTCAAACGACAGCTATTCGTGCGCGCATGACTCGTAAGGCTACCACCAATGGTCTTGCACTTGTAGAATTTACAGCCTACTCTGCAGGCAAGGGATCAGAAGTGGAAACACCATCAGCGACTATTTCGATCGACGGAAAAGCATTGGAAAACTTTGATCCAAATGTGACAGATTACACTCTAACAACAATGGGTTCAAAACCAAAAGTCACTGCAACAACTAGTGGACATGGAGTAGCTACAGTTGTGGATTCTGGAAATGCCAATCTTCCAACACTGGTTCGTCTTGTTTCCAAAGATGGAAATCTGGTGAAAGAATATCGTTTACACTTTAAGTCTACCTTCCAAACAACACCAACAGAAGGCGTTAAGAACTTAGTAGCAGAAACTCCAAGTTTGGAAATTGAAAAGACTCCGCTTCCGTTTAAAGAAGTTATTCGTGAAAACCCTGAACTTGCTCAAGGTCAGCGTCGTATCGTTTCTGAAGGACAAGATGGAGAAAAAGTTGACTATATTCAAGTTTTGGGTACTACTAGAAGTCTTGTTCATTCTGAAGAAAGAAAGGCTCAGGATCGCATTGTTGAAGTAGGAGTGAAAGTATCTATTTCAAGTAGTAAAGGCGAGGAGCCAGCTCCAATCAATGAAGTTCCAGAATTCAAAGGTGGTGCTAACTTTGTAGAAGCAGCAGTCAATGAAGTTCCAGAATTCAAAGGTGGTGCTAACTTTGTAGAAGCAGCAGTCAATGAAGTTCCAGAATTCAAAGGAGGTGCTAACTTTGTAGAAGCAGCAGTAAACGAAGTTCCAGAATACACAGGAACTCTTGCTACTGTAGGAGATCAAGCGGCACCAAGCGTTGAGAAACCTGAATTTAAGGGTGGCGTTAATGCTGTAATGGCTCTAGAACATAAACTTCCAGAGTATCATGGTGTTCTAGCCACGGTAGGAAATGAGGAAGCGCCTGTTCTTGAAAAACCAGATTATCCAGTAGAGCTATTAGCTCATGACCAGACTATAAAACCAAATGTTTCAGTAGTAAAAGAAGAGCAAAATAGATTACCAGAAACAGGTGAGGGAGAATCTGAAACAGCCATTTTCTTGGCAGGTGTTAGCTTGGCCTTGTCAGCAGCCCTATTAACTGCAAAACGAAAAGAGGATTAGTTTGTGCGTCTAATGCTATCCTATTGGTATAGCTTGGTCGATGATAAAAAATCACATCGATAAATGAGTTGAAGAGATGGAGAGGACCGATTAGGCCTCTCCGTCTTTACTAGTAAAAATGGAATCGTTTACTTTCGTGTTTGGATGAAAGGAGATAAGATAAAGATGGATAAAAATTTTTTCAATAAACGTTGTCATTACAGTATTCGTAAATTCGCTATTGGAGTAGCTTCTATTATGATTGGTGCCAGTATCTTTGGTGTTAATTTAGTAGAGGCAGCAGAAACAGGTAGTGTAGGAGATAAAGAGGGAACTATAACTCAAGCTCAGCCATTGGAAAAGTTACCTGATGAACTTGCAGCAGTTTTGAAGAAAGCAGAAGAAAATGCTGGGAAGGAAGCTAGCTCGACAGTTGGAAATGGAGAAACTACAGGAACGATTGGTTCTACTGATTCGACAAATAATCTTAAACCAGCTGAAGCACCTGGAATTCCAGAGAATGAAACAAAGCCGTCTGAAGCCATGAGTGGAGGACAAAATGATAAAGAAATCGCTAAACCTAGTCAACCAATTACACCTGAAACTCCAAAAGTAGAGCAAACAGGTGATGGAACAGTTGAATTGACCAATCAATTTACGGCAAGCAAACCAGCTAGCGAAGCCAGTATTGAAGCTGCCAGCAAGAGCTCAGACTATCTCAAAAAAGAGTACAAGGTCTTTCCAACTCCACAAAAAGTGACTTATGGAGAAGGTGTCACAGCCCTTCGTAAGCAAGTCAATCTGGTAATGGGCGATCAACTCGATATCTATACTCGCAATCGCTTGAAGAGCGTTTTGCAGGACAATCAAGTATCTTACAAAACTAGTAAAACGGCCGTTTCTGGCGCAACTAATATCTATCTTGGAGTGCATGGACAAGGTTCACAAGCAGAACAAAACTTGTCCAAGGTTTCCGCAGGTCTCTTTGACAAAATTGATGCTTATGCTCTGACCATCAAGGACAACTCTATCTCCATCGTCGGAAAAGACACAGATGCGGTCTTCTATGGTTTGACAACCTTGAAACATATGCTCAAGGAAAGTCAAGTGCCAGTCCTTCGCAATGTGACAGTGGAAGATTACGCTGAAATCAAGAACCGTGGGTTTATCGAAGGTTACTATGGAAATCCATGGTCTAATGAAAATCGTAAAGAATTGATGCGTTATGGAAGTGAATTGAAGTTAACTCAATACTATTTCGCACCAAAAGATGATCCATACCACAATAAGAAATGGCGTGAACTTTACCCTGAAGAAAAACTGGCTGAAATCCGAGAACTTGCACGTGTCGGTAATCAAACGAAAACACGTTATGTTTGGACCATCCATCCATTTATGAACAATCGTATCCGCTTTGGCAATGAAGCGCATTACCAGGCTGATCTTGCAACCATAAAGGCTAAGTTTACTCAGTTGTTGGATGTGGGAGTGCGTGAATTTGGTGTGCTTGCAGATGATGCACCAAGCCCAGTTGGTGGTTACCATAGTTATGTTCGCTTGATGAAGGATATCACAAATTGGTTGACTGAAAAACAAACAACATACAGTGGTCTCCGTAAAGATATGATTTTTGTTCCTGCCTGGTACATGGGGCAAGGAACTGAAGCTGAACTTCGAACCTTGAATGAACATCTTCCTGAAAATGTCCATTTAACTCTTACTGGTGGAAAGGTCTGGGGGGCTGTTGACCAAACATTCTTAACGAACTTAAAGAAAAATTTAACAGAAGGTGGTAAGACTTACCGTCCAATTCAGTTCTGGATTAACTGGCCATGTAATGATAATACAAAACCCCACCTAATTCTTGGAGGTGGTGAAAAATTCTTACATCCAAATGTTGATTTATCACTTGCACAAGGAATTATGCTAAATCCAATGCAACAATCTGAAGCATCTAAAGTGGCACTTTTTGATATGGCTCAGTATGGATGGAAACAATGGAGAAGTGTAGAAGAAGCAGAACAAATCAACGATATGGCCTTTAACTATGTAGTTAATGATCATTTTGAAGAAAGCAGTGTTTCGAAGGCTTTTCGAGAACTCGGAAAACACATGCGCAATCAAAATAGACCTCCCCATGTCACTAAATTAGAAGAGTCTGTAGAATTGGCTCCAAAATTGACAGAATTCTATAACAAACTCAAATCTGGTCAAAATCTGGATACTGAAAGAAAAGAGTTGAGGGAAATTTTTGCTGGTTTGAAAGCCAATGCTCTATTACTTAAAGAAAAAGGTGATCAGAAATTAATCGAACAAATTCACTATTGGTTAGAGAATACAGTAGATCAAATGAACGCGCTTGAAGCTTTCCTAACAGCTACAGAAGGTCTTACTGAAAAGAATGATGCCAAGGTGTGGGAGTATTATCAGGCCGGAGTCAAACATTATGACCAGTCAGTTAAGTATGCCTTCTTTTACGTTGACCATTATGAATACGCAGAATTTGGTGTCCAACATATTCGACCATTTATCAATAATCTCAAAGAATACTTAGCCTTACATATCCAAGCAATGTTGAATCCAGATAAATTTGTGACAACATTTATTACGAATCGTGCTGGAATAGAAGGCGGATTGAAAGAAGTCACAGATGGTGACTTTGATACACATGTGATTGCCAAAACAACCATTGTGATTGAGAGAGGCGATTATGTAGGCTTGCGCTTTAATAAGGCAATTAAAATACACAAATTAGGTTTCGCTACGGGTACTAATACGGCCGATAATTATACCTTTAGTAATGCTCTTGTTGAATATCAAAATGAACATGGAGAATGGGTAGCCATAACGAGTCCCGCTTATACTGGTAGAGAACGTATTCTGGAATTTAATGACCTCGATATCACAGCTCAAGCTGTTCGTATGATAGCAACAGCTAAGAAGGATAATGCTTGGCTTGCCATGCGTGAAATTGCTGTTAACAGACCCCTAGAATTGGGTAGTAAGAAGGTTAGGGGCACTATTAGTTTAAGTCCAAACCTTGTTTACAAATATGGAACAAGTGTTGTTCAGATGCAAGATGGTCGAGAAAACACAGAATCCATGATGGCACATGTTGATCAGACCAATGTCACACCAGCGCAAGCCTGGGTACAAATGGACTTAGGTGGACTGCACAAAGTAAAACGAGTTCATCTGATGCAAGGGGAACGAGACAAACTAGCATCTGGTGTCATCGAATATTCTGCAGATGGTACAAATTGGACAATGCTTCAAAATTTATTAGGGCAACGAACTTCTGATATTGTGCAAGAATTTACAACTCGTTTTGTTCGCATTCGCAATACACAAACCTTAAATAAGTGGTGGAGAATTGCGGAATTTACAGTAGATGTCGATAGTACAAATCTTGACTTAACAGACACCAACGTTGATGCCTTGAAGGAAACGCCAGTAGTGGATAGCTTGGGCAGTTACGATCTTCAAATTCCAGCTGGAACGAAACTCCCTGCTCATAGCTATCTAGGTATGAAGCTTGACCGTATCCATCAGGTCAAGAGCATCCAGCTCCAAGGCCAAACCAACCCTGCTCTTAGCCTAGAGTATTCTGCAAATGCGCAAGAATGGACGCCAGCCAGCCAGTTGAAAGACAGAACTGTCGCAACCCACTTGGTACGTTATGTTCGTCTGGTCAACAAAACGGATCAGGAACAAGCTGTGACAGCCACTTCTCTCCTTGTGACAACCGAAGAAGTACAACCAACCAAACTAGAATCTACAACTATGGGCATTCATCCAACATACGGAAGCAATGATGTTCGTAAACTAAACAACCTAGATCAACTATTTGACGGTGTTTACAACAACTTCGTTGAGTTTTCAGACTATGCCCATAAAGATGGTCATGTGACCTTGAAACTTGGTAGCGAACGCACTATCAAGAAGATTAGAGCCTACATCCAAGACGGAACTCAAAACTACCTTCGTGATGGTAAGATCCAAGTCAGCCAAGACGGTAAAACTTGGACAGATGTCGTGACAGTAGGAGATGGTGTGGCCAATAGCCAACACGATGATTCACTGACAGATGGTTGGACACATGATTCTAAGATGCCAGGAAATCGCTACATCGAAGGAGAATTGACGACACCAGTCAAAGCGAACTATCTCCGTGTCCTCTATACTGCAGACTATGATGCCCGGTTTGTAGGCTTTACAGAATTGGTCATCAATGATGGTGAATTTGTCAAACCAATCAATGACCCAACAGTAGAAGGAAGTAGTGGAGAAAGCCAAGGTAATCTTTATAATAATCTTGTAGACGGCAAAGTCTTGACCAGCTACAAGTCTGAAAAAGACAAGGGCGAGTTGGTGTATCACTTGTCTGAACCAACCAATGCCAACCACCTTCGTCTCGTTTCCAGTCTTCCTGAAGGAGCTAAGGCACGTGTTCTTGCTAGAACACTCAAGGATGGTCAAGACAGTTGGACAGACCTCGGTGCCATTACATCTAGTCTCCAAACCTTCGCTATCCGAAATGGTGGCTCTCTTCTAGACGTCAAATTAGTCTGGGAAGGTGGCAAGGCTGAGTTTTATGAATTGGCGAGCTTCTATCAAGAATTAACAGAGGAAGCTGTTCAATCAAGCAAGGGTGAAGAACCAGCACCCGTTCTTGAGGTTCCTGAATTCACAGGTGGTGTCAATGCAGTTGAAGCCCTAGTACATGAACTTCCAGAGTACACAGGCCCAGTAGCGACAGTAGGAGACCAAGCTGCTCCAACAGTAGAGAAACCTGAGTTCAAGGGCGGTGTCAATGCAGTGATGGCTCTAGTGCATGAATTGCCAGAGTACACAGGTCCACTTGGTACAGCAGGAGATCAACCAGCACCGACGGTCGAGAAACTGGACTTTACAGGTGGTGTGAACGCGGTAGAAGCAGCAGTACATGGAGTACCAGAGTACACAGGTCCACTTGGTACAGCAGGAGACCAACCAGCACCGACAGTTGAAAAACCAGAGTTCAAGCTAAGTTCGTTAGAAAAAACTCAGACTTCAGGAGCACCAGTTCAAATTGCCAAAGAAGACAAGAGATTGCCAGAAACTGGTGAGAAACAGTCAGAAACAGCTATTTTCTTGGCAAGTGTTGGACTAGCTCTATCTGCTATCTTTGTCGCAAAAAGTAAAAAAGAAATTAATTGACTTTGAAAAAGAGATATTTCGTAGAGGGGCTTTGTCCCCTCTTTTTCTATATGAAGGAAGAGATTTATGTTTAAGATGCAAGGTCAATAAACTTTATAGTATAATGAATAGAGAGGAAAGAACGATGAAAGTGATTGATCAAGCCTTACTAGAAAAAGTCATTATTGAACGTTCTCGTACCAGTCATAAAGGAGACTATGGCCGTCTGCTCTTGCTTGGTGGGACCTATCCTTATGGTGGAGCCATCATCATGGCTGCCTTGGCAGCTGTAAAAAGTGGTGCAGGATTGGTGACAGTTGGAACAGATAGGGAAAATATCCTTGCTCTACACAGTCATTTACCTGAGGCTATGGCCTTCTCTCTTCAAGATCAGCAATTGTTAAAAGAGCAATTGGAGAGGGCAGAAGTTGTCTTATTGGGACCTGGTTTACGAGACGATACTTTTGGAGAAGAACTAGTCAAACAGGTCTTTGCTAGCTCAAGACAGAATCAGATTTTGATTGTAGACGGAGGTGCCTTGACTATTCTCGCTAGGATAAGTCTGTCATTTCCTTCTAGCCAGCTTATCCTAACTCCCCACCAAAAGGAGTGGGAAAAACTGTCTGGAATTACGATTGAAAAACAAAACGAAGGTACAACAGCTAGTGCTTTGACTTCTTTCCCTCAAGGAACAATTTTGGTAGAGAAGGGTCCGGCTACTCGTATTTGGCAAGCTGGCCAATCTGATTGTTACCAGTTACAGGTTGGTGGTCCCTATCAGGCGACTGGGGGAATGGGAGATACTCTGGCTGGAATGATTGCAGGATTTGCAGGCCAGTTTAAACAAGTTAGTCTCTACGATCGAGTGGTAGCAGCGACTCATCTTCATTCAGCTATAGCCCAAGAATTAGCTCAAGAACATTATGTGGTCTTACCGACGGAAATCAGCAGTCATCTTCCCAAAATAATGAAAAAAATATCTCAAAAAGGCAGCTAATACCTTAGTTGTCTTTTTATGTTGATGTAGCTTTGTTGATAAGGTTTTCAAATACCTCAGAACCAGCGACCAACTGCTGAACTTGCTTGAAATTCTCACTTTTAAGGTCTTGATTTTTAGTCAAACTCGCAATTAAAGCGAGATTGTTATCAAAGTTGAGGGGTGTCAAATCATGCTTTTTTTGATATAATTTTTAATGATGAATGCGAGAAATGATCGGTATGTGGTCGTTGATTTAGAGGCGACCAGCACCGGAAGCAAGGCAAAAATTATTCAAGTAGGCATTGTGGTGATTGAGAATGGTGAAATCATCGATCAGTATGCGACCGATGTTAATCCCCACGAACCCTTGGATTCTCATATCAAAGAATTAACAGGTCTGACCGATCAGCGTTTGGCTGAGGCACCAGAGTTTTCTCAGGTGGCTGGAAAAATTTTTGAATTGGTTAAGGACGGTGTTTTTGTTGCGCACAATGTACAGTTTGATGCCAACCTTCTTGCAGAATTTCTCTTTTTTGAAGGATATGAATTGCGCACACCGCGGGTGGATACAGTTGAGCTAGCCCAAGTTCTATATCCTCAGTTTGAAAAATACAATCTAGGTATCCTTTGTCAAGAGTTGGGCATTGAACTAGAACAGGCCCATACTGCCCTGTCAGATGCTCAGGCGACAGCAGAACTCTTGCTTTACATGCGTCAAAAGCTTTTTGAGCTACCTAAAGGGCTCTTAGAAAGCTTGTTAAACCTTGCAGACAACCTTCTCTACGAAAGTTATTTGGTGATTGAGGAGGTTTACCAGCAGCAATCTCTCCTTGCTTCTCCAGAATTGATAGAACTCCATGGGCTTTTCCTGAGAAAGGAAAGTCAAGCATTAGTACCACGCAGGTTATCGAAAGATTTTGCTAAAAACATTTCTTTATTGGGGCTGGAGGAGCGTCCGCAACAGTTGGAATTTGCGGAGAAGGTTGAGCACTTATTGGAAGAACACCAGACTTCCTTTATCCAAGCTCAAACGGGATTGGGTAAGACTTACGGCTATCTCCTTCCAGCTTTGAATTTGAAGAGTGATGCAGGGATTTTAGTGAGTGTTCCGACCAAAATTCTCCAAAATCAGATCATGCAAGAAGAAGGACAGCGTTTAAAAGAGGTTTTTCATCTGGAGATTCATAGTCTCAAGGGTCCTCAAAATTATTTAAAACTGGATGCCTTTCACCGAGTTCTCCACCGATCGGAGTCCAATCGCCTTTTTACACGCTTTAAAATGCAACTGCTCATCTGGCTTACAGAGACAGAGACTGGTGACTTGGACGAAATCGGGCAGCTTTATCGCTACCAGCACTTTCTGCCTGAACTAGTCCACGATGGCAAGTTTTCAAAGAAAAGTTTATTTGCTACAGAGGATTTTTGGAAACGAGGGCAGGAAAAGGCCAAGACCAGTCGTGTTCTCTTGACAAATCATGCCTATCTGGTCACTCGTTTGGAAGACAATCCAGAGTTTGTCGACAACCGTTTGGTGATCTTGGATGAAGCTCAAAAAATGCTGCTAGCTCTTGAAAATCTAGCCCAGCAGGCTTATCGACTTGAGGATCTTGTAACTCAAATTGATAAGTCCTTAGAGATAGAGGAAGATTTGGTTCAGAAACGCTTGCTTGAGAGTATTGGTTTTGAATGTCGTTACTTGATGGAGCACTATCAGTCGGGCCTTAAGAATGGAAAGTGGTTGGATTCTCTTGAACAGTTGCGCCAGCATTTTTCGGAGCTAGCTCTCCCAGAGTATAGAGATCTTGCAAACTTTTTCACGTCGGACCGTGAATTTTGGCTTGCTACAGCAGAAAAATCGAGCAAGGATGTCCTGATTTGTTCAAGCAAAAAAGGCCGCTTTATACTAGCAGATTTATTGCCAGAAGATTGTAGGCTCCTAGGAGTATCGGCCACTCTTGAAATCAGCAATCGGGTTTCCTTAGCAGATCTATTGGGATTTCCAGGTGTTCCGCTTGTTAGGCTTGATGTAGCAAAGCAGGCCCAACAAGAAGTCTTTCTAGTCAATGACTTTCCTCTCGTTACTGAAGTTTCGCCTTTTGACTATGCTAATGAAGTGGCTTCTGTTATCCGAAGGTTACAAGCCTTTCAAGAACCCTTATTGGCTTTGTTTACTTCAAAAGAGATGTTGCTGGCAGTTTCGGATTTGCTCGACCAACCGCATCTGGCTCAGTATAAAAATGGGGAACCAAGTCAACTGAAAAAACGTTTTGAAAAAGGCGAACGCCAGATCTTGCTCGGAACAGGTAGTTTCTGGGAAGGAGTTGATTTTTCAATCCATCCTTGCGTAATCCAAGTGATTCCGAGATTGCCTTTCCAAAATCCCCAAGAACCCTTAACCAAAAAATTAAACCAAGAACTGCGCCAAGAAGGGAAAAATCCTTTTTATGATTATCAGTTGCCGATGGCTATCATTCGGCTAAAACAAGCATTAGGTCGTACTGTTAGACGGCCTGACCAAGGTTCGGTTGCTGTAATCTTAGACAGTCGTGTTGTCAGCAAGCGTTATGGCAAACAAATTGCCCAAACCTTGTCAAAAGAAAGAACTGTTCGGGTCCTTGCTAGAGATCAGCTAGAGCCTGCTGTAGCTGATTTTCTCCAATCCCGTCGCAATAGAATGAAAGAAAAATCCAAGAAAGAGAAAAGGTAAAAAATATGAAACGTTCCTTCGACTCTCGAGTCGATTATAGCCTCCTTCTACCAGTGTTTTGTTTACTGGTGATTGGAGTAGTGGCCATTTATATAGCAGTTAGTCATGACTATCCAAATAATGTGTTACCAATACTAGGCCAGCAAATCGCTTGGATTTCCTTGGGCCTTGTCATTGGATTTGTGGTCATGTTCTTTAATACCGAGTTTTTATGGAAAGTGACTCCCTATCTTTATGGTCTAGGGCTAGCTTTGATGGTCCTACCTCTTGTTTTCTACAACCCAAATCTTGTAGCGTCAACAGGTGCCAAGAACTGGGTATCAATCGGTGGAACGACACTTTTCCAGCCATCGGAGTTCATGAAGATTTCCTATATCTTGATGTTGGCTCGTGCCATTGTAAGATTCACTCAAAAACACAAGGAATGGCGACGGACTATTCCCTTGGATTTCCTATTGATTGGTTGGATGATTGCCTTTACCATACCAGTCTTGATCCTCTTAGCCCTACAAAGTGACTTAGGGACTGCCTTGGTCTTTGTAGCTATTTTTGCAGGTATGGTTCTCCTTTCAGGGGTTTCGTGGAAGATTATCATTCCAGTTTTTGTTACAGGAGTAACTGCAGTAGCAGGCTTTCTAGCGATTTTTATCAGTAAAGATGGACGTGCCTTCTTGCATCAGATTGGGATGCCAACTTACCAGATCAACCGCATCTTGGCTTGGCTCAATCCCTTTGACTTTGCGCAAACAACGACTTACCAACAGGCGCAGGGGCAAATTGCGATTGGAAGTGGTGGCTTGTTTGGACAAGGTTTCAATGTGTCCAATCTCCTCATTCCAGTACGTGAAAGTGATATGATTTTCACCGTAATTGCTGAAGACTTTGGCTTCATTGGTTCAGTCTTTGTGGTTGCTCTGTACTTGCTTCTTATTTATCGGATGTTGAAGATTACACTTAAGTCAAACAACCAGTTCTACACCTACATTTCGACTGGATTTATCATGATGTTGCTCTTCCATATCTTTGAAAATATCGGTGCCGTGACAGGCTTACTTCCTTTGACAGGGATTCCTCTGCCTTTCATTTCTCAAGGGGGCTCCGCAATTATTAGTAACCTCATCGGTGTCGGTCTCCTCTTGTCTATGAGTTACCAGACCAACCTAGCGGAGGAGAAAAGTGGAAAAGTTCCATTCAAACGAAAGAAAGTCGTCCTAAAACAAATCAAATAAGGAGGCCACTATGGCAAAAGTAGCAGTTATCTTAGCCCAGGGTTTTGAAGAAATTGAAGCCTTGACAGTAGTTGATGTCTTGCGTCGAGCAAACATTTCATGCGATATGGTAGGATTTGAAGAGCAGGTGACAGGATCACATGGCATTCAGGTAAAAGCCGACCGTATCTTTGATGGCGATTTATCCGACTATGACTTGGTAGTTCTTCCTGGTGGTATGCCAGGCTCAGATCACCTACGGGATAATCAAGCCCTCATTTCACAGATTAAAGCCTTTGACCAAGCAGGAAAGAAAGTTGCAGCTATCTGTGCAGCTCCAATCGCCCTCCATCAAGCAGGTGTCCTGAAAGACAAGCACTTTACCTGTTATGACGGTGTTCAGGAAAACATCAGTGACGGAATTTACCGAAAGGAAACAGTAGTTGTGGATGGCAATCTAACAACTAGCCGAGGACCGTCAACCGCACTTGCCTTTGCCTATGAGTTGGTAGAGCAGTTGGGAGGAGATGCTGAAAGTTTACGAGTCGGCATGCTCTATCGAGATGTCTTTGAAAATCAACAGTAAAACGAGGGTTAAACTCTCGTTTTTTGCTTGGAAAAATCTAGGAAATCATCGCTTTTTTCGTAAAAAAATGGTATAATGAAGGGTATGAAATATCACGACTACATATGGGATTTAGGCGGCACCCTATTGGATAATTATGAGACTTCTACAGCAGCCTTTGTAGAAACCTTAGCCCAATACGGAATAGAGCAAGAACACGACCGTGTTTACGAAGCCTTGAAGGTTTCGACAGCTTTTGCCATCGAGAAGTTTGCCCCAAACATCGAGGATTTTTTAGAAAACTACAAAGAAAATGAAGCGCGTGAGCTAGAGCACCTAGTCTTGTTTGAGGGAATTCCTGAGTTACTCAAAGACATCTCTGACAAGGGTGGTCGTCATTTTTTGGTTTCTCATCGAAATGACCAAGTGCTAGAACTTCTTGCCAAGACCCAGATAGCGAACTACTTCACAGAAGTAGTGACTGCCAGTTCAGGCTTCAAACGAAAACCAGATCCTGAGTCCATGATTTATTTACGTGATAAATATCATATTACATCTGGTTTGGTCATTGGTGACAGAAATATTGATGTAGAAGCAGGTAAAGCTGCTGGCTTAGATGCCTATCTTTTTAAAAACGTTGCGACATTGAGACAAGCAATAGACATGTAAGAAAAAGGAAAAAAATGACAGAAGAAATCAAAAATCAACAGGCACAGGATTACGATGCCAGTCAAATTCAAGTTTTGGAGGGGCTGGAAGCCGTTCGTATGCGTCCAGGTATGTATATTGGATCGACTTCAAAAGAAGGTCTTCACCATCTAGTATGGGAAATTGTTGATAACTCAATTGACGAAGCCCTGGCTGGATTTGCCAGTCATATCCAAGTCTTTATTGAGCCAGATAATTCCATCACTGTTGTGGATGATGGTCGTGGAATTCCTGTTGACATTCAGGAAAAGACAGGACGTCCCGCTGTTGAGACCGTCTTTACAGTCCTTCACGCTGGAGGAAAATTCGGTGGTGGCGGATATAAGGTATCAGGTGGTCTCCACGGGGTAGGTTCATCAGTAGTAAACGCTCTTTCAACGCAACTAGATGTTCATGTTCACAAAAACGGCAAAATTCATTACCAAGAATACCGTCGTGGTCATGTTGTTGCAGATCTTGAGGTGGTTGGAGATACAGATAAAACTGGAACAACAGTTCATTTCACACCGGACCCAGAGATTTTTACAGAAACAACGACCTTTGATTTTGACAAATTAAACAAACGTATTCAAGAACTAGCCTTTTTGAACCGAGGTCTTCGAATCTCCATCACAGATAAGCGTGAAGGTCTTGAACAGACTAAACATTACCACTATGAGGGTGGGATTGCTAGCTACGTTGAATATATCAACGAGAACAAGGATGTTATCTTTGATACACCAATCTACACAGACGGTGAGATGGATGATATCACAGTTGAAGTAGCCATGCAGTACACAACTGGTTACCACGAAAACGTCATGAGTTTCGCCAATAACATTCATACCCATGAAGGTGGTACGCATGAGCAAGGTTTCCGTACAGCATTGACGCGTGTTATCAACGATTATGCTCGCAAGAATAAACTGCTAAAAGACAATGAAGACAACCTGACAGGGGAAGATGTCCGTGAAGGCTTGACTGCAGTTATCTCAGTTAAACATCCAAATCCGCAGTTTGAAGGACAAACCAAGACCAAACTGGGAAATAGCGAAGTGGTTAAGATCACCAATCGCCTCTTCAGCGATGCCTTTTCTGATTTCCTCATGGAGAATCCGCAGATCGCTAAGCGCATCGTGGAAAAAGGGATTTTGGCTGCCAAGGCTCGTGTAGCTGCCAAGCGTGCGCGCGAAGTCACTCGCAAGAAATCTGGTTTGGAAATTTCCAATCTGCCAGGAAAACTAGCGGATTGTTCTTCGAACAACCCTGCGGAAACAGAACTCTTTATCGTTGAGGGAGACTCAGCTGGTGGGTCAGCTAAATCTGGTCGTAACCGTGAATTCCAAGCTATCCTTCCAATTCGTGGTAAGATCTTGAACGTTGAAAAAGCTAGCATGGATAAAATCCTTGCAAACGAAGAAATTCGGAGTCTCTTCACAGCCATGGGGACAGGATTTGGTGCAGAATTTGATGTCACTAAGGCTCGTTACCAAAAACTCGTTTTGATGACTGATGCCGATGTTGATGGTGCCCACATTCGAACACTCCTGCTAACCTTGATTTACCGCTACATGAAACCAATCTTAGAGGCTGGTTATGTCTACATTGCCCAACCGCCAATCTATGGGGTTAAAGTTGGAAGTGAGATCAAAGAATACATTCAACCTGGTGCAGATCAAGAAATTAAACTCCAAGAAGCCTTAGCACGTCACAGTGAAGGGCGTTCAAAACCAACCATCCAACGTTATAAAGGTCTGGGAGAAATGGATGACCACCAATTGTGGGAAACAACCATGGATCCAGAACATCGCTTGATGGCGCGTGTTTCGGTAGATGATGCTGCCGAAGCAGATAAAATCTTTGATATGTTGATGGGTGACCGAGTTGAACCTCGCCGTGAATTTATCGAAGAAAATGCCGTTTACAGTACCCTTGACGTCTAAAAAATGTGGGAAATAGTTCCCATGACCTAAAAAATATGATATAATCAATACGATTGTTTCTAGTATAAAAGGAGTTTGATATGTCTAATGGACAACTAATTTATCTAATGGTTGCGATTGCAGTCATTTTGATTCTGGCTTATGTAGCGGCAATCTTCCTACGTAAGCGTAATGTAAGTAGATTGACGGCCCTCGAAGAAAGAAAAGAAGAACTCTACAACCTTCCTGTAAATGATGAGGTTGAAGCGGTTAAAAACATGCACTTGATTGGTCAAAGTCAGGTAACCTTCCGTGAATGGAATCAAAAATGGGTTGATTTATCCCTTAACTCATTTGCTGATATTGAAAATAACCTGTTTGAGGCTGAAGGCTATAATAATTCTTTTCGCTTTTTCAAAGCGACTCACCAAATCGATCAAATCGAAAGTCAAATTGATTTAATTGAAGAAGACATTGCGGCGATTCGCAATGCGCTTTCAGAGCTTGAAAAACAAGAGTCTAAGAATAGCGGACGTGTTCTGCATGCTTTGGACTTATTTGAAAATCTGCAACATACCGTAGCAGAAAATTCGGAACAGTATGGTAAAGCCCTTCCTGAAATTGAGAAACAATTGGAAAATATTCAGTCAGAGTTTTCTCAATTTGTAACCTTGAACTCTTCAGGTGACCCAGTTGAAGCTGCAGCGATTCTTGATTCAACTGAAAATCATATTCTCGCTTTGACACATATCGTTGATCGTGTTCCATCTCTCGTGAAGACTTTGTCAACAGAACTTCCAGAACAATTGGAAGATTTGGAGGAAGGCTACCGTAAACTCTTGGATGCTAATTATCACTTCACTGAAACGGACATCGAGTCACGCTTCCAACTTTTACATGAATCCTTGAAAAATAATCAAGAAAACATCCGCCAGTTGGAATTGGATAATGCAGAGTATGAAAATACACAAATCCAAGAAGAGATTAATGCGCTCTACGATATCTTCACGCGTGAAATAGCTGCCCAAAAAGTCGTTGAAAGTCTCCTTTCAACGCTTCCAACCTACCTCAATCACTTGAAAGAAAATAATCAGGTTTTGGTTCAAGACCTTGAGCGCTTGAATAAAACTTATCTTCTCCCAGAAAGTGATGGGAACCATGTCCGCCGTCTTCAAGCTGAATTGTCAGGGCTTGATACAGCGATCACAGAGGCAACTGAAGATCAGACAGAACCTACTCAAGCCTACTCTGTTTTAGAGGAGCAGCTTAATTCACTTCAAAGTAATCTAAAAGACATTGAAGACGAACAAGTTTCTGTTAGTGAACGCCTAGCTCAAATCGAAAAAGACGACATCAATGCTCGTCAGAAAGCCAATGTCTATGTGAATCGCTTGCATACTATCAAACGCTACATGGAAAAGAGAAACTTACCGGGTATTCCTCAAAGTTTCTTGAAACTTTTCTTTACTGCAAGCCATAACACAGAAGATCTGATGGCAGAGTTAGAACAAGCACAAGTTAATATTGAATCAGTTAAACGAATTCTTGAAATTGCGACCCATGACATGGAGGCTCTTGAAACAGAAACCTACAATATTGTTCAATACGCGACCTTGACGGAGCAACTCTTGCAGTATTCAAACCGTTACCGTTCATTTGATGAGCGTATCCAGCAAGCTTTCAATGAAGCACTTGAAATTTTTGAAAAAGAATTTGACTACAAGGCATCATTTGAGAAGATTTCTCAGGCCTTGGAAGTTGCAGAACCAGGAGTCACAAATCGCTTTGTTTCTTCTTATGAAAAAACACGTGAAGCGATTCGCTTCTAATACCTGAAAAGCTTAGATCATCTAGGCTTTTTATTATTTCTTTCAAAAATAGAAGAATATCGATTTATCATTGAAATTATAGTTCTGATTTGATATGATGGAGGTATGAAGAAAAATAGAGAGAAGCGTGTTTCCCACGATAAAAAGAGAAATGTATTACTGGTTTTAGTAGGTATTTTAAGTCTTGCTATGATCTGCCTAGGTAGCGTGATTGGTTACAAGATTTTGCAGAAACAGTCCTATGAACAGAAAATTGAAGCGCTAAAAAGTGAAAAAGATCAACAATTCAACGTAGGCAGTCAGAGAGACCATTTCCGAAAAGGTCAAGCTGAAGTGATTGTCTACTACCCTCTTCAAGGAGAGGAAGTCATTGCATCTGTTAGAGAAAAGATCAACCAGGATATCAAAGAAAAGCTAGAAGATAAAGAGGATTTGGTCTTTTATTATACCGAGCAATTGGATTCTGTTTTAAAGGGAGTTGTGGCTCGTAATATTAGTAAGCAAGTTTACGATTTGTCTGCAGCAAAGGTTGAAGAAAAAGAAAAGACGTCTTTAGGAAAAATTTTCTTGACAGAAGATGGAAAAATTTTTACTCTTAGTCAACTTTTCAAAGATGCGACCAAGGCTAAGGAACTCTTGCTGAGTCAAATCAAATCAACTATAGAAGATAAGAAACTTGACCAGACAAAAATGGATCAGGTCCTAAAAAACTTTACAGACCAAGATTTGTCGTCATGGAGCTTTGATTATAAAGATAGTCAAATCATCCTTTATCCTGCTGACCCAGGGGAGACTCTGGAGGAAATTGCTTTACCAATATCCAGTTTCTTTGATGTGTTGGAGTCCTCTTATCTATTAGAAAAGGATGCTGAACTTTACCAAGCTTACTTTGCTCAGAAAAATAAAAAAGTTGTAGCTTTGACCTTTGATGATGGCCCAAATCCATCTACAACTACACAAGCTTTGGATACATTAGCTAAGTATAATGTAAAGGCGACTTTCTTTGTACTTGGTAAAAACATTGCTGGCAATGAAGATCTTCTGAAACGAATGAAATCAGAAGGACATGTTGTGGGAAACCATAGCTGGGATCATCCCGTTCTTTCCAAATTGTCTCTGGAAGATGCTAAAAAACAAATCACGGATACGGAAGATGCCTTGACCAAAGTTTTAGGTTCGAGTTCTAAACTTATGCGACCTCCTTACGGAGCGATTACAGATGATATTCGTAATAGTCTGGATTTGAGTTTTATCATGTGGAATGTAGATAGTTTGGACTGGAAGAGCAAGAATGAATCTGCTATTTTAACAGAGATTCAGCATCAGGTTCGTAATGGATCGATTGTTCTTATGCATGATATTCACGGCGCTACAGTTAATGCTCTTCCAAAGATTATAGAATATCTGAAAGAGCAAGGTTATACATTTGTGACTATTCCGGAAATGCTTAATTCTCGCTTGAAAGCTCACGAAATGTATTACGATCGTGATCAATGATTTTAAAATCTAAAGGAGCAAGTGTGCTGATAATCAGGACTTTGTTTCTTTAGATTTTCTTCACATAGAAAGGAAAAAATATGAAATCATATACGCTAAATAATGGAGTTTCAATTCCTGTACTAGGATTTGGAACATGGAAGGCTGAAAATGGAGAGGTGGCCTACCAAGCCGTTTTAGAAGCCTTAAAGGCTGGTTATCGACATATCGATACTGCAGCTATCTATAAAAATGAGGAAAGTGTTGGTCGTGCTATTCGAGATAGCGGTATTCCACGTCAAGAAATCTTTGTAACGACCAAACTCTGGAATACCAATCACAGCTATGATGAAGCTCGCCAAGCATTTGAAGAATCAATGGAAAAACTGGGATTGGATTATCTAGATTTGTACCTTATCCATTGGCCAAATCCAAAACCACTAAGAGAAAATGACGAATGGAAAACTCGTAATGCTGAAGTCTGGAGAGCGATGGAGGACCTTTACAAAGAGGGCAAAATCCGTGCCATCGGTGTTAGTAATTTCCTTCCCCATCATTTGGATGCCTTGCTTGAGACAGCAAGAGTCATTCCAGCGGTTAATCAGGTGCGCTTAGCGCCAGGGGTTTATCAAGAGGAAGTGGTTGACTACTGTAAAGAGAAAGGAATTCTCTTAGAGGCTTGGGGACCATTTGGGCAAGGAGAGTTGTTTGATAAGAAGGAAGTCCAAGAAATTGCTGCTAAGCATGGGAAATCAGTTGCTCAAATTGCCTTGGCTTGGAGTTTGGCAGAAGAGTTTTTACCGTTACCCAAGTCAGTAACAGCCTCTCGCATCCAGAGTAATCTTGATTGTTTTGGGATTGAACTCAGCAAAGAAGAGCGAGAGGTCCTAAAGACGATTTCAGTGATTTCGAGCGCACCTCGTGTGGATGAGATGGATTTTTAGAAAGTAAGAAAAAGAATTGTAAATTTTCTCTCTTTCTGATATAATAATCAACAAGAAAGAAAGTCTTATGGCGTTCTTCAAGCGAGCTTGGGATAGTGGGAGCCAAGTAGGACAAGGTAAGAAACTGGCGCTTTCTGTCGTATTTTTAAAAACAATGAAGTAATAAATTAGGGTGGAACCGCGTTTCTGACGCCCCTAGGTCACTTGACTTAGGGCGTAGAGACACGGTTTTTTTGGAGGAAATAGTGAATAAACAAGTTGGTTTTTTGAGAAAGCTTGATTCTGAGTGGAAAATTGAAGCAAAAGATGAAGATGTAAAATATTTTTATCATACTGAAGAAACGACACAAGTTTTGAATGGTGAAAAAAGTATGATTATCGGAAGGAAGGGTGAAGGAAAAACAGCAATCGCAACTTTTATTCATAAGAATGTAGGAGCTGGGTCACATGCTGAGAAACTATCATTTAAAAACTTTCCGTTTAATTTCATTTATAGTTATACTGATAATAGATTTTCTAAACCCAGTCAATATACAACATTTTGGAAATACTTAATATATGCTTCTATATGTAAACAAATGATTGGTGATTCTAAAGTTGATTCAAAATTTAGAAACAATCTGGAGAAATTATTCCCCCAAAAGAATAATAGAAATAGATTAAAGAATTTAATTTCAAGGATAACAGTGAAAGAATTTGGATTGCAAGTTTGTAGTACAGGATTCAATATTGGTTTAGAGAAAAGTAAAGATGAATTAGAATGGATAGATGTAGTAGAAATTCTGGAAGATTTAGTCATTAATAATCTTCCAGAGGAATCAAAATATTATGTTGTTTTTGATGAGTTAGATGAAGATTATAAAGATTTTGCAAGCACTGATGAAGCTCAAAATTATTTTGATCTTATTACAGGACTGTTTAAGGCAGTGAACGAGACTAGAAATATTTTCCAAGATGAACAACTACCAGTCTATCCTGTTGTTTTTCTGAGATCAGATATTTTTCAAAGAATAAATTATTCTGATAAAAATAAGTGGAGTGATTATTTAATCAATCTAGAGTGGACTTCTGAAAAATTGCATAGATTAATTCAATCTCGTATTAATGTATTGACAGAAAATCAAAGTAAAACATTCCATGAAGCATGGGAAAAAATAGTGATGAATAAAGAAGTCAAAATGGGAAACCAACAAAATTCTAAGATGAGTTCTATTGACTATATTCTAAGGAGTACTCATAATAGGCCCAGAGATGTTATAAAATATTTGAAAGAAGCTTCTAAAATCGCCCTAAGGAATAATTGTAGTGTAATAGGACCTAGGCATATTAAGGAGGCAGATGCTTCATTTTCGGAATATATGAGGCAGGAAATTAGCGATGAAATTTATTCTGTTTTACCAGAATATAATGAAATATTCTCTATTCTTTCTACTATAAGAAAACAAACTTTTAACCCAAAGGACTTTGTCGAGATTTATCAAGAAAAAGTTAAACATGAGAAATTAATAGATAGAGGAGCAGAGAATGTTTTAAAAATTTTATTTGACTTCAGTGTTATTGGTAATAAACCTTCAATAAAGAGTAAACAAATTTTTAAGTATGAGAATGAATCTTCAAGATTTAATTTTAGAGAAAATATTATTGTGCATAGAGGTTTCTATAAAGCACTTCAAATTTTTTAACAAAGTATAGATAGTATAAACAAGAAATGAATATCTCTGTTAAAAACCATTTTATTGACCAAGGTTAATAAAACAGTTTTTATGTGGAGTTGATACGTACTTTATTAGCTTTTCAGAATAGAATTCCTTTTTTCTTTTGAAATGCATACAAAATTTATAATTAATAAGAGGAATAACAATGTCTAAGAAATTAACATTTCACTGCGTCAGTGGCAGAGACCTCCTTACAGTCGGGCTGCCCCACGCTCAGCACTAGAGTGCCTGAGCTAGACGCAGTACTAACTCGTCTTGCCTCGTATAATTGACGAGGCAGACTCGTGTCGCAAGTAATTTATAAAAAAAGGAGTAAATAATGTCTAAAAAATTGACTTTCCAGGAAATCATCCTTACTTTGCAACAATTTTGGAATGACCAAGGTTGTATGCTTATGCAGGCTTATGATAATGAAAAAGGTGCGGGGACAATGAGTCCTTACACTTTCCTTCGTGCTATTGGGCCTGAGCCATGGAATGCGGCTTATGTAGAGCCATCACGTCGTCCTGCTGACGGTCGTTACGGGGAAAACCCTAACCGTCTCTACCAACACCACCAATTCCAAGTGGTTATGAAGCCTTCTCCATCAAATATCCAGGAACTTTACCTTGAGTCTTTGGAAAAATTGGGTATCAATCCTTTGGAACACGATATTCGTTTCGTTGAAGATAACTGGGAAAACCCATCAACTGGATCAGCTGGTCTTGGTTGGGAAGTTTGGCTTGATGGGATGGAAATCACTCAGTTCACTTATTTCCAACAAGTTGGTGGATTGGCAACTGGCCCTGTGACTGCTGAAGTTACCTATGGTTTGGAACGCTTGGCTTCTTATATTCAAGAGGTTGATTCTGTCTATGATATCGAGTGGGCTGATGGTGTAAAATATGGAGAAATCTTTATCCAGCCTGAGTACGAGCACTCAAAATATTCATTTGAAATTTCGGATCAAGAAATGTTGCTTGAAAACTTTGATAAGTTTGAAAAGGAAGCTGGTCGTGCCTTGGAAGAGGGCTTGGTTCACCCTGCCTATGACTATGTTCTCAAATGTTCACACACCTTTAACCTGCTTGACGCGCGTGGTGCCGTATCCGTAACTGAACGTGCAGGCTATATCGCTCGTATCCGTAACTTGGCTCGTGTCGTAGCCAAAACCTTTGTCGCAGAACGCAAACGCCTAGGCTACCCACTTTTAGATGAAGCAACACGAGCTAAACTCTTAGCAGAAGACGCAGAATAGTAAGTAATACTGTGCTCTAAAATCGTTAAAGGCAAGTCGAAGACTTGCTAGAGGGATATGCACCGCCGTACTGTTGTGTGGGGATTTTTGAAACCTTGGATTCAAAAATCAGTCAGCTAAATCCACTTTGATGAGACTGTTGGAAATCTTAGTTTATTTGGTATAAGATTTCCTTACAGACACACAAAAGTTAGTTAGCGACGTCCCCAGTACCTAAGGTGCATATCAAAAGAAAAGATTGAAGAAGATGTAAAGGAAAAAACATGACAAAAAACTTATTAGTAGAACTCGGTCTTGAAGAGTTACCAGCCTATGTAGTAACTCCAAGTGAAAAACAACTAGGTGAAAAAATGGCGACCTTCCTCAAGGAAAATCGTCTTTCCTTTGAAGCCGTTCAAACCTTCTCAACACCACGTCGTTTGGCTGTTCGTGTGACTGGTCTTGCAGACAAACAGTCTGATTTGACAGAAGATTTCAAGGGTCCAGCAAAGAAAATTGCCTTGGATAGTGATGGAAACTTCACCAAAGCGGCTCAAGGATTTGTCCGTGGGAAAGGCTTAACGGTTGAAGATATTGAATTCCGTGAAATCAAGGGTGAAGAATATGTCTATGTTACCAAGGAAGAAGTGGGGCAACCAGTTGAAGCCATTGTTCCAGGTGTAGTAGATGTCTTGAAGTCATTGACATTCCCTGTCAGCATGCACTGGGCTAACAACACTTTTGAATATATCCGCCCTGTTCACACTTTAACTGTTCTTTTAGATGAAGAAGAATTTGACTTGGATTTCCTTGATATCAAGGGCGGTCGTGTAAGCCGTGGCCATCGTTTCCTGGGACAAGAAACTAAGATTCAATCAGCATTGAGCTACGAAGAAGATCTTCGTAAGCAGTTTGTAATCGCGGATCCACGTGAACGTGAGCAAATGATTATTGACCAAATCAAGGCAATCGAAGCTGAACATGGTGTACGCATCGAAATTGATGCTGACTTGCTGAACGAAGTCTTGAACTTGGTTGAATACCCAACTGCCTTCATGGGAAGTTTTGATGCCAAATACCTTGAAGTTCCAGAAGAAGTTTTGGTGACTTCGATGAAGGAACACCAACGTTACTTTGTTGTTCGTGATCAGGATGGCAAGCTCTTGCCAAACTTCATTTCTGTTCGTAATGGAAACGCAGAGCATTTGGAAAATGTCATCAAGGGAAATGAAAAAGTTTTAGTTGCCCGCTTGGAAGACGGAGAATTCTTCTGGCGTGAAGACCAAAAATTGGTCATTTCTGACCTTGTTGAAAAATTGAACCATGTGACCTTCCACGAAAAGATTGGTTCCCTTCGTGAACACATGATTCGTACAGGTCAGATTGCCATTCTCTTGGCAGAAAAGGCTGGCTTGTCAGTGGATGAAACGGTTGACCTTGCTCGTGCAGCAGCCATTTACAAGTTTGACTTGTTGACGGGTATGGTTGGTGAGTTTGATGAACTCCAAGGTATTATGGGTGAGAAATATGCCCTTCTTGCTGGGGAAACTCCAGCAGTTGCAGCTGCTATTCGTGAACACTACATGCCTACATCAGCCGAAGGCGAACTTCCAGAGAGCAAGGTTGGAGCCATTCTAGCCATTGCAGACAAATTGGATACGATTTTGAGTTTCTTCTCAGTAGGCTTGATTCCATCAGGTTCTAATGACCCTTATGCCCTTCGTCGTGCGACGCAAGGTGTGGTTCGTATCTTGGATGCCTTTGGTTGGCACATTGCTATGGATGAGCTGATCGATAGCCTTCATGCTTTGAAATTTGACAGCTTGACTTATGCAAATAAAGCAGAAGTCATGGACTTTATCAAGGCTCGTGTTGATAAGATGATGGGTTCTACTCCAAAAGACATTAAGGAAGCTGTCCTTGCAAGTTCGAACTTTGTTGTGGCAGATATGCTAGAAGCAGCAAATGCTCTCGTAGAAGCAAGCAAGGAAGAAAACTTCAAACCGTTTGTTGAATCCCTCTCACGTGTCTTTAACTTGGCTGAAAAAGCCGAAGGGACTGATACTGTTGATCCTGCTCTCTTTGAGAATGAAGAAGAGAAAGCCTTGTCGGAAGCAGTAGAATCACTTGTTTTATCAGGTACTGCAAGTCAGCAATTAGAACAACTCTTTGCACTTAGCCCAATTATTGATGCTTTCTTTGAAAATACCATGGTAATGGCCGAAGATCAGACTGTCCGACAAAATCGCTTGGCTATCTTGTCGCAATTAACCAAGAAAGCCGCTAAACTTGCACGTTTCAATCAAATTAATACCAAATAAAAAATAAAATCTGTTAAACGGATTAAACCTTATCACAAAGGAGAAGAAATGGATCCGAAAAAAATCGCTCGTATCAACGAGCTTGCCAAAAAGAAAAAAACAGAAGGCTTAACTTCTGCTGAAAAAGTGGAACAAGCTAAACTTCGTGAGGAGTACATCGAAGGCTATCGTCGTTCTGTTCGTCACCATATTGAAGGAATTAAAATTGTGGACGAGGAAGGAAATGACGTCACACCAGAAAAACTACGTCAGGTACAACGTGAAAAAGGTTTACACGGCCGTAGTATAGATGATCCTAACTCATAAAATGAAAGGGGGTTGTAGATGATTTACATTCCCCTTTTCTGTTGTAATAAAAAAGAGCCATTTGGCTCCTTTTTGGTTTCTTAGTTGCTTGCACCAGAAGTAGCGTCAGCCCCACCACCGTGGCCTCCAGCATCCCCTGAATCAGAAGCGCCAGAAGTAGCATCGGCGTCTCCATGACCTCCAGCAGCAGGAGCGAATGGACCGCTACCGCCTACCAAACGTTGACCAGTTTCTTTTAGGTACCAGTCAAGCCATGGTTGGAAGTTAAAGACGATTTCATTGATACCAGCGTATGATCCATCAGGATAGTACATTGCTTGGTAGTTGTGGGTGTTGATGACACCTGCAGGAGAACCTGGAACGATAGTACGGACGTATTCTTGGTTTCCGTTGCGAAGTGTTCCGATAACCCACTCTACATTCTTCATACGTGCTGGTGGAAGAGAATTGTGAACAGTCGACATACGGCTACCTGATTGAGGTGGTACACGTTTAGCAAACATGGTGTCTGGATCTTGGTGAGCGTTGTTGTAGTAGAGGAATTGGTTGTTGTCGTCAGCGTATGTCAATTCAAATGGCATAGCTTTCAAGAACATATCAATTTGGTTAACTGTCAAGATACCGTGGTCCAATTTGACATAGGTATCACCAGAAACAGCTTCAGTGATTGCTGCAACTTTTTCTACCCATTCTGGATCGTCAGGATCAACTTCTGTAATGGTTGTTGCAATTGGTTTTCCACAATCCAAGTCTTCTGGTTCGATTGGTTTTGGTTTTTTCAATTTCGAAACGACTCCTACGTATTTTACAAAGTTATCTAAGCAAGTTTCAAGGAATTTAACAGTGCCTTCGTTGGTGATATTTCCGTTGTTATCAAAAGCTTCCTTAGCTTTACCAAGAAGGAATTCATTCCCTGGAAGTGTGTAGGCGTTGACACCGGGAGCGTCAAGGATCTTACGAAGGTGAACTTGGGCACGTGATGTTCCTTGGTCATAGTATGATGCACCCACAATCATAACAGGTTTGTTTTCAAATGGATGAACTTCGTATGAAAGCCATTCAAGTACAGATTTGAGAGAAGCTGAGATAGTGTGGTTGTGCTCAGGAGTGGCGATAATGACACCATCAGCACGTGTAATCTTGTTATACAAGAAACGCAATTGGAAGCTTTCGTCCCATTTTTCGTCTTGGTTAAACATTGGAACTTCGTCGATTTCAAGAACTTCTAATTCAAATTTGAATTTGAAATTGCGACGGATAAATTCCAAGAGTTTGCGGTTATATGATTGATCGTAGTTTGATCCAACAAGTCCAACAAATTTCATTCTTTCGGTCTCCTATCTTACAAATTTTCCCAGTCAAATTCTTCAGCGTCTTTGCGAAGCAATTCTTGTGCATTGCGCAATTTTTCAGTAATCTTCACAAAGATACGGAAGTCATCAAAGATGGCATCCAATTTCTTGATGACGTCAAGGTCAACCAAGTCCCCACTTGGGTTAAATGCTTGAAGAGAGTGTGAAAGCAAGAATTCATCTGGAAGAACATTTGCCTTAATTTCAGGAGCGTTCAAGATTTGACGAAGTTGCAATTGGGCACGAGATGAACCAAGTGTACCATAGGAAGCACCAGTGATCATGATTGGTTTGTTCAAAAGTGGGTAGATACCGTAAGATAGCCAAGCAAGAGCACTCATCAAAACTGCAGGGATAGAGTGGTCGTACTCAGGAGTACCGATAATGACACCATCAGCCTCTTCAATTTTAGCTGCAATTTCAAGAATTTCAGCGGGAAGAAGTTTATCTGCAGGTTTGTTGAAAACAGGGATATCCTTGATTTCAACGAGTTCAATTTCAGCTTTATCCGCAAAGTGTTTTTGCATGTATTGGAGCAATTGGCGGTTTGTAGAACGTTTAGAGTTCGTTCCAACAATGGCAATAAGTTTTAGCATGAGATTTCCTTTCTCTTTTTACATAATACAATTTTGAAGGCCTGAAGAACAAGCAAGGTGTCCCTCTTTGTCGATGAGGATGGCTTCAATACCATCTAAACTTTCGACCTGCCAGAGGATAGAAGCGCTTCGTTCTCCGAAAAGGCGTGTTGTCCAAATCTCACCATCAACGGATTTATCAGAGACAATCGTTAGGCTAGCAAGATCGGTTTCGACAGGAAATCCTGTCTTACTATCAAAGATATGGTGATAGTCTTTTCCATCTATTGTCAGGTGGCGTTCATAGATACCTGAAGTGACAACGGATTTGTTAGAAGCAGGAATGGTTAGGAGATGATTGCCACGAGGATTTCGCGGATCTTGAATACCAATCTGCCAGGCATTCCCTTCTTTGGCTTGGTTATTCCCGATGGTGAGGATATTTCCTCCGAGATTGATCAAGGCAGAAGTGACACCGTGCTCTTTCAAATACTGAGCAACCTTATCTGCACTATAGCCCTTGGCTAAACAACCTAAATCAAGCTTCATTCCTTTCTTCTCTAAAAAAACAGTAGAGTTAGTCGGATCTAACTTGATAAAATGCGGGTCAACTAGAGGCAAGACAGCTTCTATTTCATTTGGCTTTGGAAGCCGTGCATCTGCAAAACCGATTCGCCAAGTTTGAATCAAGGGACCGATACTGATATTTAGATGGCTAGAGGGAGCTAGACTATGCTCGAGTCCAAGAGCAATCAGTTCAAATAGGTCAGGATGAACCTTAACAGGCGTGATTCCAGCCTGGTAGTTGATTTCCATCAGTTCGGATTCTTGACTGTTGGCGTTGAAGCGGTATTCGAGCTCCTTGAGCAAGTCAAAAGCGCCCTGAAGCAGGGTTTCTGCCTGCTCATCTACTAATGAAATCGTGATAGTTGTTCCCATCAGCCGTTCAGAACGAGAACGAAGAGGCAAGCTACCAACTCCTTTCTTCTTGTAGGAAATCATTCAAGATAAGTCAGATTAATAGAAAATTTAACCCCTTACATTTTCTTTCCATGTATCTAGCATACCATAAAGTCAGCGTTTTCACAAATAAATTTTAACAAAAGTCAAGAAATATGCTCAAAATTAATATGAAAACGATAGAAAAATAAGGTCTGTTAATATTAAGTGTATTTTTTTCTGAAAAAAAGAGAATTCTGAGCAAATGCCTTGTAAACGCTAACAGTAAATGATATACTAGAAAGGTAAATCAAAAATTAAAGGTAGGAATTTTTCTATGAGTAAAATCGTTGTAGTTGGTGCTAACCACGCTGGAACAGCTTGTATTAATACGATGTTGGACAACTTCGGACATGAGAACGAAATCGTAGTATTTGACCAAAACTCAAATATTTCATTCCTTGGTTGTGGAATGGCGCTTTGGATTGGGGAACAAATTGATGGCCCAGAAGGTCTCTTCTACTCTGATAAAGAAAAATTGGAAGCAAAAGGTGCTAAAGTTTACATGAACGCACCAGTTCTTTCAATTGACTACGATAACAAAGTTGTGACAGCAGAAGTTGAAGGTCAAGAACACAAAGAGTCTTATGATAAATTGATCTTTGCGACTGGTTCAACTCCAATCTTGCCTCCAATCGAAGGTGTTGAAATCGTTAAGGGTAACCGCGAATTCAAAGCGACCCTTGAAAATGTTCAATTTGTTAAGTTGTACCAAAACGCTGAAGAAGTTATTGAAAAACTTGAGGACAAGAGCAAACACCTTGAGCGCATTGCCGTTGTTGGTGGTGGTTATATCGGTGTAGAACTTGCCGAAGCCTTTGAGCGTCTTGGAAAAGAAGTGGTGCTTGTTGACATCGTAGACACTGTTTTGAACGGCTACTATGACAAAGACTTCACTCAAATGATGGCGAAAAACTTGGAAGACCACAACATCCGCTTGGCTCTTGGTCAAACAGTTAAAGCTATCCAGGGTGACGGTAAAGTAGAACGCTTGGTGACAGACAAAGAAACATTTGATGTGGATATGGTTGTTCTTGCAGTTGGTTTCCGTCCTAACACAGCTCTTGCTGATGGTAAGATTGAACTCTTCCGCAACGGTGCCTTCCTTGTAGACAAGAAACAAGAAACTTCAATCCCAGGTGTTTATGCAGTAGGTGACTGTGCGACTGTTTATGACAACGCTCGTAAAGACACTAGCTACATCGCGCTTGCATCTAACGCTGTACGTACTGGTATTGTTGGTGCTTATAACGCTTGTGGTCATGAATTGGAAGGAATCGGAGTTCAAGGATCAAACGGTATCTCTATCTACGGTCTTCACATGGTTTCGACTGGTTTGACTCTTGAAAAAGCCAAAGCTGCAGGCTATAATGCAACTGAAACTGGCTTTAACGATCTTCAAAAACCAGAATTTATCAAACATGACAACCACGAAGTTGCCATCAAGATTGTCTTTGACAAAGACAGCCGCGAAATTCTAGGTGCACAAATGGTGTCACATGATGCTGCTATCAGTATGGGAATCCACATGTTCTCACTTGCTATCCAAGAGCATGTAACCATTGATAAATTGGCTTTGACAGACCTATTCTTCTTGCCACACTTCAACAAACCATACAACTACATCACAATGGCTGCACTTACAGCTGAAAAATAAAATTTGATGGACTATCTGGCCTTAGGTTAAGGTCAGATAGTTTTTTAGTTATACTCTTCGAAAATCAAATTCAAACCACGTCAGCTTCGCCTTACCGTACTCAAGTACAGCCTGCGGCTAGCTTCCTAGTTTGCTCTTTGATTTTCATTGAGTATCAATCTGTACCCATACAATTATCCTTTTTTTATCTTGTACTTCATTCTAATCTGCCTTAAAATGAAATGGTAGCTACCAATACAAATGATGAGGATTAAGAAATGACTGAAAATCGTTATGAACTAAATAAAAATTTGGCACAGATGCTCAAAGGCGGTGTTATCATGGATGTGCAGAACCCTGAACAGGCTCGTATCGCAGAGGCTGCTGGTGCGGCAGCTGTTATGGCCTTGGAGCGGATTCCAGCTGATATTCGTGCAGCTGGTGGAGTTTCCCGTATGAGCGATCCAAAGATGATTAAGGAAATCCAAAAAGCGGTCAGTATTCCAGTGATGGCCAAGGTTAGAATCGGGCATTTTGTTGAAGCTCAGATTTTAGAGGCTATTGAGATTGACTATATCGATGAGAGTGAAGTGCTGTCTCCAGCTGATGACCGTTTCCATGTGGACAAGAAAGAATTTCAGGTTCCTTTTGTCTGTGGAGCTAAGGACTTGGGTGAAGCCTTGCGTCGTATCGCTGAAGGAGCTTCCATGATTCGTACCAAAGGAGAACCGGGTACAGGAGACATCGTTCAAGCCGTTCGTCATATGCGCATGATGAATCAAGAAATTCGCCGTATTCAAAATCTACGTGAAGATGAGCTCTATGTGGCTGCCAAGGACTTGCAAGTCCCTGTTGAATTGGTCCAATACGTCCACGAACATGGAAAATTGCCAGTTGTAAACTTCGCGGCTGGAGGTGTGGCAACACCAGCAGATGCTGCGCTGATGATGCAATTGGGTGCAGAGGGTGTCTTTGTCGGTTCAGGTATTTTCAAATCAGGAGATCCTGTTAAACGAGCAAGTGCCATTGTCAAAGCGGTAACCAACTATCAAAATCCTCAAATTCTAGCACAAATCTCTGAAGACCTAGGGGAAGCCATGGTTGGTATCAATGAGAATGAAATTCAAATTCTCATGGCAGAGCGAGGAAAATAGATGAAAATTGGAATATTAGCCTTGCAAGGCGCCTTTGCAGAACATGCAAAAGTGTTAGATAAACTAAAGGTAGACAGTGTCGAAATCAGAAATTTAGATGATTTTCAACAACATCAGAGTGACTTGGTGGGTTTGATATTACCTGGCGGTGAGTCTACAACAATGGGCAAGCTCTTGCGTGACCAGAACATGCTACTTCCCATCCGAGAAGCTATTCTTTCTGGACTACCAGTCTTTGGAACTTGTGCGGGCTTAATTTTGCTGGCTAAGGAAATCATTTCTCAGGAAGAAAGTCATCTAGCGACTATGGACATAGTAGTTGAGCGTAATGCTTATGGGCGCCAACTAGGAAGCTTCTATACAGAGGCAGAATGTAAGGGAGTCGGTCAGATTCCCATGACTTTTATCCGTGGACCGATTATCAGCAGTGTTGGAGAGGGTGTAGAAATTCTAGCAACAGTTGATGATCAAATCGTTGCTGCGCAAGAAAAAAATATGCTGGTAACTTCTTTTCATCCAGAATTGACAGATGATGTTCGCTTGCACCAGTACTTTATCAATATGTGTAAAGAAAAAAGTTGAGAAAAGATTCTCAACTTTTTTACATGTAATAAACAATGGCGATGTACTGGAGTGCAGACGCCGCTAGGATAAAGAGATGCCAGATCATGTGGAAATAAGGTTTTTTCTTAGCGTAAAAACCAGCTCCAACTGTATAAGAGAATCCGCCAGTTACCATGAGACTCCAGAAAATTGGCGTTGTTTGACTGATAATGGCAGGAATGATAGCCAGAACCAACCAGCCCATAATCAGATAAAGGGCAAGGCTGAATTTCTCATTAACCTTTTTAGCGAAGATTTTATAGAGGATGCCAAAGATGGTCGTTCCCCACTGAATGGCTATAATCAGATAGCCAAACCAGTTATTCATCAAAGTCAATACGACCGGCGTATAAGAGCCTGCGATAGCCACATAAATCATAGAATGGTCGATGATTCGCAAGACGTATTTGTGGGTCGAACCATAAGCCATAGAGTGGTAAATGGTTGACGAGAGGAACATGAGAAAGAGACTGATAACAAAGATTGAAACACCAAAAGATGATAAAAATCCGTGTGCTTCATAACTATAGGTGGATGAAATGGGGAGTAAGATGAGCATGATAACGGCACCCACAGCATGGGTCACACTATTAGCAATTTCCTCTCCAAAACTGAGTTTTTTACTGAGTTTTAGACTGGTATTCATTGGATTTCCTCCTCTTCTTTGATAAGGATTAAGTCTAGAGTTTGATGATAGAGTTTAACCGTTTGACAGCTGGTTTGGATAATAGGATTTTCTGGATCAATCCCATGGTTCATGTAGTCCACAAAAGCATCGTAGAGCTGGTCTGAGCTCGCTTGAGTTTGCAGAGTATTGAGGGTCTGAGCGATTTCTTGGATCGAAAAGACAGACTTGAGAGTGGTGATGGCAATCAAACGAGCAATCTGTTTGCGTTGGTATTTTTTCTTGTCTGGCTTTGTCAAGTAACCATGTTTGACATAGTTATTGACCATGGATGCTGTTAGTCCCTTTTCTTTATCTGGAGAGACAGGGGCGCAGACTTGATTGACATAAAGCAAAACCTGATCCAAATAGAGGTCAATGTTTGGAATGTCTTCCCATTTTGGGTAGGAAAAGTTAGAATTCATTTCCAACTCCTTTTTATCTAGTTTTAATAACTAGATTATAAAATAATAAAAAACAAAAGTCAAGTTTCAACTGCTTGTAGAAAGCTTTAAATTATGCTATGATGAGAGAAAATAGTTAGAAATGAGGGGAAAAGATGGAGATTCGTTTAGCTTTTCCAAACGAAGTAGATGCGATTATGCAGGTGATGGAGGATGCCAAAAAGTGCTTAGCTGAGTCTGGTAGTGACCAGTGGCAAAATGGCTATCCAAATGCAGATATCATTATTGATGATATCATCTCAGGCCAAGCCTATGTGGCCTTGGAAGAAGGAGAACTACTAGCCTATGCTGCTGTGACCAAGAGCCCAGAGAAATCCTATGAAGCCATTTATGAAGGAAGTTGGCAAGGAGGAGAATCAGAATACCTGGTCTTTCACCGTATCGCTGTGGCAGCAGATGTCCAAGGACAAGGTGTTGCTCAGACTTTCCTAGAAGGCTTGATTGAAGGTTTTGATTATCTAGATTTTCGTTCAGATACACATGCAGAAAACAAGGCCATGCAGCATATCTTTGAAAAGCTGGGCTTCCAACAGGTTGGTAAGGTTCCAGTTGATGGGGAACGTTTGGCCTATCAGAAATTAAAAAAATGAAGCAGAAAAAGTACGCAAAAATGCTCTACCCGTCGCCAATTGGAACCTTATCCTTAGTTGCTGACGAGCAATATCTGTATGGAATTTGGGTGCAGGACCAAACTCATTTTGAGAGAGGGATAGATGCTGACATGGAAGTAGTTACAGAACATCCTGTCCTTGATCAAGTTATTTCCTATTTAGATACTTACTTTGATGGATGTGCTCAAGATTTGTCTTCCTTGCCTTTGGCTCTTATTGGAACAGATTTTGAAAAGCGAGTATGGACATACTTACAGAGCATTCCTTATGGTCAAACAGTAACTTACGGACAAATAGCTCAAGACCTGCAAGTGGGTTCTGCCCAAGCGATTGGCGGAGCAGTGGGGCGCAATCCTTGGTCCATCCTCGTACCCTGTCATCGTGTGCTGGGGTCAGACAATCGTCTGACAGGCTATGCATCGGGAGTCGAAAAGAAAGCCTGGCTCTTGCAACATGAAGGTGTAGTATTTCAAGAAAATAAAAAATAGAAAGAAAAGAAGATGTTAGAATTTATCGAATACCCAAAATGTTCAACTTGTAAGAAAGCAAAAAATGAATTGGATCAACTTGGACTAGAATACCAAGATGTCCACATCGTAGAAGAAACCCCAAGTGAAGACGTGATTTTGAACTGGTTAGAAACTTCCGGTTTTGAAGTGAAACAATTTTTCAATACTAGCGGGATCAAATATCGTGAACTGGGCTTGAAAGATAAGGTGGGAAGTTTGTCAAAAAAAGAAGCAGCCAAGCTTCTAGCGAGTGATGGTATGTTATTGAAACGTCCAATTCTGGTGGAGAATGGTGCTGTTAAACAAATCGGCTATAGAAAACCCTATGAGAACTTAGGTTTGAGATAGTTTTTATTTATCTCCTTGATAGGTAAAATATATAGCCTCCCTGTTTTAAAGTGTGATAAACTAGAAGATAGACAAAGTCTGAGTAGCCCGTAGCAAATAATTTGCTTGCGAGCAGAAGTATGATAGAATGAATCATTATCAGGAGAGGATGTTTTTATGACTGTTACAACATTTTTAGCATCAGATTGGTACCAAAGTTTGATGCAACTCATTCCGGATGGTAAGCTCTTTAGTTTGCGTTCGGTCTTTGATGGAATTCCAAGGATTGTCCAACAACTGCCTACAACCTTGATGTTGACACTTGGAGGTGCACTCTTTGGTTTGCTACTTGCCCTAATTTTTGCCATTGTTAAGATCAATCGTGTTAAAATTCTATATCCCTTGCAGGCCTTTTTCGTTAGCTTCTTAAAAGGTACCCCAATCCTAGTTCAACTTATGTTGACCTACTATGGAATTCCTTTGGCACTGAAAGCTATCAACCAACAATGGGGAACTGGTCTCAATATCAATGCGATTCCAGCAGCGCTTTTTGCGATTGTGGCTTTTGCTTTTAATGAGGCGGCTTATGCAAGTGAAACGATTCGTGCGGCCATACTTTCTGTTAATCCAGGTGAAATTGAGGCGGCACGCAGTTTGGGTATGACGCGAGCGCAAGTTTATCGTCGCGTGATTATTCCAAATGCGGCGGTAGTTGCGACACCGACTTTGATTAACTCCCTTATCGGTTTGACCAAGGGAACTTCCCTAGCCTTTAGCGCAGGTGTTGTGGAGGTCTTTGCCCAAGCTCAGATTTTAGGTGGAGCTGATTATCGCTATTTTGAACGTTTCATCTCCGTAGCCCTTGTTTATTGGGTAGTCAATATCGGAATTGAAAGCCTCGGCCGTTTCATCGAGAGAAAAATGGCTATTTCAGCGCCGGATACAGTACAAACAGATGTGAAAGGAGACCTTCGTTAATGATTAAGATTTCGAATTTAAGCAAATCCTTTTCAGGACAGACAGTCTTGAATCATCTGAACTTGGATATCCAAAAAGGTGAGGTAGTGGCTTTGATTGGTTCATCTGGAGCTGGGAAATCAACCTTTCTTCGTAGTTTGAACTACCTTGAAACTCCAGATAGTGGAACGATTCAGATTGACAATTTTAAAGTTGATTTTTCTCAGATTAGCCAAGAAGAAATCCTAGCCCTTCGTCGCAAGTTGTCTATGGTTTTCCAACAGTTTAATTTGTTTGAACGCCGAACAGCCCTTGACAATGTCAAGGAAGGTTTGGTTGTCGTTAAGAAATTATCGGACGAGGAAGCAACAAAAATCGCCAAGAAAGAGTTGGCTAAGGTTGGTCTTTCTGACCGTGAAAACCATTATCCTCGCCACTTATCAGGTGGACAAAAGCAACGGGTTGCCCTCGCGCGTGCGCTTGCTATGAAACCAGATGTCTTGCTCTTGGACGAGCCCACTTCAGCCCTTGACCCAGAGTTGGTCGGCGAGGTAGAAAAGTCTATTGCAGACGCTGCCAAGTCAGGTCAGACCATGATCTTGGTTAGTCACGATATGTCTTTTGTAGCCCAAGTGGCAGACAAGGTTTTATTCCTAGATAAAGGGAAAATCATCGAGTCTGGCACACCGGATGAAATCATCAATCATCCGAAAGAAGAACGAACAAAAGAATTCTTCGCTAGTTACAAACGGACTTATATTTGATATAATAGTAAAAGGAAAACTCAGTTAGTTGGACTAGCTGAGTTTACTCTTTAAAAAAGATAGAAACGAGAGAGATCATGCTGCTGCAACTGTTTTCTTTATATTTCGAGAGTTTGATCTTAACGACCATTCTCGTCGTGATTTTTTTAGGGATTTGGATTGGATTGCGAGCTATGTCTGGTGTGGACAAGACAGCCAAGGCTCGCCAAGCCCATCTTTATGATATGATTATGATTGGAGTTTTGGTCGTTCCGGTGTTATCCTTTGCCGTCATGAGTCTCATTTTAGTTTTCAGAGCATAATGCTTGCTAAATAAACTTTAAACAGTTAGAATAAAGATAGTTACAACAAGAAAGAAGGAATCGAAATGTACGATACGATTATTGTCGGTGCTGGACCTGCGGGAATGACCGCTGCCTTGTATGCCGCTCGAAGCAATCTGAAAGTGGCTTTGATAGAAGGTGGCCTGCCAGGCGGGCAAATGAATAACACATCTGACATTGAAAACTATCCAGGTTATGCCAACATAAGTGGACCTGAATTGGCTGAAAAGATGTTTGAACCACTTGAAAACCTTGGAGTGGAGCATCTTTATGGCTATGTTGAAAATATTGAAGACCAGGGTGACTATAAGAAGGTAATCACTGATGATCAAGTTTACGAAACCCGTACTGTCATTGTAGCAACTGGTTCTAAACACCGTCTTTTGGGAGTTCCCGGAGAAGTGGAACTGAACAGTCGAGGAGTTTCTTACTGTGCAGTCTGTGACGGAGCTTTCTTCCGTGACCAAGACTTGCTCGTAGTCGGTGGTGGAGATTCAGCGGTAGAAGAAACTCTGTTCTTAACTCGCTTTGCCAAGACTGTTACCATTGTTCACCGTCGAGATGAACTTCGTGCCCAAAAGGTTTTGCAAGACCGTGCTTTTGCAAATGAGAAAGTCAACTTTATCTGGGATTCTGTTGTCAAGGAAATCAAAGGTGAAAACCGAGTAGAATCTGTCGTATTTGAAAATGTGAAAACAGGTCAAGTAACAGAACAAGCCTTCGGTGGTGTCTTTATCTATGTTGGTTTGGATCCTGTTAGCGATTTTGTTAAAGAATTGAATATCCAAGACCAGGCAGGCTGGATTGTGACAGACAATCACATGAAAACTGCCGTTGACGGTATCTTTGCGGTTGGGGATGTTCGCCAAAAAGATCTTCGCCAAGTAACAACAGCAGTTGGAGATGGGGCTATCGCTGGTCAAGAAGCATACAAATTTATTACAGAACATAGTTAATACACTTCGAAAATCAAATTCAAACCACGTCAGCTTCGCCTTGCCGTACTCAAGTACTGTCTACAGCTAGCTTCCTAGTTTGCTCTTTGATTTTCATTGAGTATAATCATAAAAAAGTTTCCAATCAAGTGATTGGAAACTTTTTTATAGTCTGTTTCGGAAAACTTCGTACATGAGAATGGCTGCAGCGACACTGGCATTGAGGCTTTGAACATGTCCATTCATTGGAATGGTAATCATTTCATCAACCTGTTTTTTGATGTTGCTAGAGATTCCTTTTCCTTCATTTCCGATGATAAGGGCAATTTTCCCTTTTGTATTCCACTTGTGGCAAGGAGTACCGTTCATATCCGTTCCAAAGGTCCAGAATCCCTCACCCTTGAGTTTGTCTATGGTTTGACTGAGGTTGGTCACTCGCGCAATCGGTACATGCTCAATAGCACCTGTGGCCGTTTTGGCAACGACAGGAGTCACTCCGACGGCACGGTGCTTGGGAATGATGACACCTGAAACATTGGTCGCATCAGCAGTCCTTAAGATAGAGCCTAAGTTGTGAGGGTCAGTTAGACCATCCAGAATCAACAGAAGTGGATTTTCTTCTTGTCGTGTTTTGGCAAGGATGAGATCAAGTTCGCTATAGGCAAATTCGGACACTCGTAGAACAAAACCTTGATGAACAGCGCCTTCGGTCATCTCAGATAGGGATTTTTTTGAGGTCCAAGAGATGGATACCTTCTTTTCTGTAGCCAGTTCCTTGACTTTTTCAACATTCTTACCTCGAAGATCTTCTTGGAGGTAAAGTTTATTTCCAGTGTTTGCAAGGAGGGCTTCGGTAACGGCATGGACGCCATAGACAATATCATTTGTTTTCATGCCTCTATTATAACACAAAACCCCGTCTTGCAACGGGATTTTCTTTATTCCAGAATCAGTAAACCATCTTTAATAGCAAATGGATCTTTTTCATTGATACGATCGTAAAACATGATTCCGTTTAGGTGATCAATTTCATGTTGGACAACGATAGAGTTGTAACCCTTGAGCTTGATACGGTGCTTTTCGCCGTCCTTATCAAAATAGTCAATCGTTACACGAGCATGACGAACGACATAGCCCGGAACTACACGATCAACAGACAGGCATCCCTCGCCTTCGCCTAGAGCCGCATCTTGGACTGAGTGTGATACGATTTTTGGATTGTACATAACAGCTTGCAGGTCGTAGGCTTCCTGTGGAGTTTCACCTTCTTCTACAATATTTGGGACCAAGACGGCAATTATGCGTTTTGAGATATCCAGCTGGGGAGCAGCAAGTCCAACACCACCACGCAAGCCCATTTTCTCAGCCATAACGGGATCCTGAGAATGTTTGAGGAATTGCATCATCTTTTCTCCAAGGATGATTTCCTGGTCAGACAGTGGGAAAGTGACCTCCTCAGCAACCGCGCGTAAAGTTGGGTTCCCCTCACGGATAATATCGTTCATATTAATTAAATGAGCAGCTTTTGTAATACGTTCTATAGCAGACATTTTCTCTCCTTTCATTACCTCTACATGATAACACAAAATAGGCAAGAAAGAAAGTCACAGAAGTTCCTAAAAAATAATATAATAAACGGTATTCCTCTTTTGTCTGTGGTATAATAAAAGAAAAGACTTGCAGTAAAAGCAAGGGGGAATAAAGATGGAAAAGCGACAAGATAGATGGTCTCAGGGAACTCTTTATGGGGTGTGGAGAACTAGTGTGGATTTCTTTCGGAATTATAAATCCTGGACCAATGCCCAGTTTATTATTGTGCTATTGCTTGCAGTTTCCTTATCCATGGGGGTAAACTTATTAGTTCGAGCAGTACAAGGCAACAAGGCAACAAGTCCTAGTAGTCAAACTCTTGATTCTGCTCAGAAGTCTGGTCAGTCTAAGGAAAATCAGTCTGCCGAAACGACAGCTCGTATCATGGCAAATGGTGACCTTCTCTACCATATTCCTATCTACCGAACAGCTCTGAAAGAAGATGGTAGCTACGATTTCCACGAAAATTTTGAATATGTAAAACCATGGCTCAAGCAAGCAGATTTAGTGCTTGGTGATTTTGAAGGAACGGTGAACAAAGACCACTACTTGGCAGGCTATCCTCTTTTTAATGCACCAGGGGAAGTCATGGATGCGATCAAGGATGCAGGCTACCAAGTTCTAGACTTGGCTCACAATCATATTTTGGATTCTCAGATAGAGGGAGTGGCTTCGACAGCAGAAGCTATTGAAAAGGCAGGGATGACACCCATCGGAGTTTACACACATGAATCCCGTGACCAAGCTCCACTAGTTATCAAGGAAGTCAATGGTATCAAGGTAGCTCTCCTAGCCTATTCTTACGGTTTTAATGGCATTGAGCAGTATATCTCTCAAGAGGATTATAATCGCTATCTTTCTGACCTGAATGAAGATAAGATGAAGGCAGAAATCGAGCGTGCTGAGAAGGAAGCAGATATTACTGTCATCATGCCTCAGATGGGAATTGAGTACCAGCTAGAACCAACGGAAGAACAGAAAACACTGTACCACAAGATGATTGACTGGGGAGCTGATATTATCTTTGGAGGGCATCCTCACGTCGTTGAACCTGCTGAAACAGTTGAAAAAGATGGTGACAAAAAATTGATCATCTATTCCATGGGAAATTTCCTCTCAAACCAACGCATTGAAACCATGCAAGACGAGGAAAATGCCAAGTGGACGGAGCGAGGAGTTCTCATGGATGTGACCATTAAGAAAAAAGATGGCAAGACAAGGATTGAAACTGCTAAAGCGCATCCAACTTGGGTTAATCGGACACCCAAAGGAACTTACTCTCCAGAAGGCTATCCGCTCTTCCTCTATCAGACCTATATCCTAGAGGACTTTATTGAGGGAGGCAGTTACCGTGACAAGTTGGACGAGGCGACCAAGGAACGCATTGACACGGCCTATAAAGAAATGAATGAACATGTAGGGTTGAAGTGGTAGGTGCTCACCCTAAAGGAGATAGGATGACGATTAAATTAATTGCAACAGACATGGATGGAACCTTGCTAGACCCGAGAGGTCAGCTGGATCTGCCTCGCTTGGAAAAGATTTTAGATCAGCTGGATCAAAGGGATATCCGTTTTGTCATTGCGACGGGGAATGAAGTTCATCGTATGAGACAATTGCTTAAACATTTGGCGAGTAGAGTTGTCCTAGTCGTTGCCAATGGGGCGCGTATTTTTGAAAATAATAAACTGATTCAAGCACAGATCTGGGATAATGCTATGGTTGACAAGGCTTTAGTTCATTTTAAAGGGAGAGAGTGCCGAGATCAGTTTGTCGTAACAGGTATGAAGGGTGGTTTTGTCAAGAAAGGGACTGTTTTTACAGACCTAGAAAAATTTATGACACCAGAGATGATTGAAAAATTTTATCAACGAATGAATTTTGTGGAAGACTTGCAAGCTGACCTCTTCGGTGGAGTGTTAAAGATGAGTATGGTTGTTGGTGAAGAACGCTCTAGTTCTGTTTTGCAGGAAATCAATGACCTCTTTAATGGTCATATAAGAGCCGTTTCTAGCGGTTATGGGTGTATTGACATCCTCCAAACTGGTATTCACAAGGCATGGGGATTGGAAGAATTACTCAAGCGCTGGAATTTGAAATCGGAACAAATCATGGCCTTTGGTGATAGTGAAAACGATGTCGAAATGTTAGAACTGGCTGGAATTGGCTATGCCATGGAAAATGCAGCTGATGAGGTCAAGGCAGTTGCGACTGCCCTAGCACCAGCTAACAGCCAGGCGGGTGTTTATCAAGTTCTAGAGAATTGGTTAGAGAAAGAGGGATAGGGTGGCAGTACAGTTATTAGAGAATTGGCTCTTAAAGGAGCAGGAAAAAATTCAAACCAAGTATCGTGAATTGAATCAAGTGTCGGTTCTAGAGCCAGATATCATCTTTATCGGAGATTCGATAGTGGAATATTACCCTCTGCAAGAGTTGTTTGGGACTGCAAAGACGATTGTCAATCGAGGCATCCGAGGTTACCAGACGGGACTTTTGCTAGAGAATCTTGATGCCCATCTTTATGGTGATGCTGTGGATCAAATTGTTCTCCTAATTGGGACAAATGATATTGGAAAAGATGTTTCCATGAATGATGCTTTGGATAATCTTGAGCGTGTGATTCAATCGATTATCCGGGATTATCCGTTGTCACAAATAAAGCTTGTTTCTATTCTGCCAGTCAATGAAGGAAAAGAATACAAGCAGACAGTTTATATTCGTACCAATGAAAAGATTAGGGAGTGGAATCAGGCCTATGAAGCTCTAGCATCTGCCTATATGCAGGTAGATTTTGTGCCTGTTTATGATAGTTTGACAGATTCAGAAGGACAGCTTCAATCAGCCTATACAACGGATGGCCTCCATCTAAGTGTAGCCGGTTATCAAGCCCTATCAGAAGCCTTGAAAACATATCTTTTCTAAAGAATCGACTTAATTTTGCATTTTTGATTTAGATAAGGTATAATGGTTTTATTGTCTTTTGGGGTCGTTACGGATTCGACAGGCATTATGAGGCATATTTTGCAACCCGTGTGGCGACGTAAACGCTCAGTTAAATATAACTGCAAAAAATAACACTTCTTACGCTCTAGCTGCCTAAAAACCAGCAGGCGTGACCCGATTTGGATTGCTCGTGTTCAATGACAGGTCTTATGATTAGCGAGATACGATCAAGCCTTGTCTAGTGGTTTGATAAGAGATTAATAGACTCGCAGTTTCTAGGCTTGAGTTATGTGTCGAGGGACTGTTAAAACAATACATAACCTATGGTTGTAGACAAATATGTTGGCAGATGTTTGGACGTGGGTTCGACTCCCACCGGCTCCATTATTCCTTTGCATTCTTTCGCATCCTTGGTAAAACGTTGTTAAATCAACGTTTTTTATTTTTGTCTTTGGTATTCCTTGGCATTCTTTTGCGAAAAAAGGAGTTACAAAAGGAGTTCTTTTTGCAGTTGGTAAAAATCTTCTGAACACTGTTTTTAAAAAAGGAATACAAAAAAGGATACAACAGATGTCGTATCCTAGAAATCGTTTTGGTTTTTCTACGGAAGACATGGGATTCGAACCCACGCACGCTGTTACACGCCTACCGCGTTTCCAACACGGCCTCTTAAGCCTCTTGAGTAATCTTCCAATACTTACTCAAATAGTCTACCATAAAGCCACTTATCTTGCAATAAAAATTTTGGAATTAAGAAAACTGATAGAATTTGAAAGAAAATGACAAAAAATGCTTGACTTTGGTAGAGAATGTGCTAGAATGAATAGTGTAAACGATAACAGGAGGTGATTTGGTGTTAAAAACTGAGCGGAAGCAACTGATTTTAGAAGAGTTAAATCAACATCATGTAGTTTCCCTAGAAAAATTGGTTAGTCTATTAGAAACATCAGAATCAACAGTACGAAGAGATTTGGACGAGTTGGAGGCGGAAAACAAGCTTCGCCGTGTGCATGGTGGAGCAGAATTACCCCACTCCTTGCAGGAAGAAGAAACCATCCAAGAAAAATCTGTCAAAAACCTTCAAGAGAAGAAGCTACTGGCTCAGAAAGCAGCCTCTCTTATCAAGGAACAAGATGTTATCTTTATCGATGCTGGAACGACAACTGCTTTTTTAATCAAGGAATTGGTTAATAAGAATATTACAGTTGTGACCAACTCCATTCATCATGCGGTTCAGTTGGTTGAAAAACAGATTCCGACTGTCATGGTTGGAGGAAGTGTCAAAATGGCAACAGATGCATGTATCGGGGGCGTTGCTCTTAACCAAATCAATCAATTGCACTTTGACCGTGCCTTTATCGGGATGAATGGTGTGGACGATGGTTATTATACGACTCCTGATATGGAGGAGGGAGCCGTTAAGCGTGCTATTTTAGAGAATGCCAAACAAACCTATGTCTTAGTCGATTCGTCAAAGATTGGTCAAACTTGCTTTGCCAAGGTAGCACCACTTAAACGCGCTATCGTTATCACAAGTCAAGGGCATGAGCTCTTGCAGGCTATTAAGGAGAAAACGGAGGTAATAGAAGTATGATTTATACAGTCACACTCAATCCTTCCATTGACTATATCGTCCGCTTAGACAAAGTAGAAGTAGGTAGTGTCAATCGAATGGACAGTGATGATAAGTTTGCTGGTGGGAAAGGAATCAATGTCAGTCGTGTTTTGAAACGCTTGGGTATTCCAAATACAGCGACCGGGTTTATCGGAGGTTTTACTGGTAAATTTATCACAGATACTCTGGCAAAAGAAGAGATTGAGACTCGTTTTGTCCAAGTAGCAGAAGATACTCGCATCAATGTTAAGATTAAAGCAGACCAAGAAACGGAAATCAACGGAAGGGGTCCCAATGTTGAACCTGCTCAGTTGGAGGAGTTGAAAGCTGTTTTATCTAGTCTGACAGCAGATGATACGGTTGTCTTTGCAGGTTCAAGTGCTAAAAATCTAGGCAATGTCATCTACAAGGAGTTGATTGCCTTGACCCGTCAGACAGGTGCGCAAGTAGTTTGTGACTTTGAAGGTCAGACCTTGATTGATAGTTTGGATTACCAGCCACTTTTGGTGAAGCCAAACAATCACGAACTAGGAGCTATCTTTGGAGTGAAACTCGACAGTTTAGATGAAATCGAGAAATACGCGCGTGAGTTACTGGCTAAAGGTGCTCAGCATGTCATCATCTCTATGGCAGGTGATGGTGCCCTCCTTGTCACATCTGAGGGAGCTTACTTTGCCAAACCAATCAAGGGAACAGTCAAAAATTCAGTGGGAGCTGGTGACTCTATGGTCGCTGGGTTTACAGGTGAATTTGTAAAATCGAAAGATGCAGTAGAAGCCTTCAAATGGGGAGTAGCTTGTGGAACAGCAACTACCTTCTCGGATGACTTGGCAACAGTGGAATTTATTAAAGAAACATATGAAAAAGTTGAGGTAGAAAAACGATGAAAATTCAAGACCTATTGAGAAAAGATGTCATGTTGCTAGATTTGCAGGCAACTGAAAAAGTAGCAGCTATCGATGAAATGATTCATAGTTTGGTGGAACACGGCTACGTGACAGATTTTGAAACCTTTAAAGAAGGAATTTTAGCGCGTGAAGCTCTCACTTCCACTGGTTTGGGTGATGGAATTGCTATGCCCCACAGTAAAAACTCTGCGGTCAAAGAAGCAACAGTTCTCTTTGCAAAGTCAAACAAGGGTGTTGACTATGAGAGTTTGGATGGGCAACCAACCGACCTCTTCTTCATGATTGCGGCTCCAGAAGGTGCCAATGATACTCACTTGGCAGCCTTGGCAGAATTGTCTCAATACCTGATGAAAGACGGTTTTGCTGACAAACTTCGCCAAGTAACATCTGCAGACCAAGTTATCGAACTTTTTGACCAAGCTTCAGAAAAAGCTGAGGAGCCTGTTCAAGCACCTGCCAATGAATCTGGCGACTTTATCGTTGCTGTTACAGCTTGTACGACAGGTATTGCCCACACTTACATGGCCCAAGAAGCCCTTCAAAAAGTAGCTGCTGAAATGGGTGTTGGGATCAAGGTTGAAACCAATGGTGCTAGCGGTGTTGGAAATCAACTAACTGCAGAGGACATCCGCAAGGCTAAAGCTGTTATCATCGCTGCAGATAAGGCAGTAGAAATGGATCGTTTCGATGGCAAACCATTGATTAACCGTCCAGTTGCAGACGGTATCCGTAAGACAGAAGAGCTGATCAACTTGGCTCTTTCAGGAGATGCTGAAGTTTATCGTACTGCTAATGGAGCAAAAACTGCAGCGGCATCTAATGAAAAACAAAGTATCGGTGGAGCCTTCTACAAACACTTGATGAGTGGTGTATCTCAAATGTTGCCATTCGTTATCGGTGGTGGCATTATGATTGCCCTTGCTTTCTTGATTGACGGAGCTTTTGGTGTGCCACAAGATAGTCTTGGCAATCTCGGATCTTACCATGAGCTAGCTTCTATGTTCATGAAAATCGGTGGTGCAGCCTTTGGCTTGATGCTCCCAGTCTTTGCAGGATATGTTGCCTACTCTATCGCTGAAAAACCAGGTTTGGTAGCTGGTTTCGTTGCTGGTGCAATTGCCAAAGAAGGTTTTGCCTTTGGTAAAATTCCTTATGCCGCAGGTGGTGAAGCAACTTCAACTCTTGCAGGTGTTTCATCTGGTTTCCTAGGTGCCCTTGTTGGTGGATTTATCGCAGGTGCCTTGGTTCTTGCTATCAAGAAATACGTTAAAGTTCCTCGTTCACTTGAAGGTGCTAAATCAATCCTTCTTTTGCCACTTCTTGGAACAATCTTGACTGGATTTGTCATGCTAGCTGTTAACATCCCGATGGCAGCAATTAACACTGCTATGAATGACTTCCTAGGCGGTCTTGGAGGTGGTTCAGCTGTCCTTCTTGGTATCGTTCTTGGTGGCATGATGGCTGTTGATATGGGTGGTCCAGTTAATAAAGCGGCCTATGTCTTTGGTACAGGTACGCTTGCAGCAACTGTTTCTTCAGGTGGTTCTGTAGCCATGGCAGCAGTTATGGCTGGAGGAATGGTGCCACCACTTGCTATCTTTGTCGCAACCCTTCTTTTCAAAGATAAATTTACCAAAGAAGAACGTAACTCTGGTTTGACAAACATCATCATGGGCTTGTCATTTATCACTGAGGGAGCAATTCCTTTTGGTGCAGCAGACCCAGCTCGTGCGATTCCTAGCTTCATCCTTGGTTCTGCAGTAGCAGGCGGACTCGTTGGTCTTGCAGGAATCAAACTCATGGCGCCACACGGAGGAATCTTCGTTATCGCTCTAACTTCAAATGCCCTACTTTACCTAGTCTTTGTCTTGATTGGAGCAATCGTAAGCGGTGTGGTTTATGGTTACCTACGCAAACCACAAGCATAAAAAAGTATCAAAATAGAAAGATTGTACCCTTTGGTGCAATCTTTTTCTCTGTTCGAAATGGCTGTGAAATATGTTATAATAGAAGAATGGCAAACAAGAATACTACAAAAACAAGACGGAGACCGTCTAAAGCAGAACTCGAAAGAAAACAGGCTATCCAGAGGATGCTGATTTCCTTAGGAATTGCCTTATTGTTGATTATTGCAGCCCTCAAACTTGGTGCGGCGGGTATTACTCTTTATAATCTCATTCGACTGGTGGTCGGAAGTTTGGCCTACGTGGCTATAGGTGCCCTCCTCATCTATCTTTTTCTTTTTAAATGGATACGCAAGAAAGAGGGACTTCTGTCAGGATTTCTCTGTATCTTCGCTGGCTTGCTCTTGATTTTTGAGGCCTACTTGGTATGGAAATATGGCTTGGAGCAGTCAGTTTTAAAAGGAACCTTGGCTCAAGTTATGACGGACCTGACTGGTATGCGTGTGACGAGCTTTGCTGGTGGAGGCTTGCTTGGTGTTGGACTTTATATCCCCATAGCCTTTCTTTTCTCAAATATCGGATCATACTTTATTGGAGTTCTTTTGATTCTAGTTGGGGCACTCTTGGTTAGTCCTTGGTCTATTTATGATGTCGCAGCCTTTATTGGAGCTCAGTTCAGATCCTTCATGGAAAAACAGGAACAGAGAAAACAGGAACGCTTCATCAAGAGAGAAGAAGAGAAGGCTCGAAAAGAGGCTGAAGAAGCAGCCAGAATTCAGAGAGAACAAGAAGAACAGGATGCACTACCGCTTCCTCCTGTAGATCCTGAAACTGGAGAAATCTTACCAGAAGTTCCAGACTATGATCTTCCACCAATTCCTGAAAAAGAATGGACTGAACCGGAGATTATCCTCCCTCAGGCTGACGTTGAAGTTCCAGACGAGAAAGAAGATTTTGAGGATGAAGAGGTGCAGGTTGATTTTTCTGCCAAAGAAGCCCTTGAATATAAACTGCCAAGCTTGCAACTCTTTGCGCCAGATAAACCCAAAGATCAGTCCAAGGAAAAGAAGATTGTTCGAGAAAATATCAAAATCCTAGAAGAAACCTTTGCTAGCTTTGGTATCAAGGTAACGGTGGAACGGGCTGAAATCGGTCCATCTGTTACCAAGTATGAAGTCAAGCCAGCAGTGGGAGTCCGAGTTAATCGCATTTCTAACTTGGCTGACGACTTAGCGCTAGCTTTGGCGGCCAAGGACGTCCGGATTGAGGCACCAATACCTGGTAAATCCTTAGTCGGCATTGAGGTTCCTAACTCAGAAATCGCGACTGTTTCCTTCCGAGAACTCTGGGAACAGTCTCAAACAAAACCAGAAAATCTCCTCGAAATTCCTCTGGGTAAGGCTGTCAATGGAACTGCTCGCACCTTTGACCTTTCCAAAATGCCCCACTTACTTGTTGCAGGTTCAACGGGATCAGGGAAGTCAGTCGCAGTTAACGGTATTATCGCTAGCATTCTGATGAAAGCAAGACCTGACCAAGTCAAGTTTATGATGGTGGATCCAAAGATGGTTGAGTTGTCTGTTTACAATGATATTCCCCATCTCTTGATTCCAGTTGTGACCAATCCACGCAAGGCCAGCAAGGCTCTCCAAAAGGTCGTGGATGAGATGGAAAACCGTTATGAACTCTTTGCTAAGGTTGGTGTGCGAAATATCGCTGGTTACAATGCTAAGGTCGAGGAATTTAATAGCCAGTCTGAGTACAAACAAGTACCACTGCCTTTGATTGTTGTCATTGTGGACGAGTTGGCTGACCTTATGATGGTGGCCAGCAAGGAAGTGGAAGATGCCATCATTCGTCTCGGGCAGAAGGCGCGTGCCGCAGGAATTCACATGATTCTCGCAACGCAACGTCCATCAGTCGATGTCATTTCTGGCCTTATCAAGGCCAATGTTCCATCCCGTGTGGCTTTTGCTGTATCCTCAGGTACAGATTCACGAACTATCTTGGATGAGAATGGAGCTGAAAAACTGCTTGGTCGAGGAGACATGCTCTTTAAACCAATTGATGAAAATCATCCAGTCCGCCTGCAAGGATCCTTTATCTCGGATGATGATGTTGAACGCATCGTAAACTTTATCAAGGCTCAGGCTGATGCGGACTATGATGAGAGTTTTGACCCAGGTGAGGTTTCTGAAAATGAAGGAGATTTCTCTGATGGTGAAGCTGGTGGCGATCCGCTTTTTGAAGAAGCCAAGGCTCTAGTTATCGAAACCCAGAAAGCTAGCGCTTCGATGATTCAGCGTCGTTTGTCGGTTGGATTTAACCGTGCGACCCGCCTGATGGAAGAACTCGAACTGGCAGGTGTCATCGGTCCAGCTGAAGGAACCAAACCACGAAAAGTATTGCAACAATAAAAAAACAGCTTCTTTCCAAATTTGGAAAGAAGTTATTTTTGTGATTACTGGTTCGTTTTAGTTTCAGAATTCGTCGTATTTGACTGTGTACCGCTATCGCTTGTTTCTTTGTTTGTAGGAGCTGTAGAAGAGTCCTGAGTTGTTGTTTTCTGCTCTTCTTTTTTCTCCTCTTTCTTGTTGGATTGAGAAGTTTCTTCTTGCGGGGTATTTTCTTTAGTAGAAGTGTTGTCCTTGTTAGGTGTAGTATTTTCCTGAGGCGATTCCTTTTGGATTTCTTTGACAACAGTTGTTTGAGTTGTCGTCGGTTCTTTTTTGTTGTTTTTGTTATTATCCATGGCGTTCATGATGGTAATAGTAGCGGTGATGAGACCAAGGATACTACCGATGGTAGCAATCGTTTTTTGAAAGACAGTGAATCCCTTTTTGATGTGTTCTGTTTTTGGTTTTGAAGTTCTACGATAGTTAGACATGATACTCTCCTTTGATTATGATTTATTATACCTCATTTCTTTAAAAAAATCTTAAAAAAAGAGAAACTTCCCTTTCTTGTCGTAAGCTTCGTTTCATGATAAAATAGAAGGAGTGATTTTAGAAAGCGTGAGAAAACATGATCTACTTTGATAATTCAGCGACAACTAAGCCCTATCCTGAAGCTCTTGAGACCTATATGCAGGTCGCTTCAAAAATTGTAGGAAATCCGTCTAGTCTCCATCGTTTGGGAGATCAGGCAACACGAATTTTAGATGCTTCCCGGCAGCAAATTGCAGATTTGATTGGGAAGAAGAGTGATGAAATCTTCTTTACCTCAGGTGGTACAGAAGGAGATAACTGGGTCATCAAGGGTGTGGCCTTTGAAAAATCCCAGTTTGGCAAGCACATCATCGTATCAGCTATTGAGCATCCAGCAGTCAAGGAGTCAGCCCTCTGGCTGAAAAGTCAAGGTTTTAAGGTGGATATTGCTCCAGTTGATAGCAGAGGATTTGTGGATGTTGAGGCTCTGGAGGATTTGATACGACCTGATACGACTCTCGTCTCCATTATGGCAGTTAACAATGAAATCGGCTCTATCCAGCCTATTGAGGATATTTCGAAACTGTTAGCAGATAAGCCGACCATTTCCTTCCATGTTGATGCGGTTCAGGCACTTGCTAAGATTTCGACTGAAAAATACTTGACGGATCGAGTGGATTTTGCGACCTTCTCAAGTCATAAGTTTCATGGTGTCAGAGGTGTTGGATTTGTCTATATCAAGTCTGGTAAGAAGATTACGCCTCTTTTAACTGGTGGTGGTCAGGAGCGAGACTCTCGTTCGACAACTGAAAATGTGGCAGGGATTGCAGCGACAGCCAAAGCTCTCCGTTTATCTATGGAAAAGTTAGATATCTTTGCTAGTAAGACAGGGCAGATGAAGGCAGTCATTCGTCAAGCCCTTCTGGATTATCCAGATATTTTTGTCTTTTCAGATGAGGAAGACTTTGCCCCTCATATCCTGACTTTTGGGATTAAAGGTGTTCGTGGTGAAGTCATTGTTCACGCTTTTGAAGACTATGACATTTTCATTTCCACAACCTCTGCTTGTTCGTCCAAGGCAGGAAAACCTGCGGGGACCTTGATTGCAATGGGAGTGGACAAGGATAAGGCCCAGTCAGCTGTGCGTCTAAGCCTAGACTTGGAAAATGATATGAGTCAGGTCGAGCAGTTTTTGACCAAGCTAAAATTAATTTACAATCAAACTAGAAAAGTAAGATAGGAGCATTTATGCAGTATTCAGAAATTATGATTCGTTACGGAGAATTATCAACCAAACACAAAAATCGTATGCGTTTCATCAATAAACTTCGTAATAATATTTCGGACGTTTTGTCCATCTATCCCCAAGTTAAGGTAACCGCAGATCGCGACCGTGCCCACGCTTACCTCAATGGAGCTGATTATACAGCAGTTGCAGAATCGCTCAAACAAGTCTTTGGGATTCAAAACTTTTCTCCTGTGTATAAGATTGAAAAGTCAGTGGACGTTCTGAAGTCTGCTGTCCAAGAGATTATGAAGGAAATCTACAAGGAAGGGATGACCTTTAAAATCACTAGTAAGCGTAGCGACCACAACTTTGAATTAGATAGTCGTGAACTGAATCAAACTCTTGGTGGAGCTGTTTTCGAGGCTATTCCAAACGTACAAGCTCAGATGAAAAATCCAGATATTAATCTTCAGGTTGAGATTCGTGAAGAGGCTGCCTATCTTTCCTATGAAACCTTTCGTGGAGCAGGAGGATTACCTGTGGGAAGTTCTGGTAAAGGCATGCTCATGTTGTCAGGAGGGATTGACTCACCTGTAGCAGGTTATCTAGCTCTTAAACGTGGGGTAGATATTGAAGCCGTCCACTTTGCTAGCCCGCCATACACAAGTCCTGGTGCCCTCAAGAAAGCCCACGATTTGACTCGGAAATTGACCAAGTTTGGGGGCAATATCCAGTTTATTGAGGTGCCTTTTACAGAGATTCAAGAGGAAATCAAGGCTAAGGCGCCAGAAGCCTACCTCATGACCTTGACGCGTCGTTTTATGATGCGCATTACCGACCGTATCCGTGAGGTACGAAATGGTTTAGTTATCATCAATGGGGAAAGTCTTGGTCAAGTAGCCAGCCAGACCTTGGAAAGCATGCAGACTATCAACGCTGTGACTAGCACTCCAATCATTCGTCCCGTGGTTACTATGGACAAGTTGGAAATCATTGACATCGCGCAGAAAATCGATACCTTTGAAATTTCTATTCAGCCTTTTGAGGACTGCTGTACTATTTTTGCGCCTGATTGTCCTAAGACCAATCCTAAGATAGAGAATGCAGAGCAGTATGAAAAACGCATGGATGTTGAAGGCTTGGTTGAGCGAGCAGTGGCTGGTATCATGATCACTGAGATTACACCTCAGGCTGAAAAAGATGCTGTCGATGAGTTAATTGACAATCTCCTCTAATCAGAAAATCCAGAAGAATTCAGAATATTAAGTGAGAAAAGTTAGTTATTTATCCTTAAAATGGACAATTACTGACTTTTTTTCTATTTTTATGGTATAATGAGATAAAATTTTGAATATAGAGAGTTTTCTGACAATGAATCATTCCTACTTTTACTTAAAAATGAAAGAACACAAACTCAAGGTTCCTTATATAGGAAAGGAGCGTCGTGTGCGTGTGCTCCTGCCAAAGGACTACGAGAAGGACACAGACCGTTTTTACCCTGTTGTTTATTTTCATGACGGGCAAAATGTCTTTTACAGCAAGGAGTCCTATATCGGACACTCTTGGAAGATTATTCCAGCCATTAAGCGAAATCCTGATATCAGTCGCATGATTGTCGTTGCCATAGATAATGATGGTATGGGACGGATGAATGAATACGCAGCTTGGAAATTTCAAGAATCTCCTATCCCAGGCCAGCAGTTTGGTGGTAAGGGTGTGGAGTATGCTGAGTTTGTCATGGAGGTGGTCAAGCCTTTTATCGATGAAACCTATCGTACCAAAGCTGATCGCCAGCACACGGCTATGATTGGTTCGTCGCTAGGAGGCAATATCACCCAGTTTATCGGACTAGAGTACCAAGATCGAATTGGTTGTCTAGGTGTCTTTTCATCTGCTAACTGGCTCCACCAAGAAGCCTTTAACCGCTATATCGAGCGTAAGAAACTGTCGCCTGAACAGCGCATTTTTATCTATGTTGGAACGGAAGAAGCGGATGATACGGACAAGACCCTGATGGCTGGTAATATCAAGCAAGCCTATATTGACTCATCGCTTCGCTATTACCATGATTTGATTGCAGGTGGAGTACACTTGGATAATCTTGTCTTAAAAGTTCAGTCTGGTGCCATCCATAGTGAAATTCCATGGTCGGAAAATTTACCAGACTGTCTCCGATTTTTTGCGGAGAAATGGTAAGTTAGGAAAGGAGAAAGCCAATGCATATTGAAAACCTTAGCCACTGGAGTGGCCACCTCAACCGTGAAATGTATCTCAACCGTTATGGGCATGCTGGGATTCCAGTTGTGGTTTTTGCTTCATCTGGTGGCAGTCACAATGAATACTATGATTTTGGCATGATAGACGCCTGTGCTTCCTTTATCGAAGAAGGTCGTGTCCAATTTTTTACTCTCTCCAGTGTTGACAGTGAGAGCTGGCTGGCTACTTGGAAAAATAGTCATGACCAGGCAGAGATGCATCGTGCCTACGAACGCTATGTGATTGAGGAGGGCATTCCTTTTATCAAGCATAAGACAGGTTGGTTTGATGGTATGATGACGACAGGTTGCTCGATGGGGGCCTACCATGCACTCAATTTCTTCCTCCAGCATCCAGATGTCTTTACCAAGGTGATTGCTCTCAGCGGTGTTTACGACGCGCGTTTCTTCGTTGGAGATTACTACAATGACGATGCCATTTACCAAAACTCGCCAGTAGATTATATCTGGAATCAGAATGACGGCTGGTTTATCGATCGTTACCGTCAGGCGGAGATTGTCGTTTGTACGGGCCTCGGTGCCTGGGAACAAGATGGTCTACCATCTTTCTACAAGCTTAAAGAAGCCTTTGACCAGAAACAAATTCCAGCCTGGTTTGCTGAATGGGGACACGATGTCGCCCACGACTGGGAATGGTGGCGTAAACAAATGCCCTATTTTCTTGGACACCTGTATCTATAAAAGGAGTTGCCTATGAATTACCTTGTTATTTCTCCCTACTATCCGCAAAACTTTCAACAGTTTACAATCGAGTTAGCTAATAAAGGCATCACAGTCTTGGGAATTGGTCAGGAGCCTTACGAACAACTAGATGAACCTTTGCGCAATAGCCTAACTGAGTATTTTCGTGTAGACAATCTTGAGAATATAGACGAAGTCAAGCGTGCCGTTGCCTTTCTTTTCTACAAGCATGGTCCAATTGACCGCATCGAGTCACACAATGAATACTGGCTTGAGCTAGACGCAGCACTTAGAGAACAATTCAATGTCTTTGGTGCCAAACCCGAGGATCTCAAAAAGACCAAATATAAGTCTGAGATGAAGAAACTTTTCAAAAAAGCAGGTGTCCCTGTGGTACCTGGAGCTGTTATCCAGACGGAAGTAGATGTGGATAAAGCAGTGAAAGAAATCGGTCTACCAATGATTGCCAAACCTGATAACGGAGTGGGAGCGGCAGCAACCTTTAAGCTTGAGACAGAAGAAGATGTAAATCACTTCAAGGCTGAATGGGACCATTCAACCGTTTATTTCTTTGAAAAATTTGTCACTTCTAGCGAAATCTGTACCTTTGACGGGCTTGTAGACAAGGATGGCAACATCGTCTTTTCAACGACTTTCGATTATGCCCATACACCACTTGATCTCATGATTTATAAGATGGACAATTCCTACTATGTGCTCAAGGATATGGATCCCAAACTGCGCAAGTATGGTGAAGCCATTGTCAAAGAATTTGGCATGAAGGAGCGTTTTTTCCATATCGAATTCTTCCGTGAGGGAGATGACTATATCGCCATTGAGTACAACAATCGTCCTGCAGGTGGTTTTACCATTGATGTTTATAACTTCGCTCACTCCTTGGACCTCTATCGTGGCTATGCAGCTATCGTCGCAGGTGAGGGGTTTCCAACATCGGAGTTTGAACCTCAATACTGTCTAGCTACATCACGTCGTGCCAATGCCAACTATGTTTATTCAGAAGAGGACCTTCTTGCCAAATACAGCCAGCAATTCAAGGTCAAAAAAATCATGCCAGCAGCCTTTGCAGAGCTACAAGGGGACTACCTTTATATGCTGACCACTCCGAGTCGCCAAGAGATGGAGCAGATGATTGCAGATTTTGGTCAGCGTCAAGAATAACGATTAGGACAAAAGGAGTTTGACTTCTTTTGTCCTTTTCTTAAAGATAAGTTAAATAAAGCGTTTTCCAGATATTCTTTTAGAAAATCGGTTGCTAAAAGGCCTAAAAATTGATAGAATAAGGATTGTCTAAAAAAATTTAAGGAGAATCTATCAAATGGATTTTACATGGGCTATTAAATATGCCACAGAATTCTTGGGAACTGCTATTTTGATCATTCTTGGTAATGGTGCAGTTGCTAACGTTGAACTTAAAGGTACGAAAGGTCACCAAAGTGGCTGGCTCGTTATCGCGGTTGGTTATGGTATGGGGGTTATGATCCCAGCCTTGATGTTCGGTAACGTATCAGGTAACCACATCAACCCAGCCTTCACACTTGGACTTGCTGTGAGTGGACTTTTCCCTTGGGAACAAGTACCGTTTTACATCCTTGCGCAAGTTTTAGGAGCGATTTTTGGTCAAGCTATGGTTGTTGCAACTCACCGTCCTTACTACTTGAAAACAGAGAATTCTAATAACATTTTGGGTACTTTCTCAACGATTTCAAGTGTCGATCACGGTACAAAAGAATCACGTTTCGCAGCAAGTGTAAATGGTTTTATCAATGAGTTTGTTGGTTCGTTTATTCTGTTCTTTGCAGCCCTAGGAATGACTAAAAACTTCTTCGGTGCTGAGGTTCTTCAATACATGAAACAAATGGCTACTCAAGCTGGTCAAACTGTTGACTTAGGTGAATTGGCAGTAAAAGCTCAAGTAGCACCACACACAGCAGCAGGTCTTTCAGTAGCTCATTTAGGGCTTGGTTTCCTAGTGATGGCCTTGGTAACTTCACTTGGTGGACCTACTGGACCTGGTTTAAACCCAGCTCGTGACTTCGGACCACGTCTTCTTCACGAACTCCTTCCAAAATCAGTTCTTGGTCAACACAAGGGTGATTCAAAATGGTGGTATGCATGGGTTCCAGTTGTAGCTCCAATTGCAGCGGGTATTGCGGCAGTAGCACTATTCAAACTACTTTACCTATAAGAAACGAAACTGGGGAAACCCAGTTTTTTTCTTGTAAAATTTCTAAATAAAATAGATATGGCTTGTAAAATATTCGAAAATCCTTTAAAATAAAAGAGTTGGAGGAATTTATGAATGTGAATGAGATTGTTCGGATCGTTCCGACTTTGAAAGTTAATAATCGAAAATTAAATGAAAAATTTTACATTGAAACCTTGAGGATGAAACCTTTGCTGGAAGAGTCTGCCTTTCTTTCCTTAGGTGATCAGACAGGTACGGAGAGATTGATTTTAGAAGAGGCTCCAAGCATGCGAACACGCAGAGTTGAAGGACTTAAGAAGCTAGCTAGACTCTTGATAAAGGTTGAAAATCCTTCTGAAATCGAGGCCCTTCTTTCTCAAATGAAGTCTCTTCCTCGTCTATTTAAAGGAAACCGAGGGTATGCTTTTGAGATTGTTTCTCCTGAAGAGGATGTGATCCTTGTTCATGCGGAAAATGATATAAGAGACTTGGTTCCACTGGAAACTGTTCCTGAATTTTATTCAAATACAAGTATAAAATACGTGAGCCAATTTGAGGTTTCTATGGAGTTACGTTTACCTGAAGGGGCAGAGAGTTTACTTGATCCTGAAGGAGTAGCGCCAGCAATTATCTTTACTAAAGGGCAAGGTCCAGATTTGACTGTTGAAAACAATGTTACCTGGGACTTGTCTATGCTGAAATTTTTAGTAAAGAATTTTGATTTAACCAGTCTTCGTCATAAATTCGAAAAGACAGGCTATTTTGTTCCCAAGTCTGAAAAATTCTTCCTTGGTAAAGATACCAATAATATCGAATTGTGGTTTGAAGAAGCATGAAGTTGGAAAAAATTCTAAGAAAAATAGAAGATCAAATTGAGGCAGGGGTCTATCCCGGGGCCTCTTTTGCGTATTATAAGGATGGTGAATGGAAAGAGTCTTATCTGGGCTTGAGTGATCCAGAACGGGGCTTGAAAACAGAGTCCGGGCTAGTCTATGACCTAGCCAGTGTGAGTAAGGTTGTGGGAGTAGGGACGGTTCTTACCTTCTTGTGGCAGCAGGGCATATTAGATATTGACCGACCAGTGACGGATTTTCTGCCTGAGTGTGATTACCCAGATATCACTATCCGTAAACTTCTGACCCATGCTACAGACTTAGATCCCTTTATTCCCAATCGGGATCTCTTGACAGCTCCTGAATTAAAAGAAGCCATGTTTCACCTCAACAGACGAAATCAGTCTGCTTTTCTATACTCGGATGTTCACTTTTTACTCTTGGGCTTTCTTTTGGAAAAAATCTTTGAACAAGACTTGGATCAGATTATAGAAGAACAAGTTTTGAACCCATGGGGAATGACGGAAACCAAGTTTGGCCCCGTAGAGCATGCTGTACCAACAGTGAGAGGAGTGGAAGCCGGAAACATCCACGATCCCAAAGCTCGTCTTTTGGGCAAACACGCAGGAAGTGCAGGTTTGTTTTCAACTGTTAAGGATTTGCAAATCTTTCTGGAACATTACTTGAAAGATGATTTTGCTGCAGATTTGATCCGCAATTTTTCACCCTTAGATGATAAGGAGCGGTCCCTAGCCTGGAATTTGGAGGGGGCTTGGCTAGACCATACAGGCTATACAGGTACCTTCATCATGTGGAATCGAGATAAACAGGAAGCCGCTATCTTTTTATCCAATCGAACGTATGAGAAGGATGAGCGTGCTCAGTGGATAATCGATCGAAACCAAGTCATGGATATGATTCGTAGGGGAGAGTAGGGAGAAAGCATGTCAAAAACCGTAAAAGGAACGCTATTCACAGTAGTTGCAGGGATTGCTTGGGGCTTGTCTGGAACCAGTGGCCAATACCTGATGGCACATGGGATTTCCGCTCTAGTCTTGACTAATTTGCGACTCATCATAGCAGGATTGGCACTGGTATTCTTATCCTATGCGACTGCAAAGGATAAACTCCTTTCTTTTTTAAAAGATAAAAAAAGTCTACTACTTCTGTTGCTATTTGCAGTTTTCGGACTTTTCTTAAACCAGTTTGCCTATCTTTCTGCCATTCAGGAAACCAATGCTGGAACGGCTACGGTTCTCCAGTATGTATGTCCTGTTGGAATCTTGATTTATACTTGTATCAAGGATAGGGTGGCACCAACACTGGCTGAGATTGTTTCGATTGTTTTAGCAATCGGAGGGACTTTTTTTATCGCGACTCATGGGGAACTTGACCAGTTGTCTGTCACACCTGCTGGTCTTTTCTGGGGACTCTTTTCTGCCTTGACCTATGCCCTTTATATCATTCTTCCTATTACTTTGATTAAGAAATGGGGAAGCATGTTGGTGATTGGTGTGGGCATGGTTATTTCTGGTGTTGTGGCTCTTCCCTTCACAGGAGTTTTGCAGGCTAGCATACCGACCAGCTTGGATTTTCTCTTTGCATTTGCTGGCATTATCATCATCGGAACAGTCTTCGCCTACACCGCTTTTCTAAAAGGAGCTAGTCTGATAGGACCAGTTAAGTCTAGTTTATTGGCTTCCATAGAGCCAATTTCAGCCGTTTTCTTTGCCTTTCTGATTATGAAGGAGCAATTCTACGCGATTGATTTTGTTGGTATGGCCATGATTTTACTTGCGGTAACCATCATTTCTTTGAAAGATTTGTTGATAGAAAACAAACAGAAGGTTGAATGAGAAACTAGTTACTCGTAAAAAGTGGTTGGTTTGAATATCCTATCGAAATATTGATTACGGATAAGGAATGGGAGTGGAATTTTATAAAATTTTAAGTTTCTTTTCTTACAATAAACCAATCTTTAACTGCTAGAAGGAGGAGATATGAAAATTTTACAAAGCATTCACCCAACTAAGCCCTTGCGCTACTTGAGATGGTTTGACATTTTGATTATCACAGTTCTAATGTTTGGCCTGTTTATCATTCGTTCAGCGGAGCTCTTTTTATCAAGTATGTTTCCGACAGGTTTGTCAACTACAATGGATACGGCAAGTAATACTGTCGGCGAAGGAGCAGCCTATTCGAGCAACTTCACTCTGCAAGTGATATTTCTGACCTTGGCCTTGCTTTACCTTTTGATTCGGAATTATGATTTCAATCAGCTTCCTATTCGTTGGACCTGGTCCCTTCTCTTTTGGGTTCCATTTATATTTGCCATTGTGGGATTGTTTGGAGACTTGGTGACGACACTAACTGGTGAATACAATTACTTTAATCCAGCCCTTTTTGCCCACATAGATCCCATGGAAGTTATACGGAAGTTCCTAGCGCTTAGTCCGATGGCAATTGCCTATGCCTTGCTAAATGGCTTCTATGAAGAGTTTTTCTTTCTAGGGTTGTTGACCTCAGTGAAAGAAAAGCACAAGTGGCGGGTTTTGTTTTATTCTACCCTCATTCGGATTTCTTTTCACACTTATCAAGGATTGGTGTGGGCACTGGTTATTGGTGTAGTTTATGGTTTATTTTATTATTTTCTATACAAGTATAAGGTTAAAAATCTTTTGCCATTTTTCCTCATGCATGCTCTGGCAGACATGTTTGGGTCTAGTCTCATGTATCTCCTGATTGCTTGGGGAAGGTAAGAATCAGAAAAATCCACTCAACTGAGTGGATTTTGTGTGTATAGATGATTAGTCTTTATTTTCGTGTGGCAAAATCAAGTTTAAGATGATTCCTGTCATGGCTGATAGAGCAGTACCTGAAAGCGTAACTGGTCCTACTTTGAGGATGGCACCACCAAGTCCGAGTACCAACATAGCACTAGCAATGATGAGGTTACGCATTTGACTGAAGTCAACGCGTTCTTTGATCAAGACTTTCAAACCGTTGCTGGCGATAACCCCGTAGAGAAGGATGGACATACCACCAAGCACAGCATTTGGAATAGTTGAAATCAAGGCAGTAAATTTACCTAGGAAGCTGAGCGCGATTGCGATAAAGGCTGCGTTACGGATAACTGAGACAGAAGCGATACGGGTCATCCCGATAACCCCTGTATTTTCACCGTAAGTCGTATTAGCTGGCCCACCGAGGAAGGCAGATACAGATGTTGCGATACCGTCACCGAGAAGTGTACGGTGAAGACCTGGCTCTTTCAAGAATTGACGGCCACAGATTTGGCTTAGAACGGTATGGTCACCGATGTGTTCTGAAATGGTTACGATAGCGATTGGCAAGATAGCGATTGTTTCAGGACCAAAGTAGAGGTTGTACTCTTTAAAGGCTCCGCCTGTACTAAATGGTAAGTAGAAACCAGGGATTTCAAACCAGTTAGCTTCTAGGACTGGTGTAAAGTCAACCAAACCAAGTATCATAGCGAAGATATAACCACCGATGATGGCGAAGAGGAAAGGAATAATACGAAGGAAGCCTTTTCCTTTTGTATTGATAAAGGCAGCAATCAAGAAAGTTACGACAGCTACAAGTGCATTTTTCCAATTTCCATCTGCTACAAGTCCAGCGTTCGTAACAGCTGAATTTGCCAGTCCAAGACCAATAACAATAATCATGGGTCCGATAATGATTGGTGGTAAGAGTTTATCAATCCATTTTGTACCTGCAAAACGAACACCAGCAGCAACAAGGACGTAGACCAAACCAGTCAAGATCACCCCTGTTTGGGCAGCAGATACATCCCCACCCATTTCTTTCATAGCCAGTGACATAGCTGTGATAAAGGCAAATGAAGAACCTAGATAAACTGGAACTTTAAACCCAGTTGAAATCATGTAGATGAGTGTTCCAACACCTGAAGCAAAAAGGGCAACAGATACAGGCATTCCCAAAATCAATGGTACCAAGATGGTCGCACCGAACATGGCGAAAACGTGTTGGAAACTAAGGAGAATTCCTTTTCCAGCTGAAGGACGTTGGTCAACGTCTAGTAACAAATCAACAGTTGATTCTTGTTTCATATAAACCTCACTTTTGGGCATCAAAAAAGAGCCCATTATTTTACAGCAACAGGCTCTCAGAGTAAGACTTCTTTAAAATAGATTATTCCATTCTTAAAGAACTTCATATATATCCGCGTCTTCGTCACCTCACAGGATGACATTAAAAACCTTTGCTTAGGATAGTATAGCAGAAAAAATTCGTTTTGTAAACGAATTTTTCCCGAGTCTAGAAATAAAAGAGCGAGGCAGATTTTGTAAATCATTTTTTCCCGAGCCTAGAAATGTAAGAGCGAGAAATGATTTTGTAAATCATTTTTACTCAACTTTAAACAAGGGCGCGCTATTGATAGGATTAAAGAGGGCGTTTGTTGGGCATGCCAGCCTTTCTTGGGTACTTGTTAGGCGTCTCCTTTTTCTTTTCGACGACTGTGATATAGCGTGGATCTCCATTTGGCAGGGCATAGCTGAGGTTGTCCTCTACCTTACTAAAGAGGAGGTTGAGGGCATTCTTGGCTTCTAGCAATTCCTCAGGAGCATTGCTGGCCTTGAGTGCCAATAGTTTTCCGCCGACTTTAAGATAGGGAATGGTCAGCTCAGACAAGATCTGCATGCGAGCAACCGCACGAGCCGTCACCATATCAAAATGAGCACGGAAGTTCTTGTCTTGGGCAAAGTCTTCAGCGCGTCCATGGTAGAAGTGAACACCATCCAAATCCAACTCCTGAGCCAAAAGCTGAAGGAAGTTGATGCGCTTATTGAGCGAATCAATGATGGTCACATCTAGCTGAGGGTAGAGGATTTTCATGGGCAGACTAGGAAATCCTGCCCCAGCCCCGATATCAAGAAGTTTGATAGTTTCATTTGAAATCATGCCTTGCAGGATGGGTGCAATCGAATCATAAAAATGTTTGAGGTAAACTTCTTCCTTGTCTGTAATAGCGGTCAAATTAATCTTTTCATTCCACTCGACCAAGAGTTCAAAATAACGTTCAAATTGTTTCTTTTGCTGGTCCGAAAGTGGAAGATTTTGCTCAGCTAGTAGGCTGTAAAATGTTTCTGGTTTCATAGTAGTTTCCTTCTCTAGTATCATCTTATTTTACCACAATCATTAAAATTTTGATATACTGGTATTAATCTAAAAGCAGAAAGGAATAAGATTATGACTTGGATTATTCTTGGAGTTTTGGCTCTGATTGTTATTTTTGTGATTGTTAGCTATAACGGTTTGGTTAAGAATCGTATGCAGACCAAGGAGGCTTGGAGCCAGATCGATGTTCAGTTGAAGCGTCGTAATGATCTCCTCCCAAACTTGATTGAAACAGTCAAAGGCTATGCGAAATATGAAGGTTCTACTTTGGAAAAAGTGACAGAACTTCGTAGACAAGTAGCCGCAGCAACGTCACCAGCTGAAGCTATGAAGGCCAGTGATGCCCTTACCCGCCAGATTTCTGGTATCTTTGCAGTAGCAGAGAATTACCCAGAGTTGAAGGCTAGTGCTAACTTTATCAAATTGCAAGAAGAGTTGACTAATACAGAAAATAAAATTTCATATTCTCGCCAACTCTACAACAGTGTTGTCAGCAACTACAATGTAAAACTTGAAAGCTTCCCAAGTAACATCATCGCGGGACTATTTGGCTTTAAAGCTGCAGACTTCCTTCAAACACCTGAAGAGGAAAAGGCAGTTCCTAAAGTTGACTTTAGCGGATTAGGTGACTAAGATGTTGTTTGATCAAATTGCAAGCAATAAGCGAAGAACCTGGATTTTGTTGCTGGTTTTCTTCCTACTCTTGGCCTTGGTTGGTTATGCGGTTGGCTATCTCTTTATGCGTTCAGGTCTTGGTGGCATGATTATTGCCTTGATTATTGGTCTTATCTACGCTCTGACTATGATCTTTCAATCGACAGAGATTGTCATGTCTATGAATGGGGCGCGTGAGGTTGATGAGCAAACAGCTCCAGACCTCTACCATGTAGTAGAAGATATGGCCATGGTCGCTCAGATTCCCATGCCGCGTGTTTTCATCATTGAGGATTCTTCTTTAAATGCCTTTGCAACAGGTTCCAACCCTCAGAATGCGGCAGTTGCGGCCACTTCGGGTCTCCTAGCAATTATGAATCGTGAGGAGCTGGAAGCTGTTATGGGACATGAGGTCAGTCATATCCGAAACTACGATATTCGCATTTCGACCATTGCTGTAGCGCTCGCCAGTGCCATTACCCTTCTGTCTAGTATGGCAGGACGGATGATGTGGTGGGGTGGTGCAGGCCGCAGACGGAGTGACAATGATCGTGATGGAAATGGTTTAGAGATTATTATGCTTGTCATCTCTCTCTTAGCCATTGTTCTGGCACCTCTCGCAGCAACCTTGGTGCAACTAGCCATTTCCCGTCAGAGGGAATTTTTGGCGGATGCATCCAGTGTGGAGCTGACTCGCAATCCTCAAGGGATGATCAATGCCTTGCGCAAGTTGGACAATAGCGAGCCGATGCATCACCATGTTGACGATGCCAGCAGCGCTCTGTACATCAATGATCCCAAGAAAGGTGGCGGACTACAAAAACTCTTTTATACCCACCCACCTATCTCAGAACGAATCGAACGCTTGAAACAGATGTAAAAAAATCCAGAGATCGTCTCTGGATTTTTGCTATGTTCAACATTTATAAATCTTGTAAATCAACAACTTCCAAACCACGATCTGTCAAACGATAGATACTCGTACAGACCTCTTTTAAGAAGCGTCTGTCATGCGAAACAGTGATCAGACCGCCGGGATAGGAGGCAAAGAGTTTTCTGATTTCGGGTTGAGAAGTGGGAGAAAAGTTTCGTGTGGGCTCATCCAGAAGGAGATAGTTTGGTTTGCGCAACACTAAATCTAAAAGTAGGAGTTTACCTTGTTGCCCACCAGATAGGGAGCGAATTTGGTGGTGCATCTCTGGATAGCTGAAATTGAGACTGGCTAGGTGAGATTGGATTTTCTGTAGTTCTTCTTTTTCCCCAGTTTTGCTGAGATAGGCTACTGGAGATAAATTCAATTGCAGTTTTTTATGGTAATCTTGTGGCATATAACCAAGTGAAATTTCTCTTTTGGCGCTTAGTAGTTGCTGCAACTTGGCTAACAGAGTTGATTTCCCAACACCATTTGGCCCGATGATACCGATTTTATCTTGGCCACGGACAGTGAGTTGTATCCCCTGAACTAAAATGCGCTCGCCAATGGATAAATTTTCTTTTTCCAGTTGGATTAAGACTTTAGAAGCCGGTAATGGTTGGATGTCTGAAAAGAAAAGTTGGATTTGTTCCTCTTCAAGTGGTTTTTGGGTCATGGACTGAGCTTCCTTTTCAAAGCGTTTTTCTTGAGAGAGAACAGTTTTCATCTTTTTAGCCAATAGGCGACCGGCAGTACTGTCTTTGGTAGCTCGAAGTACAGTTTCTACATTTTGCTTGACGCGACGATGCTTTTCCATGGTTTTGTCATAGGCTCTCTGGTCGTTAGCAGCTTGCTGACTTTGCCTTGCAAAACTAGCCTTTCTCTGCTCACTATAGCGATCATAGTCTAAATGCTCGACTAGCGTTTCCGCTTCTTTCCGATGCTTGACCAGCCGCAAGTGGACAATAGTATCTGCCGTATGAGAAAGAAAGTCTTCATCATGGGAAATGAAAATAACAGTTTGACTAATCTTTCGAATCTGCCTTTTTAGCCAATCAACCGTCTCAAGGTCAAGGTCATTTGAAGGTTCATCTAAAAATAGAATCTCAAAAGGTTTTGCTAACTCGTGAATGAGCTGAATTTTCAAAGCTTCGCCCCCTGATAGACTGCCAATTTCTTGGTCGCTAGCAAAACGGTCGCTATCAAAGTGCAACTCCTCCGCCAAACGATAAAGGATACTGTAGTCTAAATCAGCAGAATCTAAAAAGAAGTAGTCATGTAGAGTCCTATTTTTCAGGATTTCAGGGAGTTTTTGAGGAATGTAGGCCAGTGATTGAAGATCAGACTGGATGTCGCCCTTGATAGTAAAATCAGGTAATGCTTCCCCCATTAAAGCTCGTAGTAAAGTCGATTTGCCATTTCCTTCTTCACCAATAATAGCAACCTTTTCCCCGTCTTGGATAGTCGTGGTTAGGTCAGATACAAGATCTCGTAGATCTTTGTTTTGCGTGATAGTTAGATGGTTGATTTTTATCATATTGTTGCCCTTTCTAGAATGTCGATAGTGCATAACAAAAAGCTCTACTTTATCTAGTAGAGCCCAAAGTCACTGTCAAAACTCTATTATCCTCGTTGAAAAACTCGTCAAACTAGCTTGGAGTTGCCTAACCCAACCCAAGAGGAGCATAGCTTTCTAGTTTTTTGATTTTCAATGGGGACAAGATACTAGAAAATCTAGTATGAAAAGAGCACACAAAAAGAGACAAAAACAAGATCTACTAAATAAAGATTCTTTATTTGATAGACTTAGTTGTTCATGTCTCCCTTACCTCCGAGTATTAGTACCTCTATCCTATACCTTTCAGGAAATTTTGTCAATAGTAAACCTAAAATTATAAACTCTAAAATCCGAAAACAGGTCCATAGAGAGTCAGTACGTGTTTGACATGTTCGTAGTGGAACTTGCCATAGTTGCGCCAAGCGGTGCGTGCTTGATCATTCAGTTTTAGGCTACCCAGTCCAATCAGAAGACTGGTGCGTTGGTAAAATTTCTCAAGGTCGATTAAGATACTGTTGTCCAGCTTTTCTGCTGTTTTTAGTTCCTTAAGAGTGGTGTTCAGTAGCTCTTGCAGTCGAAGATCATCGGCTGTACCTTGTTTGCAACTTTGGTAGCTTTTATTTAACTCGGAAAGGAGTTGGTAAGCTTCAGTGATGAGTGCTTTATCTTCCATATGAGCATCCTCCTTGCTCTGGTGTATTCTTGCCTATAGTATAGCACTAATAGGAAAGTTTGTCATAGTAAATATGTTAAAAAATAAGATTTTAATATCAAAGTTTGGGAGGCTGACTTATAGCCTTTTCATGGTATAATCAAGTGAGTACATCTTTATGGAGGAAATATGAAGTTAAACATTCAAGAAATTCGTAAGCAGCCTGAAGGCCTACACTTTGAACAAACTTTGGACCTTGTCGCAGACTTGCGTAAACGTAATCAAGAAATTTTAGATGTCAAAGATATCCTAGCAGTGGGAAAGATCCAGTACGAAGACCGTATGTATTTTTTAGACTATCAGTTATCTTATACCATTGTCCTTGCTTCCAGCCGCAGTATGGAGCCAGTTGAGTTGGAGGAGTCTTATCCAGTGACAGAGGTCTTCATGGAAGGAGCAACCAACCAACTGGATCAAGAAGTTTTAGACGATGACTTGGTCTTGCCTATCGAAAATGGGGAAATCGACCTTGCTGAGAGCGTAGCAGATAATATTCTGCTCAATATCCCTATCAAAGTCTTGACGGCAGAAGAAGAGGCGGGCCAAGGTTTTGTGTCAGGAAACGACTGGCAAATCATGACTGAAGATGAATACCAAGCCCAACAAGCAGTCAAGAAAGAAGAAAACAGTCCATTTGCTGGCTTGCAAGGACTGTTTGATGGAGACGAGTAGATGGTTTTATCCAAGAAACGTGCCCGTCATGTCATAGAGGAAATTATTGCCCTTTTTCCAGATGCTAAGCCTAGTCTTGATTTTACCAATCATTTTGAACTCTTGGTTGCAGTGATGCTGTCAGCCCAGACGACAGATGCAGCGGTAAATAAGGCCACGCCAGGTCTCTTTGCTGCATTTCCAACGCCACAAGCCATGTCTGTCGCGACTGAAAGTGAAATTGCCTCACACATTTCCCGCCTAGGACTTTATCGAAATAAGGCCAAGTTTCTAAAAAAATGTGCCCAACAGCTACTAGATGATTTTGATGGTAAAGTCCCTCAGACTCGCGAGGAATTAGAAAGTCTAGCAGGTGTTGGACGCAAAACAGCTAACGTAGTCATGAGTGTGGGCTTTGGAATTCCAGCCTTTGCAGTAGACACTCATGTTGAACGTATCTGTAAGCACCATGATATTGTCAAAAAATCGGCCACGCCACTCGAAGTAGAAAAACGTGTCATGGATATTCTGCCACCAGAGAAATGGTTGGCAGCCCATCAAGCCATGATTTACTTTGGACGGGCTATCTGTCATCCAAAAAATCCAGAATGCGATCACTATCCACAATTATATGATTTTAGTTCGTTATAAGATGAAAATTTTATGTTTTTTTCTTGCATTGCTCCATTCTTTGTGATATAGTAATAACAATAAAATATTCCTTTAAACCTGTCCCGTGAGGCAGGCAAGGAGTCGGATCAATAGATAGCAGAAGTCTATACTCTTTACAGTAGGGCTGGCTTGGCTATACATTCTGAAGTCTCCTTGTTTAAGGAGACTTTTCTTTTTGGAGGTTTGTCATGAAGACAAAAGAAGTTGTAGACGAATTGACTGTCAAACGAGCGATTACGCGAATTACTTATGAGATTATCGAGCGCAATAAAGATTTGAATAAGATTATCCTAGCTGGGATAAAAACGCGTGGTGTTTTCATCGCTCATCGTATCAAAGAACGCTTGGAGCAGTTGGAAAACATCACTGTTCCTGTTGTGGAATTGGACACCAAACCTTTCCGTGATGATGTTAAAAGCGGAGAAGATACTTCTTTGATTTCTGTTGATGTGACAGACCGTGAAGTTATCTTGGTGGATGATGTACTCTATACAGGCCGTACCATCCGTGCCGCTATTGATAATATTGTTGGTCATGGTCGTCCTGCGCGCGTGAGCCTTGCGGTACTAGTAGATCGTGGACATAGAGAATTGCCAATCCGTCCAGATTACGTTGGGAAAAATATCCCAACTAGCCGTTCTGAAGAGATCATCGTAGAGATGACAGAACTTGATGGCCAAGACAGAGTTCTGATTACTGAAGAAGCTTAGAAAGCTGAAGGAGTAGCCATGTCAGAAAATCAACAAGCATTGAACCATGTGGTTTCCATGGAAGACCTCACGGTTGATCAAGTGATGAAATTGATCAAACGAGGAATCGAGTTTAAAAACGGAGTCCAACTCCCCTACGAGAACAAACCTATCGTATCGAATCTCTTCTTTGAAGATTCTACACGGACACATAAGTCCTTTGAAGTGGCAGAGATTAAGCTAGGATTGGAGCGACTGGACTTTGATGTGAAGACTAGTTCGGTCAATAAGGGTGAGACACTGTATGATACCATCTTGACACTGTCTGCACTTGGAGTAGATGCCTGTGTCATTCGTCACCCAGAGGTGGACTACTATAGAGAGTTGATTGCTAGCCCGACCATCACAACTTCGATTATCAATGGTGGGGACGGTTCAGGGCAACACCCTAGTCAAAGTTTGCTTGATTTGATGACAATTTATGAAGAATTTGGACATTTTGAAGGTCTTAAGGTGGCTATCGCTGGCGACCTCAACCACTCACGCGTTGCCAAATCCAATATGCAGATTTTGAAACGCTTGGGAGCTGAACTGTTCTTTGCAGGACCTGAGGAATGGAGAAGTCAAGAGTTTGCGGACTATGGACAGTTTGTAACTATTGATGAGATTGTTGATCAGGTGGATGTTTTGATGTTACTCCGAGTTCAACATGAACGCCACGAAAGTGGAGCGGTCTTTTCAAAAGAAGACTACCATGCTCAACACGGTTTGAACCAAGAACGCTATAATCGCTTAAAAGAAACAGCAATCATTATGCATCCTGCTCCAGTGAATCGAGATGTGGAAATTGCTGACCACTTGGTTGAAGCACCAAAATCACGCATTGTCCAACAAATGACCAATGGTGTCTTTGTTCGAATGGCAATCTTAGAATCCGTATTGGCGAGTAGAAGCGCCAACTAAAACACAAGACGTTAAAAGACGCCAGTGAGCGTCCACGAGAGGTGAAAATATGACAAAAAGACTTCTAGTATTAGAAGATGGCACAGTTTTTGAAGGCAAGGCCTTCGGAGCAGATATTGATGTAACAGGTGAGATCGTCTTTAACACAGGGATGACCGGCTACCAAGAATCCATTACAGACCAGTCTTATAATGGACAAATCTTGACCTTTACTTATCCTTTGGTGGGAAATTATGGAATTAACCGTGATGATTATGAATCCATCATTCCAACTTGTAAGGGAGTTGTCGTTTTCGAAGAGGCGCGTCGAGCTAGCAACTGGCGCAACCAAATGACGCTGGATGAGTTTTTGAAAGCCAAGAAAATTCCGGGTATTTCAGGGATTGATACGCGTGCACTTACCAAGATTATCCGTAAGCATGGTACTATGCGTGCAACCTTGACCCATGTTGGAGACAGTATGGACCATGTGACGGACCAGCTCCAAGCAACAGTCTTGCCGACAGACAATATCAAACAGGTTTCTACTAAAACTTCCTATCCAGCTCCAGGAGTTGGTTTGAGTGTGGTCTTAGTAGACTTTGGTCTCAAGCACTCAATTTTACGTGAACTTTCCAAACGCAACTGTAACGTGACCGTCGTTCCGTATTCAACAACGGCAGAAGAAATTCTCCACCTAAATCCTGATGGAGTTATGTTGTCAAATGGTCCAGGTAACCCAGAAGACGTTCCAGAAGCACTGGACATGATTCGTGGTGTGCAAGGGAAAATCCCAATCTTCGGGATTTGTATGGGGCACCAACTCTTTGCTATGGCAAACGGGGCTAAGACATACAAGATGAAATTTGGTCATCGTGGATTTAACCACGCGGTACGTGAGATTGCTACAGGCCGTGTAGACTTTACTAGCCAAAACCACGGTTATGCAGTCAGTCGTGAGGACTTGCCAGAGCACTTGATCATTACCCACGAAGAAATCAATGACAAGTCAGTTGAAGGTGTGCGTCACAGATACCAACCTGCTTTCTCTGTCCAATACCATCCAGATGCAGCTCCTGGTCCACACGACGCAAGCTACCTCTTTGATGAATTTATCGAGATGATGGAAGCCTTTAAACAATCAAATTAAGAACGAGCAAAAGCTCGTCGGAGAATTTATGTAACTGAACACGGACGGAAAGCTCGGAATTTAGAGAAACCAACTTGGATTGTCAATCCTTCCTTGGTTTCCTAAAATTCAATCGCTTTCTATTCGTCCTTTGTATCTTATTTAATGGCAACCAGAGAGTTGCCGAATAGAAAGGAGAAGGGTAGTCCGTATTTGCTGAACTGAATACGGGCTACGGACGGCGCTAAAAAGATAGTTATTCCTAGAACTGATAGTTCTTCGTCATAACTCCTATTTTAGCTTTGTCCGCTTGACGCCCTTAATATCTTATAAATGCCTAAACGTACTGATATTCAAAAAATTATGGTGATTGGTTCTGGTCCGATTATTATTGGTCAGGCTGCTGAGTTTGACTATGCGGGGACCCAGGCCTGCTTGTCTTTGAAAGAGGAAGGTTATGAAGTTGTCTTGGTGAATTCAAATCCTGCAACCATCATGACGGACAAGGAGATTGCAGACAAGGTCTACATCGAGCCAATCACACTTGAGTTTGTGACGCGTATTCTCCGTAAGGAACGTCCAGATGCTTTGCTTCCAACTCTTGGCGGTCAGACGGGTCTGAACATGGCCATGGAATTGTCTAAAAACGGTATTCTAGATGAGCTTGGTGTCGAACTTCTGGGGACTAAACTATCTGCTATCGACCAAGCTGAGGACCGTGACCTCTTTAAACAATTGATGGAAGAGCTTGAGCAACCAATTCCAGAATCTGAAATTGTCAACACAGTAGAAGAAGCAGTTGCCTTTGCAGCGACAATTGGATACCCAGTCATTGTCCGTCCAGCCTTTACCCTAGGTGGTACTGGTGGTGGTATGTGTGCCAACGAGGAAGAACTACGTGAAATCGCTGAAAATGGGTTGAAATTGTCACCTGTTACCCAATGTTTGATTGAACGTTCGATTGCAGGTTTCAAGGAAATCGAGTACGAAGTCATGCGCGACTCAGCTGACAATGCCCTCGTTGTTTGTAACATGGAAAACTTTGACCCAGTGGGGATTCACACAGGGGATTCTATTGTATTTGCTCCTGCGCAAACCATGTCAGACTATGAAAACCAAATGCTACGTGACGCGAGCTTGAGCATTATTCGTGCCCTCAAGATTGAAGGTGGGTGTAACGTTCAGCTGGCCCTTGACCCCCATAGCTTCAAGTACTATGTTATCGAAGTAAACCCTCGTGTATCGCGTTCGTCAGCCCTTGCTTCTAAGGCGACGGGTTATCCAATTGCTAAATTGGCTGCCAAGATTGCTGTCGGTTTGACTTTGGATGAGATCATCAACCCAGTTACAGGTTCAACCTATGCCATGTTTGAGCCAGCCCTTGACTACGTCGTTGCTAAGATTCCACGTTTCCCATTTGACAAGTTTGAAAAAGGTGAGCGTCGTCTTGGTACCCAGATGAAAGCAACTGGTGAAGTCATGGCTATCGGTCGTAACATCGAGGAGTCACTTCTCAAGGCATGTCGTTCACTTGAAATTGGCGTTCACCACAATGAAATGCCTGAACTTGCAACCGTTTCTGATGATGCCTTGATTGAAAAAGTTGTTAAAGCCCAAGATGACCGTCTCTTCTACGTATCAGAAGCCATTCGCCGTGGCTATACTCCAGAAGAAATTGCTGAATTGACTAAAATTGATCTCTTCTATCTTGATAAACTCTTGCATATCTTTGAAATTGAGCAAGAATTGGGCGCTCATCCTCAAGATTTAGACGTCTTGAAAACAGCCAAACTCAATGGCTTCTCAGATCGTAAGATTGCTGAACTCTGGAAAACAACAGCTGATCAAGTTCGCCAACTTCGCTTGGAAGGCAAGATTATCCCAGTCTACAAGATGGTCGATACGTGTGCGGCAGAGTTCGACTCTGAAACCCCATATTTCTATTCAACCTATGGATGGGAAAATGAATCTATCAGATCTGACAAGGAATCTGTACTAGTACTAGGTTCGGGTCCAATCCGTATAGGACAAGGGGTTGAGTTTGACTACGCAACTGTTCACTCGGTTAAGGCTATCCAGGCTGCTGGCTACGAAGCCATCATTATGAACTCAAACCCAGAGACAGTTTCTACAGACTTCTCGGTATCTGACAAGCTCTACTTTGAACCATTGACTTTCGAAGATGTTATGAATGTTATCGACTTGGAGCAACCAAAAGGCGTTATCGTTCAGTTTGGTGGTCAAACAGCTATCAACCTTGCGGAGCCATTGGCAAAAGCAGGTGTGACCATCCTTGGTACGCAAGTCGCTGACCTAGACCGTGCCGAAGACCGTGACCTCTTTGAACAAGCGCTTAAAGACTTGGATATTCCACAGCCACCTGGTCAAACAGCAACTAATGAAGAAGAAGCTGTGCTTGCAGCTCGCAAAATTGGTTTCCCAGTTCTCGTTCGTCCTTCTTATGTTTTGGGTGGACGTGCTATGGAAATCGTGGAAAATGAGGAAGACCTTCGCTCTTACATGCGTACCGCTGTTAAGGCTAGTCCAGACCATCCAGTCCTTGTTGACTCTTACATCGTTGGGCAAGAGTGTGAAGTCGATGCCATCTCAGACGGAGAAAATGTCCTCATCCCTGGTATCATGGAGCACATTGAACGTGCCGGTGTCCACTCAGGTGACTCAATGGCCGTTTACCCACCACAAACCTTGTCGCAAAAGGTTCAGGAAACTATCGCAGACTATACCAAACGCCTAGCAATCGGTCTTAACTGTCTTGGTATGATGAACATACAGTTTGTCATCAAGGATGAAAAAGTCTACGTTATTGAGGTCAATCCGCGTGCTAGCCGTACGGTTCCATTCCTGTCTAAGGTAACCAATATTCCTATGGCTCAAGTAGCAACCAAGCTCATTCTTGGTCAAAGTCTTGAAGAACTTGGCTACCAAGATGGACTTTATCCAGAAAGCACTCGCGTTCATATCAAGGCGCCAGTCTTCTCCTTTACGAAACTAGCTAAGGTAGACAGCTTGCTCGGTCCTGAAATGAAGTCAACAGGGGAAGTTATGGGTTCTGATACTACTCTTGAAAAAGCTTTGTACAAGGCCTTTGAAGCTTCTTACCTGCACTTGCCAACTTTTGGAAATGTGGTCTTTACCATCGCTGATGATGCCAAAGATGAAGCCTTGGACTTGGCTCGTCGTTTCCAAAATATCGGCTACGGTATCCTCGCGACAGAAGGGACAGCAGCCTTCTTTGCGAGTCATGGACTGCAAGCTCAACCTGTTGGTAAGATTGGTGACGATGAACAGGATATCCCAAGCTTTGTCCGCAAAGGGAAAATCCAAGCGATCATCAATACTGTCGGAACCAAACGAACTGCTGACGAAGATGGGGAGCAAATCCGTCGTTCAGCCATTGAACACGGAGTGCCACTCTTTACAGCCCTAGATACAGCTAATGCCATGCTCAAGGTGCTAGAAAGCCGTAGTTTCGTCACAGAAGCGATCTAGTTGAGAAAGAATTTTCACAGTTTTAAAGCCAGCGTCAAAAAACGCTGGCTTTTACAATACTGATATTGTTTATTTCAACTATCATTTGTTTTCTTAGGAATCATTCTAAAATGTGATATAATAAGGGTGAATTGGAAATAGGTAAACTATTTTCATCATTCTTTCAAAAAATATTCTATTAAGAAATATGTAAAGACAGATTAGAAAGTGGGAAATCCCTATGTCCTCTTATGAAAAAGTCTCTCTTTCTGAGATCAATCAATCTATTGAGACTCCAAATAACAATCATTTTTGGCAAAATCTAAAAGCATTCTTAGGACCTGGTGCACTTGTGGCAGTTGGCTACATGGATCCTGGAAATTGGATTACCAGTGTGGTTGGTGGCGCCTCCTACAAGTACAGCCTTTTATTTGTTATTTTAATTTCATCCATCATTGCTATGCAGCTACAACAGATGGCTGGGAAGCTCGGTATCGTGACTAGGATGGACCTAGCGCAGGCCACAGCTCATCATGCTCCCAAGTGGCTTCGCTATAGTTTGTGGGTGATTTTAGAATTAGCTTTAATGGCGACAGACTTGGCTGAGGTTCTAGGTTCAGCGATTGCCTTAAATCTTTTGTTTAAAATACCGATTATGGTCGCTATCCTCTTAACCGTTTTAGATGTATTTCTTTTGTTGTTGTTGATGAAATTTGGCTTCAAAAAAATTGAAGCCATTGTTACGACCCTAATTTTAACCATATTAGCCATCTTTACCTATCTGGTGGCCTTATCCAGTCCAAGTATTCAGGGTATTTTTGGTGGTTACTTACCAACTCCAACATTATTTGAAACACCATTGCCTGGTCATGAAAGCCAATTGACCCTGGCTCTAGGAATTGTGGGAGCGACAGTCATGCCCCATAATCTCTATCTTCATTCCTCTCTATCCCAGACAAGGAAAATCAATCACAAAGATAAGAAGGATGTTCGAAAAGCCGTGCGTTTTATGACCTGGGATTCAAATCTTCAGTTGTCCTTAGCCTTTATTGTCAATTCCTTACTTCTTATTTTAGGGGCCTCTCTCTTTTTTGGTCATGCATCTGAAATTTCAGCTTTCTCCCAAATGTACAATGCTTTACAGGATTCGACGATAGCAGGAGCGATAGCCAGTTCAACTCTGTCAACTTTATTTGCTCTAGCTCTCTTAGCAAGTGGTCAAAATTCGACCATTACAGGCACTTTGACAGGACAGATTGTCATGGAAGGTTTCTTACATCTAAGATTGCCTCAGTGGCTTATCCGTATCGGTACCCGTATTTTTGCCTTGCTACCTGTGATTATAGTCGCCGTTTTATTTGGGTATCAAGAAAAAACCTTGGATCAGTTATTGGTCTATTCACAGGTCTTTCTTTCAATCGCTCTTCCGTTTTCAATTTTCCCCTTGATTTATCTAACCTCTAAAAAGTCACTGATGGGAGAATTCACCAATGCCAAGTGGAACACAATCCTAGGTTACGCAGTTTCCATTATCTTAACCATTCTCAATATCAAACTTCTTTTTGATATTTTTTAAACTTGTTCAAATTAGTTTTCGGTACTAGCTTGAAGCTTGATATTGAGATAATAGCAGTGGTTGGTTCATAAAAACATAAAAAGAAGTAAAAAAAAAAAGAACAGTAGTAACTGTTCTTTTTATGATTATTTGAGACCGTATTTTTTGTTGAAACGATCCACGCGTCCATCTGCTTGAGTGAACTTTTGACGTCCAGTGTAGAATGGGTGTGAGTCTGATGAAATTTCCACACGGATCAATGGGTAAGTTTCGCCTTCGAACTCAACAGTTTCGTTAGAGCGTTTAGTTGAACCGCTAAGGAATTTGTAACCAGTAGTTGTGTCCATGAAGACAACTGGGCGATATTCTGGATGGATATCTTTTTTCATTTTGCAATATTTCCTTTCTGCCATGGTCTCTTTGCGAGCCATAGATTGTTACCATACTAGTCTATCAGATTCTAAAAAGTTTGGCAAGTATTTTATTAGTTTTTAAGCAAGTTTTTTAACTTTTGATAGATGATTTCGTTTTCTTCTAGACTATAGGAATTGGCACCACTGGCTAATGGATGCCCTCCCCCGTCGTGTTGTTTGGCTATTTCATTGATAGGGGTGATTTTACTGCGCATTCGCACACGGAAGTGACCATCAGCTTGCTCAACAAAGATAGCCCAAGCCTTAACAGTATCGATTCGACCAGGTGCTCCGACAATTGCAGCCGTTTCAGCATCCGTAACCTTGTATTGTTTCAAGATGTCTTGAGTAAGCAGAACGCGTGCAGCTCCATTCTCATCGACTTCTAAATGATCATAGACAAAGCCTTGCAATTTTGCAATCTTGAAGCTCATAGTATCCATTTGACGAGACAATCCAGCAAAGTCAAAATCAACTTCTCGGAGCTGGCCAGCTATTCTAAAGGTACGGGCACTGGTTGAAGGGTAGAGAAAACGCCCTGTGTCCCCGACAATTCCTGCATAGAGAAGTCGTGCCGTTTCACTAGACAAAGATAGCTGATTTTCTTGAGCAAATAGAGCGATCATCTCACTGGCACTGCTTGAACTTGTATCCACCCAAGATAGGTCACCATAGATATCATCATTGGGATGGTGATCGATTTTGATGGTGAAAGCAGCTTGTTCATAGCGTTTATCATCGATACGAGGACGATTCGCTGTATCACAAATAATAGCAAGGGCTCCTTGGTAGTCACTATCTTGGACAGTATCCATTTCCGCCATCCAAGCTAGAGTTGGTTCGTTAAAACCGACTGCTTTGATGGTCTTTTCTGGAAAATGGTGTTTGAGAAGAGCTTTCAAGCCTACCTGACTTCCCAAGGCATCAGGATCTGGTTTCATATGACGATGAATGATAATGGTATCGTATTCTTTGATTTTCTCTAATATTTGCTGGCAAATTTCCATAAGTAACCTCAATTCTTTCTCATTTCATTGTAGCATAAGAATTTTTATTTTTAAAATGAAAAAGATATGATATAATGGAGAAAGATAGATTGAGGAGGACGATATGGCATTAGCAAAAATTGTATTTGCCAGTATGACCGGTAATACCGAAGAAATTGCAGATATTGTAGCAGACAAATTGCGTGACTTGGGATTGGATGTCGATGTTGATGAATGTACGACTGTTGACGCTTCAGACTTCTTGGAAGCGGATATCGCAATCGTTGCAACATATACTTACGGTGATGGAGAATTGCCAGATGAGATGATGGACTTCTACGAAGACCTAGCAGATCTCAACTTGAATGGCAAAATCTACGGAGTGGTCGGTTCAGGTGATACCTTCTACGACGAATTTTGTAAGGCTGTCGATGACTTTGAACGCGTTTTTGTAGCGACAGGAGCAGAAAAAGGTTCAGAGTGTGTTAAAGTTGATCTTTCTGCTGAAGCAGAAGACATCGAACGCTTGGAACAATTCGCAGAAGAATTGGCTGCAAAAGTAGGATAAGAATCAAACTGCGCTGACTGGAAGGAGTCGGTGCAGTTTTTAGTAGTTAAACAAGATTTTACTAGCCTATTTAGAGGCTTTTTGATACAATAATTCAAATAAAGGAGGAGACACTATGGATTTAGCTAGTATTCGGCAAGAAATTGATCAAATCGATGACCAAATTGTTAAGCTCTTGGAAGAACGAATGCACTTGGTTGAGGATGTAGTTGCCTATAAGAAGGCCTCAGGAAAACCTATTTTAGATAGTAAGAGAGAAGAAGTTATTTTTGAAAAAGTCAAAAATCGAGTGGAAGATAAGCGCTATCAGGAGACCATTGTTGCGACTTTTTCAGACATTCTCAAACGTTCGCGTGATTATCAGGATCAAAACATCAAATGAAAAAAGAACAATTTTATCCGCTCGGAATTTTTCTGGCTGCAATGGTGGGAGGCCTTGTCCGCTACTTTGTATCTAGTCAGTTGCCAGTCAGTCCAGACTTTCCTTGGGGGACCCTTCTTGTCAACTATCTGGGCATTTTCTGCCTGGTCTATCTGGTGAAAGGCTATCTGGGTTATAAGGGAACTAGTAAAGGTTTGGTTTTGGCTCTGGGTACAGGCTTTTGTGGTGGTTTAACAACCTTTTCTAGTCTAATGCTTGATGCTGTGAAACTGCTTGATACAGGGCGTTATCTTAGTTTGGGCATCTACCTACTTTTGAGTATTGGTGGAGGCCTGCTCTTGGCTTATGTTCTAGGGAGGAAGAAATGGTAATCGTCTATCTTGCAATCGCCTGTGGCTTCGGAGCCCTAGTTCGGTATTTCTTTTCTCGCTATAATCAAGCTTCTAAATTGCCCCTAGGAACTCTCATAGCCAATCTTCTCGGTTGTTTTTTGATTGGCTTGCTCTACAACCATGTGGAGTCTAAGGAAGTCTATGCTATCCTAGCGACAGGTTTCTGTGGCGGGTTGACGACCTTTTCAACTCTGAATGACGAGTTGCAAAGACTGTTAAGTGACAAGAAGGTATTTTATAGCTATTTACTCATAACTTACATAGGCGGGTTTCTAGCGATTTTTTTAGGAATTCTGCTATAAATTTCTTTACTTTTATCTAGAAATTTGGTAAACTTTATCTTGTGTGTAATGGACGCACAAAAATACAGTTTATCCGCTGAGGAAGGTTCCTCAAGATTGACAAAGATAGGAGAATAAAATGAATCCATTAATCCAAAGCTTGACTGAAGGTCAACTTCGTACAGATATCCCATCATTCCGTCCTGGTGACACTGTTCGTGTACACGCGAAAGTTGTCGAAGGTAACCGTGAACGTATCCAGATTTTTGAAGGTGTTGTTATTGCACGTAAAGGTGCTGGCATCTCAGAAAACTACACAGTTCGTAAAATCTCTAACGGTGTAGGTGTTGAGCGTATCTTCCCAATCCACACTCCACGTGTTGAAAAGATCGAAGTTGTTCGTTACGGTAAAGTACGTCGTGCGAAATTGTACTACTTGCGTGCGCTTCAAGGTAAAGCAGCTCGTATCAAAGAAATCCGTCGTTAATTCGACTAAAAGACTCTGCTCACCCAGCAGGGTTTTTCTCTAGCTCCCTTAGTTCAATGGATATAACAACTCCCTCCTAAGGAGTAGTTGCAGGTTCGATTCCTGCAGGGGGCATTTTGGGAAGTGTAAAGAAAAACAAAGAATATTCAAAGTGTTAGTTTAAAGGCAATCATCACAAGTTAGCTTTTTAAAATAGGTTAGTATTTTTGGAATCTTTGACCAAAGTGTGACCAAAATTTGACCAAGAAGTCAATGAATATAGAATAAAGTGGATCAGGAAACTGGTCTATTTTATTTTGTATTCATAGATATAAAAAGTTGAATCGTCTATCTAAAAGTGATACAATAGATATACAAGATAAAAAAGGAGAATTGCTATGTCACAAATTGCTGTAAGAGTAGATGATAAATTAAAAAAAGATGCGACTGAAGTTTTTAGTGAATTGGGTTTAGATATGACAACTGCTGTAAAGTTGTTTTTGAGACAAAGTGTTTTGACTAAAAGTATTCCTTTTAAGATTGGTCTGTATGAAAGAGAGTATACAAAAGAAGAAGTGGAACAGGCAAAAAAAGATATTCAAAGATTAGTGAAAGAAAAGTCAAAATTGGTTAAACTTGATTTTAGTAAACAAGAAGATATTGATAAATTCTTCGATGAATAATGATTATATTAGGAGAAAGAATGGAAAAAATAGAAGAATATTCAATATTGATTGCAAGAATTAAGTATGCTGATGGAACAGGTTCAAAGTCACGTCCTGCGTTGGTAATTGAGTTTAATGATGAAGTTATTGAAACTTATCGCTTGACTACGAAATATGAAAATAAATCAGACAGAATTAAGTCAAAGTATTTTGAAATTATTGATTGGTTTAGAGCAGGTTTAGAAAAACCTTCTTGGATTGATACTGTTCAAGCATATGAACTAGATAGGAAGAAAATCAAAATTCAAATTATAGGGAATTTGACTGATAGAGATATAGTTCGTTTGAAAGATTTTTTATCAAATGTTGATTAGGAGATAGAATATGGAAATCAAAGAAATAAGTTATCAGGATAGAGTTCCCAAAAACATGATTTCAAAGTTTAATTATTTCGTAAAAGATTTTTTGAAGGAGTATTCGGATCAGCTAGATGAAATGGAAGCTGGGTCAGATATGACTATCAAAAAAGAATATGAAGGGGATTTGGAAGTTTATTTTGTGAAGTTTAGATTTTATAGAAAAGGTGGAGGATTTTTTACAGGTTATTTAAACAATGAAATAGAAGTAACTTGTAATGATGAGTTTTGGGGAAATGTTATTTTAGAATAAAAAGCGAAGGAAAATCAAATGTTCCTGGATATTTAATTCGCTTTTTGGGTCGAAAAGTTCAACCAGGTACTCAAAAATTGTTCGGAAATAGAAAAAATAACACTATCTTAGATAATGTTATTTTTTTTGTTTTCTTTGAAAAATTTGGTAGCTATTTCTTGCACGTAAACCTCATAAGTGTTTGGTATACCTGCGTTTTTGATATAGTCATGGTAGTTGAATTGTTCATCTATCGGATACTCGCTGTTGATTAAGCTCATAAAATCAAGGATTCTCCCCTTTTCAGCTCTGGTTTCGATGCGTTGGGAGAAGGTATCGATATGAGCAAGGTAGTTGTGAGAGTCATCATTCAGTAAGTGGTGTTTCTCGTGTAGTAGGATATTGATTTTTTCTATATCTGTAGTGTCGGAGCGTAGAAAGATGAAGTGTTCATTATTTACAAAGAGATAACGACCTTTTGTTTCTAAATAGTCTAACAAGACAATCTTGCAGTTTAGGGCTTCAATTTCTTCTATGACTTTTCTTAGTTCCATACTATTTTTTATTTGCAAAGTATTCTTTTAGGAAGTCTTTGATAATTTCACGGTCGTTATCTGTGATGGGTGTACCATCATAAGCAACTGAGTTATCAATAGCTGTATCGATGTCAACCTCTAAGTCAAGTTCAGGAAAATCTGTTTTACCTAAAAGATAGTCAGTGGATACATTGAAGAAGTTAGCAATTTTCTGTATTGTATTTCCTGATGGTTTTCTAGTACCTTTTTCCCAATTTTGATAAGAAGGTTGACTTGTTCCTAAAAACTCAGCCATTTGTTTTTGAGTGAAATTATGTTGTATTCTAAGTGATTTTAGTCTTTCGGGGAACATAGTTTTTTCCTTTCTAAAAAAAATAAAATTTTTTTTAAAAAAGTGTTGACAATATATCACAAACGATATATAATAGATATATCGAAAGTGATATAACACTTTTGGAGATAAATAAAAGGAATTTACTTTTATTTAATAATAACATTTTATAGGAATTTAAAAATCCTGAACACAACTTAAAAAACAAATTTTAATTTTCAGTATTGAATGTTGTTTCAAGAAAGTAGAACTTGTAAATTTAAGTAGTAAGATTTTTGATTCAATATAAAAGTTAAGTGAACTTTGAAAATTTAATAAAAAACGTGTCAGACAACAACGAATCATTGACTAACACGATTAAATGTAGCAATTTAATTATACGTGAATTTTAGGAAAATGTCAAGTTGAGTCTGATTGTAGATATGTTTCATGAAATGTATCTACAAAACTTTATAGATTCTAAACTCTTTGCTGACTTTTCTTAGTAGGACTAAGGGAAAAACAGATAACGTACAATCGTATAGACTGTGCAAAAAGTTGTCGTTTTTGGGTAGTATTCAAAAGATTTAATGTAAAGACGGACTAACAACTTCATAATGTTGTAAATGATGGATATTGTTTTAGTAATGATTTCAACCATAATGTTCTCTTTTCTAATTTTTTTGAAAACAAAAATCCAGCAAAGTGTGTTTCCATCTTACTAAGCTGTTTACGATATTTTGTTTTTTTGTTGAATTGGTATCATTATACCATAAGTAAATGTGGTTGGCAAGGAGTTTAGAGTTTGTAAGGTTCACGTTGGGTGTTTCGTCCTTTCGCCTTAGTAGATAAGAAAAGGGAACTGACGGCTGAGAACAGTCAATGATACTTCTTAGAAGGTAGCTAGAGTGAGATAGTGAGGTCTATGTGTTGTATGGTCGGTGTGTGAGAGTAAAAACTTGCTAATGCCTTTGGGTAAGAAAGAGGGGATATTGAGTTATCCTTAAATTTGTGACCTTGGCGAAGGTAGTAGGCTGAGAAGCTGAAAGTATGCGAAGATAAGAGCATACATTTTTATATTGCTATATTCTATTGAAAAAAACGTAAAAAGGCTTTGAAATAAGCCTTTTTATTTTTGCAAAAATTAACAATAACTAGATTTTTATAAAACAGGTTTTGTCCTGATAAAGATTGAAAGTATTGTTAGTTTTCACAAGGGAATCCATTACGTTCCTTTATGTAAACTAGCAATATGAGTAGAGAATAGAAAAGAGGAAAGATGGATATTTTGATTTACTTAGTAAGAGTTGGAATGCTATTGTCTATGCTTATTTTGTTGCTATTTTTGATCTACTGGATATTTATTTATCCAGTAATTTTGTTTGTATTTGTATTGTTTGTGGTTTTCTTTTCGATTATCACATGTATGTAAGTAGGAAGTAGAAAGGAAAAGGATTTATGTTGAATGTGTCAATGGGACTTCGTTTGTATCGAGAAATGTATAATAAGTCGAAAGAGGACTTAGCGAAGTATTTAGAGATTCAACCGAAAGCGTATGCTCGATATGAAAGTGGAGAACGTGAACCTAGTCTTGAGAAACTATATAAATTGGCTTATCTTTATAACTGTAAAGTTGATGATTTCTTTAATGTTGAAGAAAGTTTTAGTGTTGATCGAGACGAGGTTTTGTCAACTAAAGATTTAGATAATTTAGGGTGTCATCATCAGTTTTCTCATGGTTTGATTGTTATGATGACTGAGGGTAAGCCTTATGATGAAATGATTCGTTTTATAGAAAATGATAGGACGAAGTATGCACGAAAATCTGAAGTAAAACAATTTCTACTTGAGTTAATTGAAAAGATTGGTTAGGGAGAGGTGAGTAAAATCAAAGATGTTCTTTTGAAAGGAGAAAGAGATGTAAAGACGTATTCTGAAGAATGGATACTGGGAGAATACAATAGAATTTATAGACGATTTTGTTGGAATTTGAAAATCTATGCTCATGTAAAAAATGGTGCTGATGTTTATGTCTCTTCAAAAAAATGTTGTGAAGATTTGTATAATCGTTTGTATGCGGTTGGTCAAGTTACTCGTAGCTATTGTAGTAAGATTGAAATGAAAATTGAAAAAACGTATCATCGTTTCCTAGAAGATGGGGTGATTATTGAAGATTAACTTTATGATGGAATAGATGACTTTATGATATAATAAATGAAGTTAAGATTTTTTTATTAAAAGGAGAAAATATGAAATTTAGGACTTCGACTTTAGCTTTAGTAACGACTGCAACTTTATTGGCTTTTAATGTGAATCAAATAGTACATGCTGATAGTGCTAGACAAGAGAAAATTGCTCAGTTGGATAGACAAAAGGCTGAGATAATAAAAGCCAATGGTATTGATAGTTTTACTTCTAACGGAGGGTGGTATGCTATCACACAAATTCAAGATAAGATTGCTAGTTTGGAACAAACTGTTTCCTTTTTGAAAAATCCTTATTCTAACAAGAATACAATTAAGGTGAGTAGAGAATATGCTACTGCGTTAAAAACGTTTTTTAATAGTAATGTCAAACAGAATGAAAAAGGGGAGTATGTTCCTGTAGTTAGTGATGAAGAGGAAGAACAAGCCAAAAAAGTTTTGATTTCTGAAAGTCAAAAATTAAAGCAGAGCCAGTTAGATAATTTTATTTCAGATCCAGCAGATGAATTGGATAAATATGAATTAAATAATCTTCCTAAAGAGATTTTGGTTGAATTAAATTATTATGCTTTGGATTTGATGAATCAAATTCGTAGACAGATGGGGCTTCCAGAAGTAACGCTTGCACAATCTTCTATTGATTTTGCTGATAAGGTTGCGTATAAAAATTTAGAAGCGAATCGTAGCATGTGGGATTGGCATTATGTAAAAGGAATTAATGAAGTTGCTAGAGAGTATGGTTTGCGGACTTCGAGTAAGAACGATGAAGAAGAGAAATATGGTGGTCAGTATTATGAGAACGCATTTAAAACCTCTTCCATTGATAAAGAAGTGACTGTAGGTCAACTGAAGAAAGAGATTTATGAGGCATTTGTTATTTTTCTGTATAATGGCGATGAATTTCTTCATGCACAATCTATTGCTGGGGTAAATTATGGAAGTTCTAGGGATGAGTATTTTGGAGTTTCCATGCGTTCTTTAAAAGATGGTGGTTGGTTTAGTTTTATATCAATCGATAAAAACGATATAGTGAGATCAACGAAAAAGAACTTTAATACGCAACGTCCAGTAGATACAACATTGACTAATCGTTCTTCACTATTGGCTAAGAAGGAAAAAGAACTTAGAGATAAGAAGAATGAGCTTTCTAAATTGCAGACAGCTTTTAAAGAATATGAAAAGTTGACTAAGGAAGTAAATGATTTAAAATCGTTGGAGGAAAAAGAAAAGAAAGAAGCAGAAGATAGACGTTCTTCTTCTCAGAATCAAAACAAGTCACAATCTAAACCAGTTAAAAATGGTTGGAAAAAAGAAAATGATTCTTGGTATTATTATAAGGATAATCAACGTCTTAAAAATACATGGCAGGGAGACTATTGGCTAGGTGCTGATGGTAAGATGGTCAAGAGTGCATGGGTTGATAATGGACGTTATTATGTAGATGATAATGGTAAGTATGTCGTAGGTAAGAAACCTTCTACTCAAAGTCAAACGAAGCCATCACAATCTAAACCAGTTAAAAATGGTTGGAAGAAAGAAAGTGGTTCTTGGTATTACTATGATAATGACCAACGTGTAAAAAACACATGGAAAGGGAGTTATTACTTAAAATCTGATGGTCGGATGGCAGAATCTGAATGGATTTATGATAATTCTTATAAGGCATGGTATTACTTAAAATCAAATGGAATTTATGTTCGTGATAGTTGGCAAGGAAGCTATTATCTGAAGTCTAATGGTAAGATGGCAGATAAAGAGTGGATTTATGATAATTATTATCAGTCATGGTTTTATTTAAAAGAAGGTGGTGCTTATGTTAATCATCAATGGTTGAAGATTGATGGTGTATGGTATTATTTCAAGAGTGGTGGTTATATGGTAAGCAACGCTTGGCAGGGTAGCTATTATCTCAAATCTAGTGGAGCTATGGCTGTGAATGAGTGGATTTATGATAGTTATTGGGGCGGTTGGTATTATTTGAAATCCGATGGCTCTTATGCTCGTAATGAGATTGTTCAAGGCAAATATCGTGTTGACTATTCAGGAAAATGGATTTGATATAGATAAAAAGTCAGTTTAAAAGCTGGCTTTTTTATTTTGGAAAGGAAATTGAAATGGTTGAAATGATTTTTAAGAGATCTCGTTCTCCTTCATGAGAAGAGAACTGAGTTCAAAAATAATGAGAAAAAATGTTATTTAAAAAAAAGGAGAAAAGAAAGTATGTTTAAAACACAAGAAACAAAAGCGTTTGGTTCAATTCGTAAATTTAAGAAGTATGGTGCTTGTGGAGTAATTTTGGGTATGGCTGCTCTTGCTATGGCTTTTTCATCAGGTAGTGTTTCTGCTGACGAGTTGAGTGCAAATCAAAATGTGCCAAAAACTGTTCAGGAAGCACCTAAACAAGAAGCACCTAAGCAGGACGAAACTGACAAGAAGAATACTACCGTCGATGTTGTAGTAGATCATTCAATTGTTGATAAGGCTGTTTCTGAAGCTAAGAAAGCAGGCTTAGAAGTAAAACAGGATTCTCCTGTGAATGTAGGTGTTGCTCAGGGGCAAGACGAACTTGCGAAGAAACAAGCTAGTGTAGAAAAGGATTATTCTAATCAAGCAAATACGGTTTCTTCTGAAATTGCTGGCTACAAGAAAGATGTAGCAGATAATGAGACTGAGAAGAAGCGTGTTCAGAATGAGAACGAAAAGATTCGTCAGGCTCATGAGAAGGCTAAAAAAGACCTTCAAGAAAGGAATGACCAGATTGATAAGCGTAACAATGACGCTCAGAAGAAATATAGTCTAGAATATGAAAAATATCTTGGAAAAGTAAAGGAATTCAAACAAGCAAAATCTGATTTGGAAAAATTGGGACTTGCTGGTTCTGCAACTGGTGTGAAAATGTACGGTGATTACAATGAAGCTGGTCGTGGAAGTATGAAATATTATAAAAATTTCAGAGCTGTTTTTGATGGAGTGCCAAATCTTCAATTTGCTAATGATTATTTAGGCTATAGGCCTGATACTAAAATTACAGCTAGTCGTGATGACCTTCTTGAAGATTACTCTTGGAAAGACACTGAAGGAAAATTCATTAACAAACCAAGGGTCGGAGACTCATTTACTCTTCATAATATCGGTGAGACCGATACAGGTAAAAAAATCTCAGCCAAATTTACCTTTAAGTCTGTTGTCCAAGAGTGGGAAAAAATGGGGGTAAAATCTGTTTACTCTCGTTTGTTAATTTCTCACAACAAGAAATCAACAACTAATGCAATTGATTTCAATGTGTTTAATATGCAGGCTGTTGATACTGATATTGAGTATTTTGAAGAAGGTACAGGTAAGAAAATTAAGTTGGCGATGGTTTCTGCATTTAGTGATATTGACTATGGTCAAGAATTGCGGTGGGAGTATGAAGATGGTACTACAGGAATTGTCAAAAATCCAAATGGTTCAGATGTTATTGAATCCAACCGTGATGGTAAGACTGTTTACAAAGGTGAACATCGTTGGGATGTTCCAATGGGATATGATGATCCTTCTGGTTTGAATCGTTGGAAGGCAAGTGATCATTATTATAAGAATGTAAGTGATGAAGCTGATGTTCCTGTTGGTTCGATTTTGTCTGCTGGATATGGTGAGCGTATGCACTTGTTTTATTCAACTGGAAACAAGTCTCTTGCGACACGCTCTCAAGCTGAATGGGATGCGGTTCGTAAGGCTTCTGATGAACGTCGAAAAGCTGAAGGAAAAGATCCAATGAGTGATGAAGAGTTATTCATGAGTGATTATGCTTTTCAGTTGTGGGGTCGTAATGCCTCTATCTCAAAACCACTTGTTTCTCCGACACCACCAGTCGAGCCTACTCTTGAAAAGCATGAAAAGGATACAATTCCTGATCCTGAATATCTTCCTGAGCCGGGTAAAGTAAAAACTCGTACTGTGCATGTGCGCTATGCTAATTTGCGCTACAAACCATCTGTAAATCCTACAAAATCTGTTGAGGATACACATGGAAATGACATTGATGGGGCTAAGACATTTGACAAGAATGTGAAGTTTAAGTTGAAAACTGACTACGCTCCTTATTCAAAATTTACTGCATCACCTAAGTCAATCGCAAAACTTTTTGCGCTTGTAGACGAGGTGCAAAATGGTGCCTATACTATTGATGATGCTAAAATCAAAGCAACCGACGATGAAGGAAAAGATGTTAAGCAACTATTTGACATGTATCATGTTCTTTCTGACAAGGGAAGAACAGATGTTGTCAATAAAATCTTGAAAGAAGCAGGCTTGTCACCTAAAGGTGAGTTTTACATGTGGGTTCCAAAAGACAACGCTGCTTACTACAAGAACTATGTTTCTAAGGGTAAAAATGTGACTTTTGATTTGTTTGCTAAATTGTTGGTAAAAGAAGGTCAAAAGGTTCAAAATGATTTCCATCAGATCGATTTTGGAATCGATCATAAGTCTAATTTGGTAACTGTTGAAGTTCCTGACATCAAGCCTGAAAAACATGCTTTGGATCAAAAAGATGATTCTAAGATTCGTGATGGTCAAGAAATTCAAATTGGTGAGTATATTCGTTATCTTTTGAGTGGTGTGACCGTTTCTGCGAAACATGATACTCTTCATCAGTATGATGGTATTGATATGCTTGATTTGAAGCATGACCGTTATACTGGTAACTGGAAAGGAGTTATCAAGGGTACTGAGTATACGGCTGAAAAAGACCTCACATTGCCGTATGATGTCATCTTGAAGGATGGCAAAGTAATCAAAGCTGGTGACAAGATTGCTAAAGGCTCTGAGTATGCGTTCCAATTTGAGTTTGACCAAAGTGCAAACTCTGACTTTATCAAGAAGATTGTTAAAGTCACTTGGAGCGAAAAAGACGGTAAGTGGGCTTACACTATTGACAAAGAGTTCTTGAATTCTCTTGGAGTACGTGGTACGTTTGACGCTGATTTCTATGTTGAAGTTCAGCGTATCTCAAATGGAGAAGTTGAGAATACGTTTGTTAATATTGTCAACAGTCAGGCAATGGAGGCGAAGGTGACGACTCATACACCTGAGCCACCAGCTCCAGAAGAGCCACGTAAACCACAACCGCAACCAGCTCTTCCGAACACTGGAACAGCTTCTAGTATGTTTGGATTTGTTGGTGTTGGTATCTTGTCTATGCTAGGACTAGTTGGTTTGAAGCGTAAGAAAGAAGCAGAATAAAATGGTTTAGTGCGTTGTAAAAGGTGGTAGAGTAACAGGAACTATCACCTTTTATTTTTGAAAAAATGTAAATAGAAAAGGAAAATTAAAAAAATGAAAATTGAAAAATTTAAGTTTAATCCTGAAGCAATCGGGAAAGCAAATTATGTTCGTTCTGAAAAAGCCCCAGCGATTATTGAGGGCAAGCCATTTGATGGGACACGTCATATTGTAATGAATGCAAAACATGGTATGTTTTCTATTATTACTCCAAAGGATATGACCGTTTACAAACCGAATGAAGAAGTTGAAGCGATTGATCCTATCTTTATGGAAGATTATGTTGAAGGAGTAAATTTCTCTGCTTCGACGAATGTATTGGCTAAAGGACTTAAACGTGTAGGAGGTAATAAATAATGGCTAAAAATGGACTTGAACTTGGGAATCGTGTAGAAATTTTTTCGAAAAAATATCGTATCTTGAACGATTTGTTGCTGAATCCAAAAGAAGTGTTGGGAGCATGTAAATTTGTTAAAAATGAAGGTGCTCAATTTGTGAATGTTGATCTTGAAACTGGTGAAGGTGATTATGATGGAGTTGAAGTTCTTGTCTATTCAGAAGGACAAGAAGATACTGTATTCTTGAAGGTAACTGAACAGTCAGCAGAAGAAATTGATGCTTTGAATCTTGGCTATCAGGAAGCTATTGATTTTGATACTTTACTTATTGCTTATCATGGTATGCGCAAGGCTGACCGTAATCAAGTTGAGCCTAATAAACATCGTTTTGTTTTTGTAGTTGATAAACTCAAAAGAGTAGGTGGTCAATCTAAACAAAATCAGAAGCAAGAACAGCATCAGGAACACAAGGGATAATTTTTAAAGGAGAGAGGATATGAGTTTACTTCCTACGTATCGTGGAATTAAGATTAAGCCTTATATGGTAAGTCTAAGGTACTATATCTTTTCTTTTTTCTTTTTGTTGTTTACTCCTATACTAGTTTTTTTTGTTTATTCAAATTTTGAGAAAATCAAGAATATAGATATTTTCTCTATTGTCTTCTCAGTAGTTTTGCTGATACTGATAATTTTTGTAAGTGTCTATTTGACTTGGTTATCACAAGAAAGAGTATTCTTTTTTCAAAAGATAGAAAGACTTGCTAAATTAGCTTTCTTTCTTAAAGAGAATGGATATACATACACTAAAAAAGTTAAAACTGAATCAGGAACAGTCGATAAGGTTACATTTCCAACGGTTTATTTAAAACAGAATCGCTATGATTTGGAAGTTGCTTTTAAAATGGCTGGAAACAAGTTTCAGGATAAGTTTAAGAAGATTGGTAGTGATTTAGAAACTACTTTCTTCATGGACTTTATGGAAGTTCAGGATGATGTTAAGTTTAAGACCTATAAGATGGCTTATTCTGCTTTCTTGAATCGAATCAAGGTGACTGATGTGGAGTATTCTGATAAGGGTATTCAACTGATGAAAAATCTGTATTGGAATCCTATTGATGATCCTCATTTACTTGTTTGTGGTGGTACTGGTGGTGGTAAAACGGTATTACTAAGAACATTGATTCGTGCTATGGCTAAAGTAGGAGTGACGGATATTTGTGATCCGAAGCAAGCAGATTTTGTTACTATGGCAGAACAGAAAGCCTTTGAAGGTCGTATTTCTTATCAGGTTAATGATATTGTTGAAATGATTGAAAGAGCTGTTGGTATCATGTTTGCTCGCTATGCTTATATGCGACAAAAACGTGAAGAAAATGGCGATAAGGATTTGAAGAAATTCTATGAGTATGGTCTTGAACCTTATTTCTTGGTTTGCGATGAATACAATGCTTTGTGTGCTATGCTTGATTTTCAAACTAGACAGCGCTTGGATAATGCTATGGGTCAATTCTTACTACTTGGAAGGCAAGCTGGCTGCTTTGCGGTTACTGCTATGCAGAAGCCTTCAAGAGAAGATTTAGGCTCAAAATTACAAGCGAATATCAATTTCCGAATTTCTGTTGGTCGATTGGACGAGGTTGGATATGATTTAGCCTTCGGAGAAGTCAATAGGAATAAGGAATTTAAGTACGTTAAGTACCTGGGCGGTAAGCGTGTTTATGGTCGTGGGTATGCTAGCGTATATGGAGAAGTCGCAAGAGAATTTTATTCTCCATTGTTAGAAAAGGGATTCTCTTTTACTGATGAATATGAGAAGATTGAGCGACGACAAAATCCTTTCAATCCTTTAGAAAATCCTGATGCTCAATTATCAGAAGAAGAAAAAGAAAATCTTCAAGCTGAAATGGAAGCGCAAGAGGAAATGCAAAAAGGGGAAGTCAAGAAGGCTAGTCCTGAATTGGTTCAGGAATTGATGGCTGGTAAACGACAGAAGGGAGAAAACAATCTTGGTGATCTTGTGAAGGCGAGTGATTTCTCAAGGACTATTGGTGTTAGTTTTTCATCTGTTCAAAATTTATTGAATAAATTGGAAGAAAAAGATGTCATAACTGTTAGTCGAGAAGATGGTTTTTTGTATTTAGATAAAAGACAGATGGCCTTGGTCAAAGATTTGTTTGAGTTGAAGAAAACTAGTACTCAGAAATGGATTGAAATACTAGAAGACTATCCTTTTGAAGAATATTGATTGAGGAGAACTATTCTCCTCTTTTTTGTTTAGATAAGAGTTGGTTGAATAGAGCTTACTAGTAGCTAGTAGCAGAAGCGAGGAAGCGAAGCGACGAGCGCCTGCGGTCACTAGCGGTCACTAGTAGGCTCTATTCAACTAATTAACCCACCTATTCTAATAGGTGGGTAACAAGAGTTACAAAATGCACTTCGCACTTACAGCCACGTGGCTTCAAGGTGTGTCTTTTTTGCAATTTCTTGTATCCCTTTTAGTAAAAATAAGGAGTTTTATAGGAGAGATGGACGGAAGAGAGTTAAAAGAGTTTAGAAAAGAACAAAAAATGACAAGAAAAGAACTATCGATAAAGACTGGTATTCCTGTTTCTACGCTAAAGGCTTACGAGAATGGTTATAGAACTTTGAAGAAAACAGATTTTTTAGAAATAAAAAATCAATTTAGTTTGAAAAGATGTGATGCTAGTCTTACAAGATATATGGTGGATTATTTCAGGTTTACACTTCATAATGAAATTGATGTCTATTTTGTTGCGAAAGAATTTTTTGGATTTGATATAATGCCTAAACCTGAAACGACCTCATTTATGAAATATGAACTGTTGTATCGGTATGGGGATATTTGGTTTTTGGGGTTTAATTCTTCGTACAGTGAGAATGGAGAAGATAAAAACAGAATTACGGTTCAATTAAGCGGTCAAGGCTGCAGACAGTTAGAAGTCTATCTTGAAAATGAAAATATAACTTGGATTGATTTTATAGAAAAAATTCAGAAGCGTTATGGAAATGATTTTAGCGTTACTAGGATAGATATTGCAGTTGATGAAATGGTTCAGGAGGATTCAAAGGATAACTTTGATTTATCATCTCTAGTAACTAGATATTATAATCAAGAAATTGTTTCACCATATCTAAGAAACTTTTCATTTGTTGGTGGAGGTGGATTTGATTTTGAGAATCCCTTAGAAATAGAAAATAGACAAGGGTTATCAATTTATCTTGGTAGTCGGCAGTCTGAAATGTATTTTAACTTTTATGAAAAAAGATATGAGATAGCAAAGAAAGAAGGGATAAGCGTATCAGATAGCGTAAGGTTGTTTGGGATATGGAATCGGTATGAGGTTCGATTTTCGCAAGGCAAGGCAAGGTCGTTTGTTACAGAAGTTTTAGAAGGTGCTGAGATTGCTGAGTTGACAAGGTCGATATTTCAAGGTGCGATTCAGATTTATGATGGTACTGATGAACATGGTTTTAGAATGTATGATAGCAAGTGGCAAAGTCTTTTTGGGAATGACGAAGCAATCAGACTTTCAGTTAGTCCTGAGCCTTATTCTGTAGAAAGAACGATAAGATGGCTTGTTGAAAGGGTTTCTAATTCGTTAGTGTATGTTTCTGAGATTGATCGATTGTTCATGCAAGAGAACATGAAAAAAATAATGAGTTCAGGAGAGATTACGCCAAGACAACGAAAAGAACTAGAATTTCTTCAAAGTCAGTTAGGGAGTCTTACATGATTGAATATAAAGATATTGAAAAGATTGTCTATTTGATTCCTGAAAGAAATTTTTATGATGGAGTAATTGATAGTAAGGTTGCTAGAGAGTATCAAGCCTATATTGAATTTCAATCACAAAAGTACAATCAGACAAAGAGAAAATGTGATTGGGATGAACTGAAACGCTTGAATGCAGAATATGAAAGGTATCTAGCGAATGAGGTTGATGTAAAAAGAAAATTATTGTGGTTTGGGTTGCTGAGAAGGAGTAAAGCAGATATGGAAGAAGAATGTTTAAACTTGATTGAACGATTTCATTTAGAGAGGTGGTTTTAAAAATGTCAGTAAAATCAAAAGGTGGGGTTTGTGATGTATGTGGCTGCACTTTTGAGAAACCTTGCATCGATGAAATTTTTGGCTGTTGTCGTTGGATGAATTTTGATAGAACTATTTGTAGTTATTGTTTTTTTAAATTAGATGAAGAAGAAAAAAGGCGCTACGATGACTATTGATGACTTGCGATGAATTTTAAAGAAATGTAAGGGTTAAAACATGATAAGAATAGTAAAGACGATTGTTAAAGAGGTTTAATTTTTGAATAAAAAGAAAAAATCTATATCTAGTTTACTTACTAGAAAAGTACTGGAAGATATAAAATCAAAAAAAGATTGATTTTATTGTTGATTTAATTATTGCAGGATTTATATTTTATATTATTTGTAGCATTATTTTTGGTTTAAAAAATATCTTTTAGAAAGATGGATGTAAAAATAATAAACTTATAAAGAATTTAAAATGAAAATATTTGGTAAAAGATTAAGAAAGGCTAGAAAGAGTAAGAGGCTAACACAACAAGAAATTGCTGATTTAGTCCACGTCAATAGAGTAACTTATACAAATTGGGAGAAAGGAAAAAGAGAGCCTAGCTTTGAAAATCTTGTTAAGTTAGCTGATTTACTTGATGTTTCGTTAGATTGGTTATTTGGGAGAGATAAATGAAAGTGAAAAAACGTTCTCCTTCTTTTTAGTTAAGGACAAGTTGTAAAAAAAAATAGAAAATGAATGAAGAGGTAATTGAAATGGCATTACAAGGGAAAGATAAACAAGTTATCGAATTGGCGAATGAACTTGCTAAAAAATTGAAGGAAAAAGATTTTTCGCAATCTTGGACACTTGCAGGGGAGTTGAATGGGCTTCTTAAGAATGAAGAAGAATTGACTTTATCTTATCAAGTAATTCAGTGTATTAAAAACGATTTGGCGAGTTATTATGATATGAATAAGTCATACAATAAAGTTGCAAATCGTGCTTTTGCGATTGGAAGCAATTTGGAGCGTAGTGCTTCAATTTAGTTAAAGTGTTTAAGGAAGTCAAGTTTGGCTTCCTTTTTCTTTTTTGAAAGGAGAAAAAAATGAGTATTAAAGTTGTCTATGATAAGTTTTCTGATGTGTGTAAGCATTACAGTTTCGGAAAAAAGTTGCTTGATGAACCCGAGAAGATTATTAATCGTTTAGATGAACATTTTGACGGTGTGGAGTTTGGTCAATTTGATGGCTGCAATCCTGACAATGTGTATATCAATTCATTTACAGAAGTTGATACGCAGGAAGCATTGATTGATTTTGCTGGTATTTTGAATCATGGAGAATATGAGCAGTTAGTCAATGAAGATCGTTTGTCAGCTTATGTAGAAGAACACGAAGAAGAAATTGCTAGTCGTCTAGGAGATTCTTATGTTTTTCTAGGGCATGAGGGCGATAGTTGGTATTTCTTGCAATAAAGATTAGTTGGTATTGGATATGGCTTCAAGAGTGTTGATTAAGAATCCAAATAATGGAAGGCAGGCTTGGTTTAGCTTGCCTTTGTATTTTGGAAGATTATCTCAGATTGGTTTGGCTGGCTCTTATGATGAAACTATTGAAATTGTTGATTATGAGGGTTCAGCATTTATTGGTTACGGTCTATTTAGTGTTGCTGACTTGGAACAGTTGAATAAACAAGTGGAAAGTGGTTAAAGGAAGGAGTAAAGGTTACTTTGTATCAAGATGATAGCGAATATAAGAGTTTTGAGAGAAGGAAATTTTGAATTTCTCTGTGAACTGGATATCATGAAATTTACTCAAGAGCAGATTCTTGAAAGAATGAATGAAAGAGGGATTGATAAAGGTAACTTTCTTATTTGTGGTATTACAGATTGGGAAGTTGATAAAATCATGTCGCTTGAAGAGGTTTACTTGCTGAAGAAAGCTGTATTGGAATTGTATGATGGCGACGAGTTCATTGTGAAATTTCAATTACAGCGTTATGTGCCTGTAACTAAAATTGTGACTACATATTATAGATTTTGTTCTAAAGATGAAGCGCAAACTTTCTTTGAAGTAACAAAAGGATTAGACTATCAATCTGTTGTAAATTATATCTGTGAGACTGGAAGTTGGGTAATAGCTTTTCAGGGATTTGTGGATCAAGGAGAAATCTTAAATACTCCCCAAGGATTTTATAGAAAGGTTGTTCTTTAATTTTAAAAAAGGAAGGAAGAATATTGAGAAATTTTGAATTAAAGAAACCACGAAAAGTAAAACAAAAACAAGTCAAGATGAAGAAGGTAAGCCAAAAAAGATCGAATCAGATTTTTTTATTTGGCTTAGCCTTTTTTGTTTTTCTGTGTGGTTTGACAATATTTATTTCAATGAAGACTGCTGTTAAGGTAAATGAAAGACTATCGAATACAGCAGTTGTTGAAACGAAAAAAGAAACTGACCGCAAATTGGAACAGTTTTTAGACGGGTATGTAAGTCGATATTTCACTTACAATTCGCAAGCTGGTTCGTCTGATGATGATGTTTCAAAATTGAATAACTATTATGGTAGTGTTCCTGATGTAAAGAATCAAGGTCAGTTGAAACAAGAAATGTCAGTAGTTAGTGCAAGAATGCTGACAGCGAAAGACGGTATAGCTGTATATCGTGTTGTTTATGATACGAAGAAAGATGAAAAAAGCCAGCGTGTAGGGATTGAGTTCTCGATTCCATACGGTGAAAAAGATGGTAAATATTATGTGTCTGGTTTGCCTTGGTTCTCTCCTGTGAGCGATTTTAAAGCTGATGGAGTAGAAAAGAGTAGTATGGTGTCTTTGGTTGCTAAAGATGATGTGGAAGAGGGAAAACGCAAGAAATTGATTTCTTTCTTGGAACTATTCTTTAAGAACTATACGACAAGTCAAGCAAATTTGGACTTGATTTCAAAAGATATTAAGTCCATTGGTGGTGCAAGTTTCAAGAGTTTAGACTATTCCTACTTTAAAGAAAAAGATGGGAAGATTCTTGCCTATGTGCAAGTAACCTTTGAAGTTGCTGGTACAACTCATAGTGAGAACTTTAGCTTTGAATTACGAGAAGATAAAGATAGCTATTTCGTAGAAAAAATGGATCATACAATTCCATTAGATTATAACAAGAAAGATGATGAAGGAGAATAATATAGATGGCGTTATTTCAATTTTTAGTGCAAAAAATCGGATTACCAGTTTTGGCTTACTTTGCGATTACAAAAGGTTTGGAAGCGTGGAAGGATCAAAAACTTGGTAAGTTGGTAGTGATTGTGTTGATTGGTGGATTTCTTTACTTCTTTATGGAAGATCCACAAGCAGTTTTGAAGGCTACAGCTCCATTTTGGAAGTTGTTACCAAATATTTTTAATTAGGAAAATGATATGGAAAGAAAAGACAAGAAGTTGTATGTTTATACGACAGCGTTTAGGCAACCTATATGGGTTCATAAGCTGAATGAAGAATATAGTTTGCCTTTTGCGATTAAGATGTCAGCGATTGTCTATGGTCTAGTGATTCTTGTTTTAACTTGGTTTTTGCTAGGCTTTCTTCCTTCCTTGGATTGGGGTTGGCGATTTGTGGGTTCTGTTTTTGCTGGTTGGAAACTTGGGAATTTGATGGCAGATTATAAGATTGATGGTAAAAATCTTTTTCGTTTTATTTATGAGTATCTGAAATTTTGGAAGGAATATGATGGTCAACGAGAAAATTATTATATATGTAAAGGAAAAAAATATGAGAAAGTGAGAAGTATAAGAAGTGGAGTTATCAAATAATATTTGGTCGATTGCGGATGGTTTGATTTTGTTAAAAGATGGAACGGTCTTGTCTGTTTTTGAGATTGAGCCACAAGTAGTCAATACGATTGAAGAAAAAGATAAAGAGACTAGCAAAGATTTAGTTTATGATTGTTTGGCTAGTTTACACGAGTATAATGATGTCAGTATTCATAGTTTACATATTGATTTAGAGCTGGCTAAGAAGATTTCTTTATTGGCGCAAGATATTGAGCAAGGTCAAGGAACAAGCCCTTTAGGAAACTATGTGATTTCTACAATGAAGTCACGATTGGAAGAAGAAGTAAGCTATCTTTTTGAGTATAAGCATTATCTTGTAGTTCCTTTGAAATCTGTTAATGTGACTTCTGACTTTAAGCTAACGATTGAACAGACGATTGCAACCTATCGTAAAAATGTATTGAAGATGGCTGGTTTTGAAGAATTGCCAAAAATTGATTGGTGGAGAACATGGCAGAATCAGAAAGATATGGTTCAGACGAAACTTCATGCCTTGAATGTGAAGGAAGTTGTGAAAGCTGACTTGGAATTGTTGAATCGACTTCATTTTCTTGGTGGTCAATACTACGATAAAGAAAGTGAGTTGATTGCACTTGAAAACTCTATTGAGAATGTAGATGAAACGATTATTGAGGTAGTGGACGGAAATGCTTTGAAGTTGATAAATGGTCAAGAAACTAGCTATGTGGCGACGATACCTGTTGTTTCTTATCCTAAAAATGTGTCTTATCTTCATCTACAAGAAGAACTTCAGTGTCTTGAATTTCCTGTAGATAGTGTCTATAAGATTCGATTTTCTACTCAAAGAGGATTCTTCTCTTTGTTTTCTCGTGCAAGAAACAAACGCAAGAATCTCGGGAATACGGTAGAGGAAACAGCAGAAAATGATGATGTTCAAAAGATTGAAGTCTTGGAAAGCCATCAGTTGCTAGAAGATTTTCAAGAGAAACATGAAAATAAAGAATTGATGATTACCTATCTTCATACTTTGACGATTACAGGAGATAGTATTGAGGAATTGAATCTTAAGTTTGATATTCTCTTTGCAAAATTGAAAGAGTTGGAAGTGGAGGTAGTGAAGGCAGTTGCGGATCGTATATATCTTTTTTATAAGAGCCGTTTGACAGAATTGTTGGATAATGAAAGACCAAGCTTTTTACAGTATGGTAGTTTGCGTGGTTTGTGTGAAAATCTGATGTTTACAACTAAGAAAGTTGGTACAGAAATTGGTTTTCCGGTGGGTCGAGTTGATAATGAGATTGCTTCGTGGCGTGGAGAAGTTGAGAAGGCTTTGGATTCAAGCACTAATGTTGTTTTCTCAAATTTGTTGCAAGCTAATAAAATTGGAGTTAAGGGTAAGGAAACAAGCAATCCTCATATTGCTATTACTGGTGCGACAGGGAATGGGAAGTCTTTCTTGACGAAGTTATTATTTACGTATCATTCGTTATTAAAAATCAATGTTTTGTATGTTGACCCAAAAGCTGAAATGCGTAGACAGTATTTGACAGTTTTAGAAGAGCTAGAGCAGGAAGGTACAAATGAGGAATTACAAGAATATATTCGCTCCATTCGATTTGTGACGTTAGATATGAATAAGAAAGAAAATTGGGGAGTGCTTGATCCATTTTCATTCTTACAGTCTAAAAGTGAGTTAAGAGAGTTGGTGACGGTTTTGATTGCTTCGGTGCTTGGGGATACTTATAAAGATGTGAAACTATTCTTAATGCCTTGTATTGATAGAGTTCTGAAGCGAAGAGAATCTGGTGAATCTGTAGGAATGTTTCATGTATTTGAAGAGATGGAGAATCATGCTAAAGAGAAGGTTTCAGAAGCTGGTTATTATTTGAAATCTATTTCTGAGGATACATTGTTATCACTTTGTTTTTCTGATGGTAGTCAACAAGTTTTGAAAGCAGACAATAAGATAACGATTGTTGAGATTTCAGGATTGGATATGCCACAGGGAACGGATAAAGATGAAATGACTGAAACTCAGTTAAGAAGTTTGACGGTTATGTATGCTTTGACCTATTTTTGTGCGATTTTTGGTGAACGAGAGAGAGATAGGGAAACCATGCTATACCTTGATGAAGCATGGCAAATCATGTCAACTCCTGCTGGACGACAAGTAGTGAATCGTATTAAGCGTACTGGACGATCATTCAATAACTTCCTAGTGCTGGTTACTCAGTCTGTAAAAGACTTGAAAACAAGCGAAGATGGGACTGGTTTTGGTACGGTATTTGCTTTTCCAGAAAACTCTGAAACAGGAGCTATCTTGGAACACTTACGAGTGGAAGATGATGATTTGTCGCGTGCTTGGCTTGAAAATCAAACAATGGGGCAATGTATTTACTATGATACATTTGGTCGTAAGGAACGAATTACAGTCGATGGTACAATTTATCCAGAATTTAAACCACTCTTTAAGACTGTCGAAACAAAATTGGTTGCAGTTTAAAGGAGGGAATATGAGAAAAAATATTTTACTAGTGTTTATTTGTTCTTTCTTCCTTTTTCCTGCATTTGTCAAGGCGAATACAGCTTCAGATTTTCTTCCTAACAATAATTTCAATATTATTGAATTTGATAAAAACACGAATAAGCCAAAACTAAAAGAAAGTTCTGAATCTACCAAAGAACTCTTAGATAGTGCAAAAAAAGCTAAAGAAAAAGAAGCTGAGATAAAAAAACAGAATGAAAGTAAAAGTAAGCTAACTTATGAGAATTACAAGTCTAAAATGTCTGATCTAACAAGTAAGGCATACTTTGATAAAAAGTTCTTTGGATTTGATTCCAATATCAATTATTTCTTTAATTCGCTAGTTCAGGCTGTATTTTGGGTTGGGAAACTGGTTTTCTATGTGATTGCAGAATTGTATAGTGCTGTTGAATCAATGAGCGACGTTTCCTCATTATTGAATGAAGTAGTAAAGAATTCTAGTAAGGTATTTTCTTCCCTATTTGGTCAAGAAATAATCTATATGATTGGTGCGAGCATGGCAGCCTATTTGTTGTATGTATTTGCGACTGGAAAAGGAAGTTTCATTAAAACATTGGTAAAAATGTTATTGATCTATACTTTTATTGGAGTGTACTTCATTCAGTTTTCTGTTGATGGACAGAATAAGTATCTGTTAACTCATGTTTATGATGCTTTCAGAACAACCACAATAACTATGAATGGTGAAATCACTAAAACTTTAACTGGTGAAAGTAAAGATGGAGTAGAAACATACTTTTCAGAAACCTTGTTGAAGGGGTATAAGTATATGAATTCTCCTGTGAACGACAAAGGGGAGTTCATGCTTTCTGAGAAAGAGTTTGAAGATTTAGCTAGTTATAAGCAGGGTGACGGAGATCACTTAGTCGGTGAGAAGAAAATCAAAGATATTGCAAAAGATAAAGATCCTGAGAATAAGATGTTGAAGAATGAGTGGGGTTCAAAATTCATGTATGCCTTCGCTTCTGATGTCGATATTATAGTGATGGGAACGATTTATCTATTGCTTGGATTGTCACGATTCTTCTTCTTGATTGTATTTATCTTATTGATTGTATTGTTGCCATTTATTCTTATTTTGAGTTTGTTTCCTAAGATGGAACATTTATTAGTAGGGTTTAATAAGAAAGCTATTTCAATGCTTGCTTTGTCTTCTATTATGCTTTTAGCAACTACATTATTTTCTTTCTTTTATAATACGTTGACTAAGTTTGTTTCTACTGCTGTTGGTGGAGATTTACTGGTAACGGTATTTTTGAAAGCATTGTTATTGGTTTTGATGTGGAAGTACAGACATTCACTTCTAACAGCATTTTCAAGAGTTACGAATAGTCCTGTTGGGAAGGTTGGTAGAGAAATCAGCAATTCTCAAGCAGTCAAAAATCTGAAAGAAAGAATTAATCGTACTGGAAAGCTTAGTTTGAAATCAGGTAAAGATGGTTTGAAAGTTGGTGGTCAGTTTGCTAAAGGTGGCTTGAAGATGGGTAAAGATAAGTTGAGTGAAAATCTCAAAACTTTACGAAAAGAAAGTCCATTGGTAGATAGCTTAGCTGATAAAGCTGGCTCGGTTAAAAATCGCTTTACTTCGATGAAAGAACAGAAAAATGCTTCAGTCAATGCTTTTAAAGAAAAAGGGAATAAGGCTTTAGCTAAACTCTATGGAGTGAGAGCCAATGCCTTTAGAGAAAGTAGTGACGATAGAAAATTGTTGAATGAGAAGAAAAGAATAAAAATTGATAATGCTGAAAAATATGCTGGTCAGAAAAATGCTTCTCGTGAAGCAGTTCAGCGTTTGAAAGAAGAACGAGCTAAAAAACGAGAACAACGATTTAAAGAGGATCAGGAGCGAAATGTGAAACAACGAATGCAGACGAGCAATTCTAGGACTGTTAGTCGAGAAAAAGTTGATGTTGGGAATCCTAGAAATAAGAAAGAAAAGAGGTTGAAAGTAAAGAGAAGAAAGGTTGATATTTAATGGGTAAAAAAACAGCTAAACGATTAGGTTTATTGGTTGGAAGTCTTTTACCTATTCTTTTGATAGTTCTCTTGTTGATTGCAAGTGTTATTGGGGTTGTTTCTTCTGGTGGTTCATCAGGAAGCACAACTGGAAAAAGAACACGTTTAACAGCGCAAGAAGTGGCTCAGAAAGCCAATATCTCCGTTGAACGTGCGGAAGATGTGATTAAGATTCTAAACTGGCAACTCTCAAAAGAGAAGTTCACTCTAGAAGGTTCTACTGGTTCTCTTGCCGTTGGTGAAAGAGAAAGTGGCTTTGATCCCAAACTAACGAATCCATCAGGTGGAGTGGCTGGATACTTTCAATGGTCAGGCTGGGATGGAAATACTATCAATGGTGATAGATGGGCGAATGCAAGTTCACGTACTTTAGATAGTACGGTGGAACTAGAATTAATGTCCTATGAATTGAATCATGGCTATAAGAAAGTCAAGGACTATATGCAGAAGGCTACTGATCCTTTTGAAAGTGCTAAGTATTGGTCTGAACACTATGAGGGGGTTTCTTTATCAGATGGACAAACCAAGCTAGAGAAGCTGGAGAAGGATAGCAAGAAGTGGTATGAAGTCTTTAAGGGTACGATTGAATCGGATGGCTCGTCTGGTGGGAATGCGATAGCTGGTAGCTTAGATATTCCTGCTGGTGCTGTTGCGATGGAGATACCGAACGGCTACTCCATTGACAAGGAAATCACTAAGGAAGGCTATATCACTCAATCCTATCCTTATGGTGAATGTACGTGGTATGTCTTTAATCGAGCTAAAGAATTTGGAATACAGTTTGATCCATATATGGGAAATGGTCAAGATTGGGCGCATAAGTCAGGGTACGAGGTCACGAATACACCTACAAAACATTCAGCAGTTAGCTTTCAAGGAAGGCAGGCTGGAGGTCATCCTACTTACGGTCATGTAGCTTTCGTCGAAGATGTCAAAGATGATGGATCAATTCTGATTTCTGAATGTAACTTTGTCAAAAGTGGTCAAGGTACTGGAATCACAGATTATCGTGTATTTAGTGCTGAGGAAGCGAAGAATTTTTATTATGTGATTGGAAAATAAAGAAAAGAGGAAGAAATATGAATAAGAAATTAGTAACATTGTTGTCTGTAGCTGTATTGAGTGCAGTTACTAGTGGAGTATATGCTGATGAAGTTAATTTGGGTGGAAATGCTCCATCTTCGACAGATAATACAGGGTTAGTGGTTGCTGAAAAGCCAACAGAATCATCTGTTGAGAAACCAGCACTAAAAGGAAATGAAAATTTGGATTTGGGTGGAAGTGATGATAAAGCGCAAGACAAAGATAATACGGGGGTTGTTGTAGAACCTACCACTCCGTCAGAAAAGCCAAAGGAGGAGAAACCAAAAGAAGATAAACCTTCTGAAAATCTTGGGAAAGATTCTGAGAAAGAGCAGGAAAAGGATAATACAGGAGTTGTTGTAGAACCTAAAACACCATCAGACCAGCCGAAAGAAGAAAAACCGAAAGAAGATAAGAAGTCTACTGTAGAAGAAACTCCTGAAATCAAGGAGCAGAAACAAAAGGCAGAAGAAAATGTTGGGGTAAAAGAAAAAGATACTCCGCAGCCTTTGAATGTGACCAAAGAAGAAATTAAGGAGACTCCGATTGAAACCAATACAGGTCATAAAGTAGTTTCTACCAATCAAGGAAAGGTAGTCGTTGAAACAAGTGAAGGTGACTATCAAGAAAAAGAACCCTACGAAATTGGCGCTGTGAAACAGCAAGACGGTACAATCGCTTTGAAGGATAAAGAAGGACAGTTAAAAGTTCTTCCGAATACTGGAACAGCAAGTACAATCTTTGCGACTATTTGGGGCTTGATTGGATTCATTGCGACAGTTTTGGGTCGACGTAAATTGAATTAAGGGAGATAATATGAAAGAGTTTTTTAGAATTTTGAAGGAATCTGATAAATTGGGATATAAACTATCTACGATTTGTGGAGTAAATTGGCTGGTTGGTCAGTTGTTTAGGTGGCAATCTTTAGTGTTTGAAATGATAGCGTGTGCCATTTTGATTAAAAAAATATCAGCAATACTTGAGATTAGTCCAAATTATTTAGGATTTTTAATGATTATTTTTATCCTATCTGTTCCTTTTTCAAAGTTGCGTTTTGGTGTTGATAGATTCATTTATTCATTTTTTGAAAGCATTGTGGTAGGCTTGATTTTTTCAATCGCAGTGGATTTTCCATTTCAAGAGAATGAATTTTCATTATGGATTTTAATGGTTCTTTTTAGCATTGGTATTTATCAGTTTATGAAGTGGCTTCAGACAAAATTGTTTCAGCGATATTTATTTAAGAATATCTTGAATAAGGAATATCTTGGTATTAAGAAGGCGACTGATCCTTTTCCTCCTGAAATCAATTTTTATGTAGATGAAGGTGAAAATGATGCAAACCAGCGAATGGTTATGATCAATAAACGTGCAGTAAAAGAGGCTTATCAAGGGATTGTGGAATAATGTTGAAAGTTTTACAGGTCTTTCTCATTATAGATTAGCTTGGAATGGTTTTGAAGCTCCTTTGAAAAAGAAATTTTCAGATGTAGATAAATTGTATCATTTAGTGTTTAGTGTATATCCTTTTGGAAAAGAATTAGATTTTTATTTCAAATTAATTCGATTAGATTTAAGTCGAAGAAAGGCTTTTACAGTGGAAGGTGTTACTGTAAAAGTGGTAAATAATTAAGGTAGGGGAAACCCTGCCTTTTTTTGCTGTTTTAAGGAGTAGAAAATGGATCAAGTAGAATTGTTGAAAATGTATGCTGTAAGATTAGCTCAGAGATTAGGAGATAATCAAAAGTATTTGGAATTTACAGCTAGTCGTGATACTGGTCATGGGATTGAAACTATGACGGCTGAGGTTAGTGAATACAGTAAGATTGTCAGGGTTATTTATTCTTATGAAGGATGTCATGCCAATGAAAAATTACCAAAAAGAATTTATGCTAGTGTTTCTGTATTGGTTGAGGAATGTTATCCTTTTGAATTCTCTAGAGGAGTGGCTTATACTTATTTTCCTGATATAGAAAATTTATTAGAACAGTTATAACATAATTGAAAATATGATAAGATAGAAAGGAGAAAAAATGATGGGAGACTATTCAATTATGGATTGGGTAACATTTGGTGGAATTTTGACAACGATAGCTTCATTGGTTGGTATTGCTATTAAGTTAGCTAGAGATAATAGTGGTCTTAAAGCTGAAATGAAGGCATTGTCAAAAGAACGTGAAATGGAACACGATAGTTTATCTAAGGAACATGATGGCTTGTCTAAAGAACATGATGTTTTATCTAAAGAGCATGCTTCTATAAAAAAAGATACAGAATATATTTCTGATGAAATGAAGTATGAAAAAATGGCTAGGGAAAATCTGTATAAAAACAGTACAAGAGCTAAAGAAATCTTGGAAACAATGGATTTGATGAAAGAAGTTGTATTGCAAAATTCAAGATTGACCGAAGAAGTTACGAGGTTGAAAGTTGAGAATCAAGAACTATCTAAGCCTAAACAAAATAATGAACTAGACAAAGTGTTACGTATTTTAGGAAGGATAGAAGGACAGTTGGCTTCACTTGAGGGTTATCGTAGTACAGAGGAAGTACAAGTAGTTTTGAAACGTGTTGAAAGTGAATTGTTGGAATTAAGTAACTAGCATAGAAAGAATGGCAAGTCAGGAATGGCTTGCTGTTTTTTTGTCGTTTTATGGAGAAAAAATGAACATAAAGAAACCAAGATAGGATATAAAATTCGTATTTTAGGTCAAAAGGTTCAACCAGGTATTCAAAATTTGTTCGGAAATTGATAGGAAAAGTAGAGGAATCATAAATGAAAGAATCAAAACAAGTATTTAATATTGAAGTTCCGATTCCATCTGATATGGTGTTGATTAGTCGGTCTGAGTATTTAGATTTAATTCAAAAAGAAGAAATTGGTCAATGGTGGACGATTGATAAAGTAGAGGATTTGTTGTCTATTAGTAAGACAAAATTAGTAAATGATATTTTATTGAATCCGACTATAAAAAGAGAAGTTGATATTGAGCAGAATGAAGAAGGTTTTGTTTTATATCCAAAAAGTAAAGGTTCACCGTATAGGTTTTTAGCTAGAAAGACAAGAGAATATTTCGATAAAAATTATCAAAAAATATCATTGATGTTATAATAGAATGGTGATGATTGCCATTCAGGAAGGAGTTATAGTGGCAAGTTACAGACAACGTGGAAAAAACAAACTGTGGGATTATCGAATCTTTGATAAACAAGGTAAAGTTATTGCGACAAATTCAGGCTTTAAAACGAAGCGTGAAGCTATGAACGAAGCACAAGAGAAGGAGAGGAAATTATTTCAGTCAAACTATACAGCACGATTTGACAGTAAAGCTACCTTATATGAGTTGTGGCAAGATTGGTATAATTTAGTGATTCTTCCGTCAGAAAAAGCGAAGGCGACGAAGGAAGGATACTATGCGAGAGGTCAGTCTATAGAGAGAATATTTTCTGCGATACCAGCAATGAGTCTTAACCATCAGGAATATCAGTCGAGATTGAATGAGTTTGGAGAAAATGTAACGAAGGATCACTTGCGAAGAATAAATGCAGATATAAGGTCAGCAATAAAATTTAGTCAGCGTAGTGGGTTGCAGATAACAGATATTACAGAAGATGTTAAAATATTTGGTTTGGAAGCTGGCAATGTTGATGATAAGTATATTCATAGTATTTCTGAATATAAAGATTTATTGTCACATTTACAGTCGAAGTTTAACTATAGAGAATCCGTGATACCATATTTATTATATTTCTTGTTTAAGACTGGATTTAGGGTAGGCGAAGCTATGGCAGTCTGTTGGTCTGATATTGATTTTGAAAATAAAACAGTTAAAACCTATAGACGATTTGTAGGTGATCGACAAGAGTTTGTACCACCGAAAACAAAAACCTCTATAAGAGAAATTCCAGTAGATGATGACTTATTGTTAGTTTTAAAATCATTGAAAGACGAACAGGAAATGATTCTGTTTGATCGAGAAGAATTGAAGAAACATGACTTAGTATTCTATGATAGAAGATATAAGATTCCGACAAATTCAGGATTGAATAAAAGTTTAAGAGTATGTTTATTAGAACTTGGAATTGGGAATCAGGAAATGACAGCAACAGCAGGAAGGCATACATACGGTTCATATCTTTTAGCTAAAGGGATTGATATTTGGGTTGTTGCAAGATTGCTGGGGCATAAAGATATACAGCAGATTATAAAAACTTATGGTCACGTATTGCAAGAGGTGATTGATAAGGAGTATGAATTGATTAGACAATTTATGCTTGATAAAGAATAAAAAAGAAAACAAAAACTTTGACCAAAAATTGACCTCAAACATACAAAAGTGTTGATTTAGTAGGCTTTTAGAGGTGGGACTTGGTTCTTGCAGGGAGCATATAAACAGTGTAAAAACCCGCTCAGCCGAGCGGTTTTCGTCTATTCTTCCCTTTTTACAGTACCCATGTACGGATGGCATGGGCAACGCCAGATTCGTCATTTGTTTTGGTGATGTATTTGGCGATTTTTTTGAGTTCTGGATTTCCATTTTCCATAACAACGGGATTTCCAACGACTTCCAGCATGGCACGGTCATTTTCTTCGTCACCGATCGCCATGGTTTCATCTTTGGTTAATCCGAGTTTTTCAGCTAGGTGAGTGATGGCTGAACCCTTGTCTACATTCTTTTTAAGGAGTTCGAGGTAGAAAGGAGCAGATTTGTTGATGGAGTAGCGTTCGTAAAATTCTGCTGGTATCTTTTCAATAGCAGCATCGAGGATTTCTGGTTCATCGATGAACATACATTTGACAATTTCCTTGCCATCCATTTCTTCAGGAGTGCGGTAAAAGATAGGCATGTTGACGAGAGTTGATTCGTGCACTGTGTATTTTCCGATATTGCGATTGGCCGTGTAGATACCGTCCTTGGTAATAGCGTGCATGTGGACACCGAGTTTGCGACTGAGAAATTCCATATCGAGATAGTCCTCATAGGCTAAAGATTCGCTGATAATCTCATGGCCAGTAGCAGTTTCTTGGACAAGGGCACCGTTGAAGGTCACGACATAGTCACCTTGGTCTCTCAACTGCAAGTCGTCCAGAAGTTTGGCAACACCTGCGATAGGGCGACCAGTTGCAATCACGACTTTGACACCGGCTTGTTTAGCGTCTTGGATGGCAGAAAAGACTTCAGGAGTAATCTCCTTTTTACTGTTAACCAGGGTACCATCGATATCGACGGCGATTAGTTTAATACTCATAAATTTCCTCTATTCGTTCTTAGTTGGGGTAAAATGATCGTTCTCAATCAAGTGTAAAAATTGCTGGGTAATGCTTGCGAAGATGCTGTTTTGGTCCAACATTTCTTTTGGGAAATAGAAACGATTATCTCCGTGGCGACTGCCAGCAAGGGATTGAACGATAGGAGACAGGCTAGAGAGTTCTGCCAGTTCTCCATTTTTTTGTAAAATCTCAATCTGTGTCCGTGGATTTTTAGATTCGGGACGATAGATATCATAAGGGAGGTCAAAGTTCTTATGAATGGCAGTGTAGTAGTCGGGATCAAAGCCAATGTCCTCAACCAATTTTCTCATGCTAGCGAGTTGGTCTTGATCTTCTTCTGAAAAAGTAATGGATTTAAAGACCTTGCGGTTGACAAAGCGTTGCGACAAGTCTGCTAGTATCTTATCAGGACTAGTCATCCAGAGCTGGAAGTAGGTATTCATCACGCCATCATCCAGAGCCAGATAGTCAGATAAGGTCACATTTTTTTCAAAAAAAGGTAGCAAATGAGGAGAAGTGCGTGCAAAGAAGTTCTTATCCTCAGGATAGAGTTCCTTGGCGCGTTTGAGGAGATTTTGTAGGAGAACTTCCATGGCTCGAGTTGCTGGGTGGAAATAAACCTGCATATACATCTGGTAGCGACTGAGAACATAGTCTTCGATGGCATGCATGCCATTGCGCTGAAAGGCGATACCATTTTCGACAGGACGAATGACTCGGAGGATGCGAGTCAGGTCAAATTCCCCATAAGAAGCTCCTGTAAAATAAGAGTCGCGCAAGAGATAGTCCATGCGGTCCGCATCAATCTGACTGGAAATGAGCTGTACGACCTGCTTGTTAGGATAGGTATGATCAATGACGCTGGCAACCTTTTTTGGAAAGTCTGGTGCCACTTGTAGCAGGACTTGGTGAATCTCTGTCTCAGGACTTTGGATGATTTCCTGAGTAATGGCCTCATGATCTGTATCAAAGAGATGTTCAAAAGTATGGGAGTAGGCACCATGCCCAAGGTCATGAAGGAGCGCAGCGGTCATGGTCAAGAGAGACTCAGCAGGATCCCATTCTTCAGGATATTTTTCTTCAAAAATCTCCGTGATACGACGAGCGATCTCATAGACCCCCAAACAGTGGGAAAAGCGGCTGTGCTCCCCACCGTGGAAGGTATAACTGGAAGTTCCCAGTTGCTTAATACGGCGCAGACGTTGAAATTCCTTTGTATTGATCAAGTCATAGATGATCTGGTTGTTTACATGGATATAGTTGTGAACTGGGTCACGGAATACTTTTTCGTTCATAAAACCATTATAGCAAAATCCTGCTCTTTTTGGTAAAATAGTAGGACAAGAGACAGAAAGAGGATTTGATGTGAAGATTCGGATGCGAAATACGATTCAGTTTAATGAACAGTTGGAAGTCATCGATCAACTCTATGACGTGGAAGTGCGTGAAAAAGGAGATTATAGCTATTTACTCTTTTATAATGAGGAAAAAGAAAAAGTGGTACTCAAATTTCATGGTGAAGAACTGGTGATGACACGTTTCTCGAGTCCCAAAACCATCATGCGTTTTCTAAAGTCTAGTGATAGTTTGGCCTATATTCCTACTCCAATGGGGATGCAGGAATTTATCATTCAAACGAATCACTACAAACTGGATGGGCAAAAGATTGAGCTAGCCTATCAACTGCAAAACCAAGAGGGACACCCCTTTGCCAGCTATCAATTAGAAATTACTTGGGGATAAGAAAAAGGTTGGCGAATGCCAACCTTATTTGATATAAAGTTCTTGATTTTTTAGAACAATTTCACGTACACTTGCGAATTTCTTGAGTTTTTTAAGTTCTTCAGGATGGGTAACGAGAGTGATAACATAGCCCTCTTTTCCCATGCGACCTGTACGTCCTGCTCGGTGGGTATAGGTTTCCATATCTCTAGGAACATCAAAGTTTACGACACATTCCAAGCTATCAATGTCGATACCACGAGCCAGAAGGTCTGTTGCAAGGAGCAGGGTTAGCTGCTTGTCCTTAAACTTTTCTAAGATGACTTTTCTAAATTTAACATTGACATCACTAGCGAGGGAGACAGCCAAGATATCCCGATACTGTAATTTTTCCTCTGCACTTCCAAGATCTGATAAGCTATTAAAGAAAACTAGTCCGCGGAAATCCTCAACATGAGCCAGCTTTCGTAGCATGTCTACTCGGTGACGTTGGTCTACCTGCATGTAGAAGTGTTGGATGTTGTCCAGTTTTTGATCAGAGAGATCAATGGTACGTGTGTTTGGTGCAATCTTTTCTTGGTCAAACTTAGTCGTCGCACTCATGTAGATGAGTTGGTGGTCACGAGGTGCGTAGTGGGTGATTTTCTCGACAAAGTGAATTTGAGAATCATCGAGCAATTGGTCAAATTCATCCAGGATGATGGTTTCCACATTCATCATCTTGATTTTTTTCAATTTAATCAACTCAAAGATACGGCCAGGAGTTCCAATTAGAATTTCTGGTCCTTTTTTTAGGCGTTCAATCTGGCGTTTTTGACTGGAACCTGATAAGAAGAGCTGAGCAGTCAAACCAATGGCTTCTGCCCATGTTTTACATACGTCAAAAATCTGTCCAGCTAGTTCCGTATTTGGTGCTAGAATCAAGAGTTGTTGGGCTTTTTTCTTTTTCAGTCTGAGAAGACTAGGTAAGAGATAAGCGAGGGTCTTACCAGTTCCTGTTGGGCTTACTCCTAGGAGGTTTTCTCCTGCAAGAATGGGCTCAAATAGTTGAGTTTGAATGGGGGTAAATTCTTGGAAACCGAATTGGTCGCTCAGTTCTTGCCATTCAGTAGGTAGTTTGGTTTTCATTTTTCTGCCTCAAATCTAATGCCAGCAGTCTGGCGCATGGTATATAGTAGGTCATGAACAGAGCTTGCATCATCCAGCCAAGTCAGGTAAAGCGTCTGGTCTGGTTGCTGGATCATGTGTGCAAATGCAGCAACTTCCTCAGTCATCGTATGGGGAGCTTGTTGGATAGGTAGCTGAACTTGATTTCCTTGGTGGTCGCTAAAAATAGCTGAGCGGACATGTTCAATCGTGTTAAGGGTCAAGGTTCCATCTGCTGTGTAAATCTCACAAGGAAGATTGGAAGTGATGTTTTTCCCAGCTTTGATATGAACTTGAAAGTCAGGGTAGAAGAGGATACCGTCTCCATTTAGGTCAATGCTATTGTCAAGCTGTTGAGCCTGATAAGTCGCGTCTTGAGCTTTTCCAAAGAGGCGAACGGCAGCGTAGAGAGGATAAATCCCCAAGTCCATAAGGGCTCCACCGGCAAAACGATCTGAAAAGACATTTGGCGTCTGCCCAGCCAACAAGTTCGGCATCTTGGAAGAATACTTGGCATAGTTGAAATCTGCGCCTAAGATTTGCTTGTCTGCTAAAAAATTCTTAATAGTAGTAAAGGCTTCCTCGTGGTAATTACGAGCTGCCTCAAAGATAAAACAGTGATTTTTCTCAGCTGTCTGTCTCAAATCCAGCCATTCTTGTGGCTGAGTGACAGCTGGCTTTTCAAGAATGACGTGCTTACCAGCAGACAAGGCAGCCTTGGCTTGAACAAAATGCAAGGAGTTTGGACTAGCGATATAGACTACATCAAAGGAAGACTTAAAGAAGTCTTCTAATTGATCAAAAAGTCGGATATTCTGGTAGCGAGAAGCAAAGGTTGCGGCAGTTTCTCGTTTTCTAGAATAGACTGCGACCAGCTGGTATTCTCCGCTAGCATGGGCTGCTTCTATGAAATGATGGCTGATAGCTCCTGTTCCGATGACACCTAATTTAAACATAAATACTCCTTTTCCGACTTCAAATCCTTCCTTCATTATAACATAGAAAAGAAGGACTATCCAACAGATGGTAAAAATTTTCAAATGGACTACGAATTTCTTGGAGAAAGTGGTACAATATTTAGATAAGTAGATGAAATGAGAAGGGGGAGAAAATGAGATTATTACCAATAAGAAAAATATCACGTCAGTCTAAGAGACTAGCGCTTTTTTTGACTTTTTGTGCAGGGTATGTCGATGCCTATACCTTTATCGTTCGAGGGAACACCCTTGTGGCTGGACAAACTGGGAATGTGGTTTTTCTTTCTGTAGGACTCATTCAACAAAATGTATCGGATGCCAGTGCCAAAGTAATGACCTTGCTAGCTTTTATGATGGGGGTCCTTTTATTAACTATTTATAAGGAAAAATTGAGAATTGTTAAAAAACCAATTTTGTCCGTAATTCCACTTGCAGTCCTGTCCCTAATTATTGGCTTTGTGCCGCAAACGGTTGAGAATATCTATCTCGTACCGCCCTTGGCCTTCTGTATGGGGCTGGTGACAACTGCTTTTGGAGAAGTGTCAGGGATTGCCTATAATAATGCTTTTATGACAGGGAATATCAAACGAACTATGTTGGCTTTTGGTGATTATTTCCGGACCAAGCATACGCCTTTCCTACGAGAGGGCTTGATTTTTGTTAGCTTACTTAGCAGTTTTGTCTTCGGAGTTATTTTTTCAGCTTATTTGACGATTTACTATCAGGAGAAGACCATTCTTGGTGTTCCTATTATGATGAGTATCTTTTACTTCAGCATGCTTTTTGCTTCTTGGAGAAAAAAAGGAAAGAAAAAGCTTAAATTTGATTGATTTTACTTGTAAGAAAAAAGAAGATATGCTATAATCGAAGAGTTGACTATGCACAATCCTGTGCAACCGCACGAACATCGTTGCTCGTCGTATACAAAATTTAAACTTTGTTATGCTTAGAGCTCTTCTTTTAAGTGGTTCGTCCCACGATGCTAGGCGAGTCTTCACAAAAATACGGGGAAACCCTAAAAATCATAGGAGGTGCATAATGAGCACATACGCAATTATCAAAACTGGCGGAAAACAAGTTAAAGTTGAAGTTGGTCAAGCAGTTTACGTTGAAAAATTGAACGTTGAAGCTGGTCAAGAAGTTACTTTTAACGAAGTCGTTCTTGTTGGTGGTGAAAACACTGTTGTCGGAACTCCACTTGTTGCTGGAGCTACTGTAGTTGGAACTGTTGAAAAACAAGGAAAACAAAAGAAAGTTGTTACTTACAAGTACAAACCTAAAAAAGGTAGCCACCGTAAACAAGGTCACCGTCAACCATACACAAAAGTTGTCATCAACGCAATCAACGCTTAATTTTAAGGAGAACACATGATACAAGCAGTCTTTGAGAGAGCCGAAGATGGCGAGCTGAGGAGTGCGGAAATTACTGGACACGCCGAGAGTGGCGAATACGGCTTAGATGTCGTGTGTGCATCGGTTTCTACGCTTGCCATTAACTTTATCAATTCCATTGAGAAATTTGCAGGCTATGAACCAATCCTAGAATTAAACGAAGATGAAGGTGGCTATCTAAAGGTTGAAATACCAGCGGATCTTCCTTCACACCAGAGAGAAATGACCCAGTTATTCTTCGAATCATTTTTCTTAGGTATGGCAAACTTATCGGAGAACTCTTCTGAGTTCGTCCAAACCAGAGTTATCACAGAAAACTAACACGGAGGAAAACATTATGTTAAAAATGACTCTTAACAACTTGCAACTTTTCGCCCACAAAAAAGGTGGAGGTTCTACATCAAACGGACGTGATTCACAAGCTAAACGTCTTGGGGCTAAAGCAGCTGACGGACAAACTGTAACAGGTGGATCAATCCTTTACCGTCAACGTGGTACACACATCTACCCAGGTGTAAACGTTGGACGTGGTGGGGACGATACTTTGTTCGCTAAAGTTGAAGGCGTAGTACGCTTTGAACGTAAAGGTCGCGATAAAAAACAAGTTTCTGTTTACCCAATCGCGAAATAATTGCTCTAAGTAGCATTAAATAAGGCTTTCCGAGTTTTCGGAGAGCCTGTTTTTTTGTTTTGGTACCCATATTGAATTTAATAAAGAATAGTTAGATTTAAACTTGCGATGGACACTTTTTTCTTTTTTGGAAAAATTTTGAAATATGGTATAATGAACAGATAGAGAAGTTGGGGGTAAAAGATGAACATTCAACAATTACGCTATGTTGTGGCCATTGCCAATAGTGGTACTTTCCGTGAAGCTGCCGAAAAGATGTATGTTAGTCAGCCGAGTCTGTCTATTTCTGTACGCGATTTGGAAAAGGAGCTGGGTTTTAAGATTTTCCGTCGGACGAGTTCGGGGACTTTCTTGACCCGTCGTGGTATGGAATTTTATGAGAAAGCGCAAGAATTGGTCAAAGGCTTTGATCTTTTTCAAAATCAGTATGCCAATCCTGAGGAAGAAAAGGATGAATTTTCCATTGCCAGCCAGCACTATGACTTCTTGCCACCAACCATTACGGCCTATTCAGAACGTTATCCTGATTATAAGAACTTTCGTATTTTTGAGTCTACCACAGTTCAAATTTTAGACGAAGTGGCCCAAGGGCATAGTGAGATTGGGATTATCTACCTCAACAATCAAAATAAAAAGGGCATCATGCAACGGATTGAAAAGCTTGGTTTAGAAGTTATTGAACTAATTCCTTTCCAGACTCACATTTATCTTCGTGAAGGACATCCCTTGGCGGAAAAAGAAGAACTGGTCATGGAGGATTTAGCGGATCTGCCAACAGTTCGGTTTACTCAGGAAAAGGATGAGTACCTTTACTATTCAGAGAACTTTGTCGACACCAGCGCGAGCTCGCAGATGTTTAATGTGACGGACCGTGCTACTTTGAATGGTATTTTGGAGCGGACGGATGCCTATGCGACTGGATCTGGATTTTTAGATAGTGACAGTGTCAATGGCATTACAGTCATTCGCCTCAAGGATAATCTAGATAACCGCATGGTCTATGTCAAACGGGAAGAAGTGGAGCTTAGTCAAGCTGGGACTCTTTTCGTTGAAGTCATGCAAGAATATTTTGATCAGAAGAGGAAATCATGAAAAAAAGAGGAATAGTGGCAGTCATTGTACTGCTTTTGATTGGGTTGGATCAGTTGGTCAAAAATTATGTTGTCCAACAGATTCCACTGGGTGAAGTGCGTTTGTGGATCCCCAATTTCGTTAGCTTGACCTATCTGCAAAATAGAGGAGCAGCCTTCTCCATGCTGCAAGATCAGCAGTGGTTATTTGCTGTCATTACACTGGTCGTCATGGCAGGTGCCATATGGTATCTACATAAGCACATGGAGGACTCTCTCTGGCTGGTCTTTGGACTGACTCTAATTATCGCGGGAGGTCTTGGCAATTTTATCGACAGAATGAGTCAAGGTTTTGTGGTGGATATGTTTCACCTAGACTTTATCAACTTTGCGATTTTCAATGTGGCTGACAGCTATTTGACAGTTGGTGTGATCGTTTTATTGATTGCAATGCTTAAAGAGGAAGTAAATGGAAATAAAAATTGAAACTGGTGGGCAACGTTTAGACAAGGCTCTGTCTGACCTGACAGAATTGTCACGCAGTCTCGCTAATGAACAAATCAAGGCTGGACAAGTCTTGGTTAATGGGCAAGCCAAGAAAGCAAAATACACTGTCCAAGAGGGGGATATCGTCACCTACCATGTGCCAGAACCAGAGGTTTTAGAGTATGTGGCTGAGGATATTCCGCTAGACATCATCTACCAAGATGAGGATGTAGCCGTCGTTAACAAGCCTCAAGGGATGGTGGTTCATCCCAGCGCAGGTCATACCAGTGGAACCTTGGTCAATGCCCTCATGTACCATATCAAGGACTTGTCAGGAATCAATGGGGTTCTCCGCCCAGGAATCGTTCACCGCATTGACAAGGACACGTCTGGTCTGCTCATGATTGCTAAAAATGATGAGGCCCACTTGGCACTTGCCCAAGAGCTCAAGGATAAGAAATCTCTACGCAAATACTGGGCGATTGTTCATGGCAATCTTTCCAATGATCGTGGTGTGATTGAAGCTCCGATTGGTCGGAGTGAAAAAGATCGTAAGAAACAGGCAGTGACTGCTAAAGGGAAGCCAGCAGTGACTCGTTTTCAAGTCTTGGAACGCTTTGGAGATTATAGTTTGCTAGAGTTGCAACTGGAAACAGGGCGTACTCACCAAATCCGTGTTCATATGGCTTATATTGGCCATCCAGTCGCTGGTGATGAAGTCTATGGTCCTCGTAAGACTTTGAAAGGACATGGACAGTTTCTCCATGCTAAGACTCTAGGATTTACCCATCCGAGAACAGGTGAAACCTTGGAATTCATAGCAGATATTCCAGAGATTTTTAAAGAAACGCTGGAAAGGTTGCGTCAAACTGAGAATAGATAAAAGAGTTGAGATGCCTTGTCTCAACCTTTTTCATTTCAAGTCTTTTCTATTTTAAAGCATTCATGTTATAATGGATAAATATGAAGAATCGGAGTGAGAATATGAAGTACAAACGAATCGTCTTTAAGGTGGGGACTTCGTCCTTGACAAATGAAGACGGGAGTTTATCAAGAAGTAAAGTAAAGGCAATTACCCAACAATTAGCTATGTTGCATGAAGCTGGACATGAGTTGATTTTGGTGTCATCTGGTGCAGTAGCGGCAGGGTTTGGAGCTTTGGGCTTTAAAAAACGTCCGACCAAGATTGCAGATAAGCAGGCTTCGGCTGCAGTAGGACAAGGTTTGCTCCTAGAAGAATACACAACCAACCTCCTCATGCGTCAAATCGTCTCTGCGCAAATCTTGCTGACACAGGATGATTTTGTAGATAAACGTCGATATAAGAATGCCCATCAGGCCTTGTCTGTATTGCTTCATCGTGGTGCCATTCCTATCATCAATGAGAACGATAGTGTCGTTATTGATGAGCTCAAGGTGGGGGACAATGATACTCTGAGTGCTCAGGTAGCGGCTATGGTGCAGGCAGATCTCTTGGTTCTCTTGACGGATGTAGACGGTCTCTATACTGGAAATCCTAACTCAGATCCAAGAGCCAAACGTCTTGAGAAAATCGAGACTATCAATCGTGAGATTATTGATATGGCTGGTGGAGCAGGTTCGTCAAACGGTACCGGGGGTATGCTGACAAAAATCAAAGCTGCAACTATTGCGACGGAGTCGGGTGTGCCAGTCTATATTTGCTCCTCCTTGAAATCAGATGCCTTGATTGAGGCAGCGGAGGAGACCAAGGATGGTTCCTTCTTTGTTGCGCAAGAGAAGGGACTTCGTACCCAGAAACAATGGCTGGCTTTCTATGCTCAAAGTCAGGGAACGATTTGGGTAGATGGTGGAGCTGCAGAGGCACTTTCAAAAAACGGGAAAAGTCTCCTTTTATCGGGTGTGGTAGAAGTGGAAGGAAACTTCTCTTACCACGATATTGTCACAGTTGCTGATAGGGAAACAGGTCAATCTCTTGGAAAGGGACGTGTCCAATTTGGTGTCTCAGCCCTAGAAGATATGCTTCGTTCCCAAAAAGCTAAGGGAGTCTTGATTCACCGTGATGACTGGATTTCCATCACTCCTGAAATCCAGCTGCTTTTTACAGAATTTTAGAGGTGAACGATGGTAAGTACACAAGAACAATTTGAACAGGTACAGGCTGTTAAGAAATCAATCAATACTGCCAGTGAAGCAGTGAAAAACCAAGCCTTGCTAGCCATGGCTGATCACTTAGTGGCTGCTACTGAGGAGATTCTAGCGGCAAATGCCCTTGATATGGCAGCAGCCAAGGGGAAAATTTCAGATGTCATGCTGGATCGTCTTTATTTGGATGCAGATCGAATCCAAGCGATGGCAAGAGGGATTCGTGAAGTAGTTGCTTTACCAGATCCTATCGGTGAAGTCCTAGAGGCAAGTCATCTTGATAATGGCTTGATTATCACCAAGAAACGGGTGGCCATGGGGGTTATTGGTATTATCTATGAAAGCCGTCCAAATGTGACTTCTGACGCGGCTGCTTTGGCTCTCAAGAGTGGGAATGCGGTCGTTCTTCGTAGCGGTAAAGATGCCTATCAAACTGCCCATGCTATTGTCACAGCCTTGAAGAAGGGCTTGGAGACAACTACCATTCATCCGGATGTGATTCAACTGGTGGAAGATACCAGTCGAGAAAGTAGCTATGCTATGATGAAGGCAAAGGGGTATCTAGATCTTCTCATTCCTCGTGGAGGGGCTGGCTTGATTAATGCCGTGGTTGAAAATGCTATCGTACCTGTTATCGAGACAGGAACTGGAATTGTCCATGTTTATGTCGATAAGGATGCAGACGAAGACAAGGCGCTGTCTATCATCAACAATGCTAAAACCAGTCGTCCTTCTGTCTGCAATGCTATGGAGGTTTTGTTGGTTCATGAAGACAAGGCAGGGGATTTCCTTCCTCGCTTGGAGCAAGTTCTGGTTACAAGTCGGAAAGAAGCTGGGCTGGAACCGATTCAATTCCGCTTGGATAGCAAAGCAAGTCAGTTTCTTTCAGGCCAAGCAGCTGAGGCCCAAGACTTTGATACCGAGTTTTTGGACTATGTCCTAGCTGTTAAGATCGTGAGAAGTTTAGAGGAAGCGGTTGAGCATATTGAAGCCCACAGTACCCATCATTCGGATGCGATTGTGACGGAAAATGCTGAAGCTGCAACTTACTTTACAGATCAAGTAGACTCAGCTGCGGTTTATGTCAATTCGTCAACGCGTTTCACTGATGGAGGCCAGTTTGGTCTTGGTTGTGAAATGGGGATTTCTACCCAGAAATTGCATGCGCGTGGGCCAATGGGCTTGAAGGAATTAACCAGCTACAAGTATGTGGTTACTGGTGACGGACAGATAAGGGAGTAAGAGATGAAGATTGGATTTATCGGTTTGGGGAATATGGGTTCTAGCTTGGCCAAGGCTGTCTTGCAGGCCAAGACGGGTGAACAGATTCTCCTTGCCAATCGTAGTCAAGCAAAAGTAGATGCTTTCATCACTAATTTCGGTGGTCAGGCTTCCAGCAATGAAGAAATTTTTGCAGAAGCAGATGTGATTTTTCTAGGAGTAAAGCCTGCTCAGTTTTCTGAACTGCTTTCTCAATACCAGACTATCCTTGAAAAGCGAGAGAGTCTTCTTTTGATTTCCATGGCAGCTGGATTGACTTTGGACAAACTAGCAAGTTTTCTGCCAAGTCAACACCGGATTATTCGCATCATGCCCAATACTCCAGTGGCTATCGGCCAAGGAGTGATTAGTTATTCCATGTCAGCAAACTGTCGTGCTGAGGACAATAGTCTCTTTTGTCAGCTTTTAGCCAAGGCTGGTCTCTTGGTTGAACTTGGGGATGGATTAATCGATGCTGCGACAGGGCTTGCTGGTTGTGGGCCTGCCTTTGTCTACCTCTTTATCGAGGCTTTGGCAGATGCAGGTGTTCAGACAGGATTGCCCCGAGAAACGGCCTTGAAAATGGTAGTCCAAACAGTAGTTGGCGCTGGACAAATGGTTCTTGAAAGCCAGCAACATCCTGGTGTCTTGAAAGACCAAGTATGTAGCCCAGGCGGTTCGACTATCGCTGGTGTAGCAAGCTTAGAAGCGCATGCTTTTAGAGGCACAGTCATGGACGCAGTTCAGCAAGCCTACAAACGAACACAAGAATTAGGTAAATAAGAGGTGGCTTTGACTGCCTCTTTTATGGTGGTTAAAATGATAAGACACAAAAAGATTGTCACAAAAACCTATTTTTTTGATAGAATAGAAGGTAGAAAAAAAGAAATGAGTTAGACATGTCAAAAGGATTTTTAGTCTCTCTTGAGGGACCAGAGGGAGCAGGAAAGACCAGTGTTTTAGAGGCTCTGCTCCCAATTTTAGAGGAAAAAGGAGTAGAGGTGCTGACGACCCGTGAGCCAGGTGGAGTCTTGATCGGGGAGAAGATTCGGGAAGTGATTTTAGACCCTAGTCATACTCAGATGGATGCTAAGACAGAGCTCCTTCTTTATATTGCCAGTCGCAGACAGCACTTGGTGGAAAAAGTTCTCCCTGCCCTTGAAGCTGGCAAGTTGGTCATTATGGATCGTTTCATCGATAGTTCTGTTGCTTATCAGGGATTTGGCCGTGGCTTGGATATTGATGCCATTGATTGGCTCAATCACTTTGTGACAGATGGCCTTAAACCAGACTTGACACTTTATTTTGATATTGAGGTGGAAGAGGGGCTGGCTCGCATTGCTGCAAATAGTGATCGCGAGGTCAATCGTTTGGATTTAGAAGGCTTAGACTTGCACAAGAAAGTTCGTCAAGGTTATCTTTCTCTTCTGGACAAAGAAGGAAATCGCATTGTCAAGATTGATGCGAGTCTTCCTTTGGAGCAAGTTGTGGAAACGACCAAGGCTGTCTTGTTTGACAGAATGGGCTTGGCTAAATGAAACAAGATCAACTAAAGGCTTGGCAGCCAGACCAGTTTGACCGCTTTGTCCGTATCCTAGAACAAGACCAGCTCAATCACGCCTATCTCTTTTCAGGTTTCTTTGGAAGCTTGGAAATGGCGCAGTTTTTGGCTAAGAGCCTCTTTTGTACGGATAAGGTAGGCGTTTTACCATGCGAGAAATGCCGAAACTGCAAGCTGATTGAACAGGAAGAATTTCCCGATGTTACTTTAATCAAGCCAGTCAATCAGGTCATAAAGACAGAACGTATTCGGGAATTGGTGGGTCAGTTTTCCCAAGCAGGGATTGAAAGTCAGCAACAGGTTTTTATTATCGAGCAGGCGGAGAAAATGCATCCCAACGCAGCCAATTCTCTGCTCAAGGTCATCGAAGAACCTCAGAGTGAAGTTTATATTTTCTTCTTGACTAGCGATGAGGAAAAGATGTTGCCGACTATCCGAAGTCGGACACAGATTTTCCACTTTAAAAAGCAGGAAGAAAAGCTCATCTTGCTCTTAGAACAAATGGGATTGGTTAAGAAAAAAGCGACTCTTTTAGCCCAGTTTTGTCAGTCACGAGCTGAAGCAGAAAAGTTGGCAAACCAGGCAAGTTTTTGGACCTTGGTGGATGAGAGCGAACGCCTGCTGACTTGGTTATTAGCTAAGAAAAAAGAGAGTTATTTGCAAGTGGCTAAATTAGCTAGTTTAGCTGATGATAAGGAAAAACAAGATCAGGTCTTGCGAATCCTCGAAGTCCTCTGTGGGCAGGATCTCTTGCAAGCCAGGATTCGACAGATTTTGCAAGATTTGCTAGAAGCTAGAAAAATGTGGCAAGCTAATGTCAGCTTTCAAAATGCCATGGAATATCTGGTCTTGAAAGAAATATAAACTCAATGAAGGATAAAGAAAGGAAAGGGCTGATTTATGGATAAAAAAGAATTATTTGATGCGCTGGATGATTTTTCCCAACAGCTATTGGTGACCTTGGCCGATGTAGAAGCCATCAAGAAAAATCTCAAGAGCCTGGTAGAGGAAAATACAGCTCTTCGTTTGGAAAATAGTAAGTTGCGCGAACGTTTAGGTGAGGTGGAAGCAGATGCTCCTGTCAAGGCCAAGCATGTTCGTGAAAGCGTCCGTAGGATCTATAAAGACGGATTTCATGTATGTAATGATTTTTATGGACAACGTCGAGAGCAGGACGAGGAATGTATGTTCTGTGACGAGTTGTTATACAGGGAGTAGGCATGCAGATTCAAAAAAGTTTTAAGGGGCAGTCTCCCTATGGCAAGCTTTACCTAGTAGCAACTCCGATTGGTAATCTAGATGACATGACCTTTCGTGCCATCCAGACCTTGAAAGAGGTGGACTGGATTGCTGCTGAGGACACGCGCAATACAGGGATTTTGCTCAAGCATTTTGACATTCCGACCAAACAGATCAGTTTTCATGAGCACAATGCCAAGGAAAAAATTCCTGATTTGATTGGTTTTCTGAAAGCGGGGCAGAGTATTGCTCAGGTTTCGGATGCGGGGCTGCCTAGCATATCGGATCCTGGTCACGATTTAGTCAAGGCAGCCATCGAGGAAGAGATTGCTGTTGTCACGGTTCCAGGTGCCTCTGCTGGGATTTCAGCCTTGATTGCTAGTGGTTTAGCGCCACAACCACATATCTTTTATGGTTTTTTACCGAGAAAATCAGGCCAGCAAAAGCAATTTTTCGACTCAAAAAAAGAGTATCCAGAAACTCAGATTTTCTACGAATCACCCCATCGTGTGGCAGATACATTAGAAAATATGCTAGAAGTCTACGGTGACCGCTCAGTAGTCTTGGTTAGAGAATTAACCAAAATCTATGAAGAATACCAAAGAGGAAAGATCTCTGAATTGCTGGAAAGCATGGCTGAAACTTCACTCAAAGGCGAGTGCCTTCTCATCGTTGAAGGTGCTAGTCAGGATGTGGAGGAAAAAGACGAGGAGGACTTGTTCTTAGAAATTCAAGCTCGTATCCAGCAAGGCATGAAGAAAAATCAAGCTATTAAGGAAGTTGCGAAACTCTACCAGTGGAATAAAAGTCAGCTCTACGCAGCCTACCACGAATGGGAAAAAAATCAAGAAAATGACTAAACAGGGAAGTTTGCCTTCTTCCCTTTTTTTGTTATACTAGTAAGAGTGATTATCTATAGAAAGCTTATGGGAGGCTGTTACTAATAGCTAAGAAAAGGAGGAGCGAATTGTTCTCTTCGGATTTTACTCTCATAATGGTAAAAAAGTCTTATGTCTCAATCTTATATCAATGTTATCGGTGCAGGTTTAGCGGGGTCTGAAGCTGCCTACCAAATTGCAGAACGTGGTATTCCAGTTAAACTCTATGAAATGCGTGGTGTCAAGTCAACACCCCAGCACAAAACAGACAATTTTGCAGAGTTGGTTTGTTCCAATTCTCTTCGTGGAGATGCTCTAACCAATGCTGTTGGGCTTCTCAAGGAAGAAATGCGTCGCTTGGGTTCGGTCATCTTGGAATCTGCTGAGGCTACTCGTGTTCCTGCAGGAGGAGCTCTTGCAGTGGATCGTGACGGTTTCTCTCAAATGGTGACCGAGAAAGTAGCCAACCATCCCTTGATTGAGGTGGTGCGTGATGAAATTACAGAATTACCGACAGATGTTATTACGGTTGTCGCTACTGGTCCTTTGACCAGCGACGCCCTAGCTGAAAAGATTCATGCCCTTAATGATGGGGATGGATTCTATTTCTACGATGCGGCGGCGCCGATTATCGATGTCAATACCATCGATATGAGCAAGGTCTATCTCAAGTCTCGTTATGACAAGGGAGAAGCAGCCTACCTCAATGCCCCTATGACCAAGCAAGAATTTATGGATTTCCATGAAGCATTGGTCAATGCGGAAGAAGCCCCGCTCAATTCGTTTGAAAAAGAAAAGTACTTTGAAGGTTGTATGCCTATCGAAGTCATGGCTAAGCGTGGCATTAAAACCATGCTTTATGGTCCGATGAAACCAGTCGGTTTAGAGTATCCAGACGATTATACAGGCCCTCGTGACGGGGAGTTCAAAACACCGTATGCAGTTGTCCAGCTTCGTCAGGACAATGCGGCTGGTAGCCTCTACAATATCGTTGGTTTCCAAACCCACCTCAAATGGGGGGAGCAAAAGCGTGTTTTCCAAATGATTCCAGGTCTTGAAAATGCTGAGTTTGTCCGTTATGGGGTCATGCACCGCAATTCTTACATGGATTCACCAAATCTTCTTGAACAGACTTACCGTTCTAAGAAACAACCCAACCTCTTCTTTGCTGGTCAAATGACGGGTGTGGAAGGCTATGTTGAGTCAGCAGCCTCAGGCTTGGTTGCAGGTATTAACGCGGCTCGACTCTTCAAGGGTGAAAGTGAAGCTATCTTCCCAGAGACCACAGCGATCGGAAGTCTAGCTCATTACATCACTCACGCTGATAGCAAACATTTCCAACCCATGAATGTCAACTTTGGGATTATCAAGGAGTTGAAAGGCGAGCGTATCCGTGATAAGAAGGCTCGTTATGAAAAAATTGCAGAGCGTGCTCTTACCGACTTAGAGGAATTTTTAACGGTTTAATTTTTTTCAAAGAATTGCTCATGATACTATAAAAATCTTAGAAATTGTGATAAAATAGGTAGGATAAAAAAAGGAGAGTAAAAATGGCGAATCCCAAGTATAAACGTATTTTAATCAAGTTATCAGGTGAAGCCCTTGCCGGTGAACGTGGCGTAGGGATTGATATCCAGACAGTTCAAACAATCGCAAAAGAGATTCAAGAAGTTCATAGCTTAGGTATCGAAATTGCCCTTGTTATTGGTGGAGGAAATCTCTGGCGCGGAGAACCTGCTGCAGAAGCAGGAATGGACCGCGTTCAGGCTGATTACACTGGAATGCTTGGGACTGTGATGAATGCTCTTGTGATGGCAGATTCATTGCAGCAAGTTGGCGTCGATACACGTGTGCAAACAGCTATTTCTATGCAACAAGTGGCTGAGCCTTACGTACGTGGACGTGCTCTTCGCCACCTTGAAAAAGGCCGTATCGTTATCTTTGGTGCTGGAATTGGTTCACCTTACTTCTCAACAGATACAACAGCAGCTCTTCGTGCGGCTGAAATCGAAGCGGATGCCATTCTTATGGCTAAAAATGGTGTCGATGGTGTTTATAATGCCGATCCTAAGAAAGACAAAACAGCCGTTAAGTTTGAAGAATTGACCCACCGTGACGTTATCAACAAAGGTCTTCGTATCATGGACTCAACAGCTTCAACCCTCTCAATGGACAACGACATTGACTTGGTGGTCTTTAACATGAACCAACCAGGCAACATCAAACGTGTCGTATTTGGTGAAAATATCGGAACAACAGTTTCAAACAATATCGAAGAAAAGGAATAAGAAAATTATGGCTAACGCAATTGTAGAAAAAGCTAAAGAGAGAATGACCCAGTCTCACCAATCACTTGCTCGTGAATTTGGTGGTATCCGTGCCGGTCGTGCCAACGCAAGCTTGCTAGACCGTATCCACGTAGAATATTATGGAGTCGAAACTCCCCTTAATCAAATTGCTTCTATCACTATTCCAGAAGCGCGTGTCTTGTTGGTAACACCATTTGACAAGTCTTCATTGAAAGACATCGAACGTGCCTTGAACGCTTCTGATCTAGGTATCACACCAGCTAATGACGGTTCTGTGATTCGCTTGGTTATCCCAGCTCTTACAGAAGAAACTCGTCGTGACCTTGCCAAAGAAGTGAAGAAGGTCGGTGAGAATGCTAAAGTGGCTGTCCGTAACATCCGCCGCGACGCTATGGACGAAGCTAAAAAACAAGAAAAAGCAAAAGAAATCACTGAAGACGAATTGAAGACTCTTGAAAAAGATATTCAAAAAGTAACAGACGATGCTGTGAAACACATTGACGACATGACTGCCAACAAAGAAAAAGAACTTTTGGAAGTCTAAAATTAAACAGAAAAACTCAGTTGGCATTGCTGGCTGAGTTTTATTCGAAAGAAGGAAATATGAATACAAATCTTGCAAGTTTTATCGTTGGACTCATCATCGATGAAAATGACCGTTTTTACTTTGTGCAAAAGGATGGTCAGACCTATGCTCTTGCCAAGGAAGAAGGTCAACACACAGTAGGTGATACGGTCAAAGGTTTTGCCTATACCGATATGAAGCAAAAACTCCGCTTGACCACTCTAGAAGTGACTGCCACTCAGGACCAATTTGGCTGGGGAACCGTAACAGAAGTTCGTAAGGACTTGGGTGTCTTTGTCGATACCGGTCTACCTGATAAGGAAATCGTTGTGTCACTCGATATCCTCCCTGAGCTCAAGGAACTCTGGCCTAAGAAGGGGGATAAACTCTACATCCGTCTTGAAGTGGACAAGAAAGACCGAATCTGGGGACTCTTGGCTTATCAGGAAGACTTCCAACGTCTGGCTCGTCCTGCCTACAACAACATGCAGAACCAAAACTGGCCAGCCATTGTTTACCGTCTCAAGCTGTCAGGGACCTTTGTCTATCTGCCAGAGAATAACATGCTTGGTTTCATTCACCCAAGTGAGCGCTACGCAGAGCCACGTTTGGGGCAAGTGTTAGATGCGCGGGTCATCGGTTTCCGTGAAGTGGATCGTACCTTGAACCTCTCCCTCAAACCACGTTCTTTTGAAATGTTGGAAAATGATGCTCAGATGATTTTGACATACTTGGAAAGCAATGGCGGTTTCATGACCTTAAATGACAAGTCATCTCCTGAGGATATCAAGGCAACCTTTGGCATTTCTAAAGGTCAGTTCAAGAAAGCACTTGGTGGCTTGATGAAGGCTGGTAAAATCAAGCAAGACCAGTTTGGTACAGAGTTGATTTAAGTTTTCTAGACATGATAAAGAAACTTGAAGAAATGAGTTTAGAGGAACTCTGGCAACTTTTTCCTATTTTTCTAGTAGAGCACAAATCAGAGTGGAAAGACTGGTATGAATCGGAAAAAGCAAATCTGAAAAAAATATTGGGTGCAAATGTTATTAAAAGAATAGAACATATCGGTAGCACTGCTATCCCTAATATTTGGGCCAAGAATATCGTTGATATTCTATTAGAAGTAGGTAGAATAGAGGATTTAGCAAGAGTTAGGGATTTATTGGTGAAGAATGGGTGGCTAGTGATGTCGGAAGGTCCTAACAGGATTTCGCTAAATAAAGGATATACAGAGCAGGGATTTGCTGAGAAAGTTTTTCATCTACATTTGCGAATGACAGGAGATCATGACGAGATTTATTTTAGAGATTATCTCTGCCAGCATCCAGATATTGCCCAAGCGTATCAGGGATTAAAACTAAGTTTGTGGAAAAAATTTGAACACAATCGAGACGCCTATACAGATGCGAAAACGGATTTTATAAACCACTACGTTTCAGAGGCTAAGTCCAGTAATTTTCAAGAATCAGAAAAGTGTCATCAAAAAACTCTTGATAGGAGAAAGAATTGAGAAAATCATTTTACACTTGGCTCATGACCGAGCGCAATCCTAAAAGTAACAGTCCCAAAGCCATCTTGGCAGACCTCGCTTTTGAGGAGTCAGCTTTTCCAAAACACACGGATGATTTTGATGAGGTGAGTCGCTTTTTGGAGGAGCATGCCAGCTTCTCTTTTAACCTAGGAGACTTTGACACCATCTGGCAAGAATACTTAGAACACTAGAGACAATGAGATGAGGCTAGTATTTTATTGTTCTCTTTGCTATAATAAAAAGAAATAAACGGATTAGAGAGGTTCTTTATTTGAAGGAACATTCAATAGACATTCAACTGAGTCATCCAGATGACTTGTTCCATCTTTTTGGTTCCAATGAACGCCATCTTCGTTTGATGGAAGAAGAGCTCGATGTGGTGATTCATGCCCGTACGGAGATTGTCCAGGTTTTGGGAGAAGAGACTGCCTGTGAGGAAGCCCGTCAGGTTATCCAAGCCTTGATGGTTTTGGTGAATCGAGGAATGACGGTTGGCACGCCAGATGTAGTGACTGCGATTAGCATGGTCAAAAACGATGAAATCGACAAGTTTGTCGCCCTTTACGAAGAAGAAATCATCAAGGATAATACTGGGAAGCCTATCCGTGTCAAAACCTTGGGTCAAAAACTTTATGTGGACAGTGTCAAACAGCATGATGTGACCTTTGGAATCGGACCTGCAGGGACAGGGAAGACCTTTCTTGCAGTGACCTTGGCAGTGACAGCCCTTAAACGTGGTCAGGTCAAGAGGATTATCCTAACTCGACCAGCAGTTGAAGCAGGAGAAAGTCTAGGATTTCTTCCGGGTGATCTCAAGGAGAAGGTGGATCCTTACCTTCGACCAGTTTACGATGCCTTGTATCAGATTCTCGGAAAAGACCAAACGACCCGTCTCATGGAGCGAGAAATTATCGAAATTGCGCCCCTTGCCTACATGCGTGGTCGGACCTTGGATGATGCATTTGTCATTCTCGATGAAGCGCAAAATACGACCATCATGCAGATGAAGATGTTCCTGACGCGTTTAGGCTTTAATTCTAAGATGATTGTCAATGGGGATATCAGTCAGATTGACCTGCCGCGAAATGTCAAGTCCGGTTTGATTGATGCCCAAGAAAAACTAAAGAACATTCACCAAATCGACTTTGTTCATTTTTCAGCTAAGGATGTGGTTCGCCATCCAGTTGTCGCTCAGATTATCCGGGCCTATGAACCAGCTCCAGTTAAGGTTGAAGAAAAGAACCAAGAAATAGAATAGCAAAAAAGAGCAGTTCAGATGAAGCTGCTCTTTGTATTGTCTAGCTATCATTAAACCAGTTCGTCGATAGAAGTGTGATCCTTATCTAGGCCTTGGGCCACTGGAAGACTAGTCAAGTAGCCTTGATAAGTTGTAACGCCTTCACGCAAACCTTGGTCTTCAGTGACTGCTTTTTGGAATCCCTTGTCAGCTAAAGCTTCGATATAAGGAAGAGTGACATTGGTTAGGGCGATAGTTGAAGTACGGGCGACCGCACCAGGGATATTGGCAACGGCATAGTGGAGAACACCGTGTTTCTCATAGACAGGCTCATCGTGCGTTGTCACACGGTCAGCTGTCTCGATAACACCACCTTGGTCAACGGCAACATCAACGATGACAGAGCCTGGACGCATTTGTTTGACCATCTCTTCTGTCACCAATTTCGGTGCTTTAGCACCAGGAATGAGAACTGCACCAATCACCACATCAGCATCTCTCACACTTGCTTCAATGTTGAAAGAATTTGACATAAGAGTTTGGATTTGGTTACCAAAGACTTCCTCTAGCACTGAGAGACGTTTCGCACTGATATCTAAAATAGTCACTTGAGCACCAAGTCCAAGGGCGATGCGGGCAGCATGTGTCCCGACAACACCGCCACCGATGATGGTTACTTTTCCTTTTGGAACACCCGGTACACCACCGAGTAGGACACCAGAGCCGCCAGCTTGTTTGGTAAGGAAGTGAGCACCGATTTGAACTGCCATACGACCGGCAACCTCACTCATTGGAACGAGGAGTGGTAGGTGACCTAGGGAGTCACGGACAGTCTCATAGGCAATTCCTGTTGTTTTTGCTGCTAACATAGCATCTGCTAATTCTGGAGCAGCGGCCATGTGCAAGTAGGTGAAGAGGAGAAGATCATCGCGCAAATAACCATATTCAGAAGCTAGTGGTTCTTTTACTTTTACGACCAACTCGGCAGCCCAGGATTCAGTAGCAGTAGCGACAATCTCAGCTCCTTGCTTTTGATAGTCCGAATCAGTAAATCCTGAACCGAGACCAGCATTTGTTTCGATGAGGACACGATGTCCACGGCTGACTAAACTATGGACGCCAGCAGGAGTTAGGGCAACGCGGTTTTCGTTATTTTTAATTTCTTTTGGGATTCCGATTAACATAGAGATAACCTACCTTTCAATTGACGGGATTGTTTTAGTTGTCACATTTTAGTTCATAAATCAAAAATGAGATGGTTTTATTGTATATGAAACCGCTTCAAAAATCAAGAAAAACTTGTCATCCAAATTTATTTATGCTAGACTAGTGAGAATCAAGCTCTAATGGAGGGAAAAGTATGGAATCATTATTTGTGAAATTTGCCCAGTATCCATCTATAGAAACGGAGCGTTTGTTGCTCCGACCTGTAACCTTGGACGATGCAGAAGCTATGTTTGAGTATGCCTCAGACAGAGAAAATACACGCTACACTTTTCCAACAAATCAAAGCTTAGAAGAAACCAAGAACAACATCGCTCAGTTTTATTTGGCTAATCCCTTGGGACGGTGGGGAATCGAACTAAAAAGCACTGGTCAGTTTATCGGAACCATTGACTTGCACAAGATCGACACCGTCCTTAAAAAGGCAGCTATCGGTTACATTATCAACCAAAAGTATTGGAACCAAGGATTGACGACAGAAGCCAATCGGGCCGTGATTGAGCTGGCTTTTGAGAAGATTGGAATGAATAAGTTGACCGCCCTTCACGATAAGGACAATCCTGCATCTGGAAGAGTCATGCAGAAATCAGGCATGCGCTTTTCCCATGCAGAACTATATGCTTGTATGGATCAACATGAAAAAGGTCGAATCGTTACAAGAGTTCATTATGTCTTGACCAAGGAAGACTATTTTGCAAATAAATAAGCAGTTGAAAAGAAATTTTCGACTGTTTTTTCTTCCTCTTACGAATAATCTAAGAGAGGAGAAAATATGGAAGCAATTATCGAGAAAATCAAAGAGTATAAAATCATTGTCATCTGTGCAGGTCTGGGCTTGCTTGTAGGCGGATTTTTCCTACTAAAACCAACGTCACAAACACCTGTCAAGGAAACGAATTTGCAGGCTGAAGTTGCAGCTGTTTCAAAGGATTCATCTACCGAAAAAGAAGTGAAAAAGGAGGAAAAGGAAGAGCCTCTGGAACAAGATCAGATCACAGTGGATGTAAAAGGTGCTGTCAAATCGCCAGGGATTTATGATTTGCCAGTAGGGAGTCGAGTCCATGATGCCGTTCAAAAGGCAGGTGGCTTGACAGAGGAAGCGGACAGCAAGTCGCTCAATCTAGCTCAGAAAGTTAGTGACGAGGCTCTGGTCTACGTCCCGAGTAAGGGAGAAGAAGCAGCTGGTCAGCAGGCAACCTCTGGAACGACTCCTTCGACAAGTAAGGATAAGAAGGTCAACCTCAATAAAGCTAGTCTGGAAGAACTCAAGCAGGTCAAAGGCTTGGGAGGAAAACGAGCTCAGGACATTATCGACCATCGTGAGGCAAATGGTAAATTCAAGTCGGTAGATGAGCTCAAGAAAGTCTCTGGCATTGGCGCTAAGACCATAGAAAAGCTAAAAGATTATGTCACAGTGGATTAAGAATTTCCCTATCCCCCTAATCTATCTGACTTTTCTGTTGCTTTGGCTTTACTATTCTATTTTCTCAGCATCCTATCTCGCACTGCTAGGTTTTGTTTTTTTGCTCGTCTGCCTCTTTTTCCAATTTCCTTGGAAATCGGCTGGTAAAGTTTTAGCGATTTGTGGCTTCTTTGGCTTCTGGTTTCTGTTTCAAACTTGGCAACAGACACAAGCGAGTCAAGACTTGGTTGGCTATGTTGAAAAGGTGAGGATTTTACCAGATACCATCAAAGTCAATGGGGATAGTCTATCATTTCGTGGCAAGGCTGACGGCCGTACCTTCCAAGTTTACTATAAACTTCAGTCCGAAGAAGAGAAAGAGCAATTTCAAGCCTTAACAGCCCTTCATGACTTGGAACTAGAAGGGAAGCTTTCGGAGCCAGAAGGACAGAGAAATTTTGGTGGATTTGACTACCAAGCCTATCTGAAAACTCAAGGGATTTACCAGACACTGACTATCAAGAGCATCCAGTCACTTAATCAGGTTAGCAGTTGGGATATAGGAGAAAATCTGTCCAGTTTACGTCGAAAGGCTGTAGTTTGGATCAAGACGCACTTTCCAGACCCTATGCGCAACTACATGACGGGGCTCTTGCTGGGACATTTGGACACGGACTTTGAGGAGATGAATGAGCTCTATTCTAGTCTAGGAATTATTCACCTTTTTGCCTTGTCGGGTATGCAGGTGGGATTCTTTATGAATGCCTTTAAGAAACTTCTCTTGCGATTGGGCTTGACCCAAGAAAAGTTGAAGTGGCTGACCTATCCTTTTTCCCTTATCTATGCAGGTCTGACAGGGTTTTCAGCTTCAGTCATTCGCAGTCTCTTGCAAAAGTTACTAGCCCAACATGGTGTTAAGGGCTTGGATAATTTTGCCTTAACAGTCCTTGTCCTCTTTATCATCATGCCCAACTTTTTCTTGACAGCAGGAGGGGTCTTGTCCTGTGCCTACGCCTTTATCTTGACCATGACAAGTAAAGAAGGGGAGGGGCTTAAGGCTGTGGCCAGAGAAAGTATAGTCATTTCCTTGGGAATATTGCCCATTCTATCCTTCTATTTTGCAGAATTTCAGCCGTGGTCCATCCTCTTGACCTTTGTCTTTTCCTTTCTTTTTGACTTGGTTTTCTTACCGCTTTTGTCTATCTTATTCATTCTGTCTTTTGTTTACCCAGTCACTCAGTTTAACCTTGTCTTTGAGTGGTTGGAGGACATCATTCGCTTGGTATCGCAGCTGGCAAGTAGGCCCTTGGTCTTTGGACAACCAAATGCATGGCTTTTGATTCTTCTCTTAGTTTCATTGGCCTTGGTCTATGATTTTAGGAAAAACATCAAAAGGGTAGCAGGATTCAGTCTCTTTATTGTAGGGCTCTTTTTCTTAACCAAACACCCGCTGGAAAATGAAATCACCATGCTGGATGTGGGGCAGGGGGAAAGTATTTTCCTACGGGATTTAACTGGGAAAACCATTCTCATAGATGTGGGAGGAAAGGCAGAATCTAGTAAGAAAATAGAAAGATGGCAAGAAAAGACGACGACCAGCAATGCCCAGAGAACCTTGATTCCCTATCTTAAAAGTCGCGGAGTAGCCAAGATTGACCAGCTGATTTTGACTAACACAGAGAAGGAGCATGTTGGAGATTTGTTGGAGGTGACCAAGTCATTCCATGTAGGGGAAATTTTAGTATCAAAAGGAAGTCTGAAACAGAAGGAATTTGTGGCAGAACTACAGGCGACTCAAACCAAGGTGCGTAGTGTGACAATGGGAGAGAGGTTGACAATTTTTGGAAGTCAGTTAGAAGTCCTATCTCCAAGGAAAATTGGAGATGGAGGTCATGAAGATTCCCTAGTTTTGTATGGAAAACTCTTGGATAAAAACTTTCTTTTCACTGGAAATTTGGAGGAGAAAGGAGAGAAGGAATTGCTGAGGCAATATCCTGACCTAGAAGCGGATGTTTTGAAAGCTAGCCAACATGGCTCTAAAAAATCATCAAGTTCAGACCTTCTAGAAAAACTCAAACCAGAGTTTACTCTCATCTCAGTTGGAAAGAACAATCGAACGAAACTCCCCCATCAGGAAACCCTGACCCGACTAGAAACCATCAAGAGTAAGATTTACCGAACTGACCAGAACGGAGCTATTCGCTTTAAAGGATGGAATAGTTGGCAAATCGAAAGCGTTCGTTAGGAAGAAAATGTTATATATTAGTGAAATAAACTAAAAATCTGTTGCATAATACTGAGAAAAACGATATAATGAAAGTGTTTCCAATAGTAAAGATATAAATGCAATGAAAACATGAAAAATCAGCAAGAGTCGTTTTATTAGCTAGTTTGTTATTTGTTGCTCTTTTTCAGTCCAGTGTATCTGCTAAGACCGTTCTTAAAAATTATCGGTATGATTGGAATTTCTACTATAAGTCTAGAATGAATTACCATGCATATAGATATAAGGTCATTCCGGAATGGTCTAGTTATTATAGCTATTCTGAGTATAAAGTTGGTGGAAGCTGGAACTACGATCGTTATGAGGTCATAAACTTCTACAGCGGAGGTTATTAATCCTTAAAGAGTGAGAAAAAGGAGGGCTGGATATGTTAAATCTTACTCATGTTACCTTAAAAACGCGACAAGTCATCTTGCAAGATGCGGATTTCACCTTTAAAAAAGGTAGGATTTATGGCCTTCTTGCTATCAATGGCTCGGGAAAGACGACACTGTTCCGAGCTATTAGCAAGCTGCTTCCCCTTAGTAGTGGACATATCGCAGCCTCTCCTTCTTTGTTTTATTATGAGAGTGTTGAATGGCTGGATGGAAACTTAAGTGGGATGGACTACCTTCGTCTCATAAAGAACATCTGGAAGTCAGGCCTGAACTTGAGTGATGAAATCGCCTATTGGGAAATGTCTGACTATATCAGCCTTCCCATCCGTAAGTATTCCTTAGGCATGAAGCAACGCTTGGTGATTGCCATGTATTTCCTCAGTCAGGCGAAATGCTGGCTCATGGATGAGGTAACAAATGGTTTAGACGAGTATTATCGACAGAAGTTTTTTGATAGATTGGCACAAATCAATAGGCAAGAACAGCTGGTTCTTTTGAGTTCTCACTACAAAGAGGAGTTAGTGGAGATTTGCGATAGCATGGTAACCATTCGTCAGGGTCAGATAGAAGAGGTTCCGTTATGAAAGATATTAGCCTATTTTTGTTAAAGAAAGTTTTCAAAAGTCGCTTAAACTGGATTATCTTAGTTTTATTTGTTTCAGCTCTTGGTATTACCTTTTATTTCAATAGTCGGACTGCAAACTCAGTCAGCTTGGAGACTAGGTTGGAAACTCATCTTGTAGCCAACGAGAGAGCTATCAATGAAAATGAAGAGAAGCTCTCCCAAATGTCTGACACCAGCTCGGAGGAATACCAGTTTGCTAAAGAAAATTTAGACTTGCAAAAAAATCTTTTGACGCAAAAGAAAGAAATTCTGACTCTATTAAAAGAAGGACGCTGGAAAGAAGCCTATTATTTGCAGTGGCAAGCTGAAGAAAAGAGTTATGAAATTGTATCAAAGGAACCGACTTCTAGCTCTGACTTAAAAATGGCGGTTGACCGCGAACGAAAGATTTACCAGGCCTTGTATCCCTTGAATATAAAGGCACACAGTTTAGATTATCCGACACATGGGATTGATCAGATTGTCTGGATTTTAGAGGCTATCATTCCAAGCTTGTTTGTGATTGCTATTATTTTCATGCTAACACAATTGTTCGCAGAAAGATATCAAAATAATCTGGATACAGCTCAGTTATATCCTTTTTCAAAAGTGACATTTGCCATGTCCTCTCTTGGAGTTGGGATGAGCTATGTAACCGTGCTGTTTATCGGAATCTGTGGATTTTCTTTTTTAGCGGGAAGTCTGATAAGTGGTTTTGGACAGTTAGATTATCCCTACCCAATCTATAGCTTAACGAATCAAGAGGTAACTATTGGAAAAATACAAGATGTGTTATTTCCTAGCTTGCTCTTAGCTTTCTTAGCCTTTATCGTCATTGTGGAAGTCGTCTACTTGATTGCTTACTTTTTCAAGCAAAAAATGCCTGTCCTCTTTCTTTCTCTCATTGGGATTGTTGGCTTATTGTTTGGTATCCAAACGATCCAGCCTCTTCAGAGTATTGCACATCTGATTCCCTTTACTTACTTGCGTTCAGTAGAGATTTTATCTGGAAGATTACCTAAGCAGATTGATAATGTAGATCTAAATTGGAGCATGGGGATGGTCTTACTTCCTTGCCTGATTATCCTTTTGTTAGTGGGTATTCTATTTATCGAAAGATGGGGAAGTTCACGTAAAAAGGAAGATTTTAATAGGTCTTAGCATTCCTATAGGGAAGATGAGGAAAAAACTAACACAAGGAGGGAACCAAGTAGGTTCTCTCTTTTTGATGCGGACATCAAGAAGAATCAAGAATAAAACAGAAAGTTTTTCGAAAAAATGACTTTTTATCTTGACAAGGGATAGAAAACTTGGTATCATATAAAAGTTGAGAAAAGCAGAAGTGAGAGCTTCTCGCCTTGTGACATCAAGTTGCCTGGCCCTACGGATGAAAAGTTTCTAAGAAACGCTATCATAACGTGCGGGCTTGTATTATTACGAGTCCGCTCTTGTTTTTCTCTAATAATAAAAAAGAGGTGAAAACCATAGCAAAGCAAGACTTATTCATCAATGATGAAATTCGTGTACGTGAAGTTCGCTTGATCGGTCTTGAGGGAGAACAGCTAGGCATTAAGCCACTCAGCGAAGCGCAAGCATTGGCTGATAGTGCAAATGTTGACTTAGTATTGATTCAACCCCAAGCAAAACCGCCTGTTGCTAAAATTATGGACTACGGTAAGTTCAAATTTGAGTACCAGAAGAAACAAAAAGAGCAACGCAAAAAGCAAAGCGTTGTGACCGTGAAAGAAGTTCGTTTGAGCCCAGTTATCGATAAGGGTGATTTCGAAACGAAACTTCGCAATGCTCGCAAGTTCCTTGAAAAAGGGAACAAAGTTAAGGTATCCATTCGCTTTAAAGGGCGTATGATCACCCATAAAGAGATTGGTGCAAAAGTTTTAGCCGAGTTTGCTGAAGCAACACAAGATATTGCGATCATTGAACAACGAGCTAAGATGGATGGACGCCAAATGTTCATGCAGTTGGCGCCAGCAACTGACAAAAAATAATTGTCAGAAAGTTAAATAAAGGAGAAAAAATCATGCCAAAACAAAAAACACACCGCGCATCAGCTAAACGTTTCAAACGTACAGGTTCTGGTGGACTTAAACGTTTCCGTGCTTACACTTCTCACCGTTTCCACGGAAAAACTAAGAAACAACGTCGTCATCTTCGTAAAGCATCTATGGTGCATTCAGGAGATTTCAAACGTATCAAAGCAATGCTTACTCGCTTGAAATAATAGCCTAATAGTAAGTAAACAATTCTAGGAAATATTTGGAGGAAATAAAACATGGCACGTGTTAAAGGTGGCGTTGTATCACGCAAACGTCGTAAACGTATTCTTAAATTAGCAAAAGGTTACTATGGAGCTAAACACATCTTGTTCCGTACTGCAAAAGAACAAGTAATGAACTCTTACTACTATGCATACCGTGACCGTCGTCAGAAAAAACGTGACTTCCGCAAATTGTGGATCACTCGTATCAATGCGGCAGCTCGTATGAACGGACTTTCATACTCACAATTGATGCATGGTTTGAAATTGGCTGAAATCGAAGTTAACCGTAAAATGCTTGCTGACTTGGCTGTTAATGATGCAGCAGCTTTCACAGCTCTTGCAGATGCAGCTAAAGCAAAACTTGGTAAATAATTACTTTTAAGACTGGAACAGGATTGTCCCAGTCTTTTTAGAAATAAAGGAGAAAGCTATGGCTTCAAAAATGCTACACACTTGCTTGCGAGTAGAAAACCTTGAAAAATCAATCGCATTCTATCAAGATGCTTTTGGTTTTAAAGAATTGCGTCGCAAAGATTTCCCAGATTATGCCTTCACCATTGTCTATCTAGGACTTGAGGGTGATGACTACGAGTTGGAATTGACCTATAACTATGACCACGGTCCCTATGTGGTAGGTGATGGCTTTGCCCATATCGCCCTCAGTACACCTGACCTTGAGGCACTTCACCAAGAACATAGCGCGAAAGGCTATGAGGTTACAGAGCCAAAAGGCCTACCTGGAACCCCACCAAACTATTACTTTGTCAAGGATCCTGATGGCTACAAGGTCGAAGTCATTCGTGAAAAATAATCCAGTGAGGTCAAGTAGAATGTTCGTTTTCTACTTGACTTTTTTTCTTTGAAAGAGTATACTAATACAAATTTAACCTTTAAGGGGAGTCCAGAGAGACTCACAAGGTGTCAGATAAAAGGGATAGGGGACTCTCTGTGGAGACTTTTTAAGTGTGCGCATGAGTTCTAGCCTAACCTGACTGAGGCCTTGCATTAGCAAGGCCTTTTCTTTATCTGGTCCCCTTAAATTTAAGGAGGAAAAGTCATGAATCCCACATGTAAGAAGCGTATGGGTGCGATTCGTTTGGAAACCATGAAGGTGGTCGCACAAGAGGAAATTGCGCCAGCAATCTTTGAATTAGTCCTAGAAGGGGAGATGGTTGAAGCCATGCGATCAGGCCAATTCCTTCATCTGCGCGTGCCTGATGATGCCCATCTCTTGCGCCGTCCTATTTCAATTTCGTCTATTGACAAGGCAAACAAGCAGTGTCATCTTATTTATCGGATTGAAGGTGCTGGGACCGCTATTTTTTCAACCTTAAGTCAGGGAGATACTCTTGATGTGATGGGGCCTCAGGGAAATGGTTTTGACTTGTCTGACTTGGACGACCAGAGCCGAGTTCTCCTCGTTGGTGGTGGGATTGGTGTTCCACCCTTGCTCGAGGTAGCCAAGGAATTGCATGCGCGTGGAGTAAAAGTAGTGACTGTCCTCGGTTTTGCGACTAAGGATGCTGTTATTCTCGAAACCGAATTGTCCCAATATGGTCAGGTCTTTGTAACGACAGATGATGGTTCTTATGGTATCAAGGGAAATGTGTCAGTCGTCATCAATGAATTAGAAAAACAGTTTGACGCCGTCTACTCATGTGGGGCTCCAGGAATGATGAAGTACATCAATCAAAGGTTTTATGACCACCCAAGAGCCTATCTATCTCTAGAATCTCGTATGGCTTGCGGGATGGGGGCCTGCTATGCCTGCGTACTAAAAGTGCCAGATAGTGAGACAGTCAGTCAACGTGTCTGTGAAGATGGCCCTGTTTTCCGTACAGGAACAGTTGTGTTATAAGGAGAAAGTCATGACTACAAATCGCTTACAAGTTTCTCTACCGGGCTTGGACTTGAAAAATCCCATCATACCAGCATCAGGCTGTTTTGGTTTTGGTCAAGAGTATGTCAAGTACTATGATTTGGACCTTTTAGGCTCCATTATGATCAAGGCGACGACACTTGAACCCCGTTTTGGCAATCCAACTCCAAGGGTGGCAGAAACACCTGCTGGTATGCTCAATGCAATCGGCTTGCAAAATCCAGGTTTAGAAGTTGTTTTAGCTGAGAAATTGCCTTGGCTGGAAAGAGAGTATCCTACGCTTCCTATCATCGCAAATGTTGCAGGCTTTTCAAAACAAGAGTACGCTGCCGTTTCTCGAGGAATTTCCAAGGCGGCAAATGTAAAAGCTATCGAGCTCAATATCTCTTGTCCTAATGTGGATCACGGCAATCATGGGCTTTTGATTGGGCAAGATCCTGATCTAGCTTATGAAGTGGTAAAGGCAGCTGTGGAAGCCTCTGATGTACCAGTTTATGTTAAGTTAACCCCTAGTGTGACGGATGTTGTCACCATCGCAAAAGCTGCTGAAGATGCGGGAGCAAGTGGATTAACCATGATCAATACTCTAGTCGGTATGCGCTTTGATCTCAAAACTAGAAAACCAATCTTGGCCAATGGAACGGGTGGGATGTCAGGCCCAGCAGTTTTTCCGGTAGCCCTCAAACTCATTCGCCAAGTAGCTCAAACAACAGACCTGCCCATTATTGGAATGGGAGGAGTGGATTCGGCTGAAGCAGCGCTTGAAATGTATCTGGCTGGGGCATCTGCCATCGGAGTTGGAACAGCCAACTTTACCAATCCTTATGCTTGTCCTGATATCATCGAACATCTGCCAAAAGTCATGGACAAATATGGCATTAGCAGCTTGGAAGATCTCCGTCGAGAAGTTAAAGCCAGTCTGAGATAAACTAGGTCTTCCTTATTCTCAACAAGACATAGAATCTTCATCAATTTGTAATATTTCCGTTAGTCAACTATGTTACAATAGGTTTTATAAAATAGTAATAGTGTAGATCGTTTTCTACTGAGGAGAATAAAATGAAGAAGATACTACTTGCAAGTACTGTCGTTCTTTCTATGGCAGGATTTGCAAAGACATCTGTATATGCTGAAGAATCTCAGATTACGAAAAAAACTCAGACCACAGATGTAGTCGAGAAAAAAGAAGAAGCTGTTCCCAAGAAAGAAGTTCCTAAAGTCGAGGCGAAGAAAGAGCCAGCTGTAAAAGAGGAAAATCCTTCCAAAAAGGAAAAAAAGGAGGAAGTTATCAAGGAAGGTTGGCAGAAAGAACAAGGAAACTGGCGTTTTTATGAAAATAACCAGCCTGTCGTAAACTGGAAAAAAATTAGTGGCACTTGGTATTACTTTGATAAAAATGGCATTATGCTCAGTAATACCATAGTTGATGATTACCTTGTCAAAGGTAACGGTGCTATGGCAGAAAATGCTTGGGTGAAAATATCTGACAAGTGGTACTATGCCACAGCTTCAGGAAAGATTTCTCGCGACAAATGGGAAAAGATTGAAGGTGTCTGGTATTACTTTGATAAAGAAGGTGTCATGCTTAGTCGCACCATCTATAATGACTATCTCTTCCAAGGTAGTGGTGCCATGGCAGAAAATGATTGGGTAAAAATATCTGACAAGTGGTACTATGCAACAGCTTCAGGCAAGATTTCTCGCAATAAATGGGAAAAGATTGAAGGTGTCTGGTATTACTTTGATAAAGATGGTGTCATGCTTAGTCGCACCATCTATAATGACTATCTCTTCCAAGGTAATGGTGCCATGGCAGAAAATGATTGGGTGAAAATATCTGACAAGTGGTACTATGCTACAGCTTCGGGAAAAATTTCTCGTAATAAATGGGAAAAAATCAAAGGGGCATGGTACTATTTCAATAGCGATGGTGTGATGGCAAGTAGCCAGTGGAAAAGTGACTACTATCTGAAAGATAGTGGCGCTATGGCGGAAAAAGAGTGGATTTTTGATAAATCCTACAATAGCTGGTTTTACTTGAAGTCAGATGGGGCCTACGCTTCCCATGAATGGATTGGTTCATACTACCTTAAATCAGGTGGCTATATGGCCAAAAATGAATGGATTTTTGACAAAGATTACGATGCTTGGTACTATCTAAAAGATGATGGTCGATACGTAACAGGTACTTTTAAGATCAAAGGCAAAGAGTATTCCTTCCAGAATAATGGGAAGTGGATCTCAGAGGCAAAATATTACAAAGTGAAACCAATTACTGCTTATGTTTATAGCGCTTCTGGTGAAAGATTGAGTTATGTATCGCAAGGAACCATAGTTTCACTTGGGGATGCCCAATCTAAAAAAGATAGTCAAATACCAGTCAATATTTCTGGTTTATCCGGCTTCATGAATAAAAGTGATTTAGTAGCTATTGATAAAGATAGTGAATTTGTCCCTCATTATACAAGTGATGGCAAGTATTTTTACCATGAGTTATCACCTTATGTGAGTCTTCGTGTTGCGCCACATAGCTCAGCTATGACCATTGGTAAGAAATATTATTCAACTGATGGAATTCATTTTGATGGCTTTACCATTGAAAATCCTTTCCTCTTTAGAAATTTGACCAAGCCAAGTAATTACAGCGCAGCTGAATTGGATAAAATTTATTCTTTGATGAATATTCGGGATAGTCGCCTCGCTGGTAAGGGAGCTGTTTTTAAGGAAGCTGAGGAACGCTATGGTGTAAATGCTCTTTACTTAATGGCTCATAGTGCACTTGAGAGTGCTTGGGGACGGAGCCAGATTGCCAAGGATAAGAATAATTTCTTTGGAATTGCGGCTTATGATTCGAGCCCATATGCCTCAGCCAAAAAATTTGATGATGTGGATAAGGGGATCCTCGGCGCGGCTAAGTGGATTCGTGAGAACTATATTGACCGCGGAAGAGACCACCTTGGGAACAAAGCTTCTGGTATGAATGTACGCTATGCTTCTGACCCATACTGGGGAGAGAAAATTGCCAGTATCATGATGACTATCAATAGCAAACTTGGTGGAAGAGATTAAGGAAGAATAAAATCGGGAACCATGATAGATTGGTTCTCGGTTTTTTGTTATAATTAAATGAAGAATATAGAATTAAAGGAGAACATCATGACATTTGAAGAAATCCTGCCTGGATTAAAGGCCAAGAAAAAATATGTACGAACTGGTTGGGGAGGTGCTGAAAACTATGTCCAACTTTTTGATACCATTGAGCAAAATGGTGTAGCTCTTGAGGTGACGCCTTATTTCCTAATCAATGTGTATGGAGAAGGGGAAGGTTTTTCCATGTGGAGCCCGACACCTTGTGATGTTTTGGCGACGGATTGGGTAGAAGTCCATGACTAGACGTGTATTGATTACGGGAGTAAGTTCAGGGATTGGTATGGCTCAAGCTCGACTCTTTTTAGAGAAGGGGTATCAAGTTTATGGAGTTGACCAAGGTGAAAATCCACTCTTACAGGGTGATTTCTACTTTTTACAGAGGGATTTGACATTAGACTTGAAACCTGTTTTTGACTGGTGCCCTCAGGTGGATGTCTTGTGTAATACTGCAGGAGTTTTGGATGCTTATAAGCCCCTATTGGAACAATCAGCGCGGGAAATTCAAGAGATTTTTGAAATCAACTACATAACTCCTGTTGAGCTAACTCGACATTATTTGACAAAAATGCTGGAAAATAAAAAAGGAATTATTATCAATATGTGTTCGATTGCTTCGAGCCTAGCAGGTGGCGGTGGACACGCTTATACTTCCTCCAAGCATGCCTTGGCTGGCTTTACCAAGCAGTTGGCTCTAGACTATGCAGAAGCTGGGATTCAGGTCTTTGGTATCGCTCCAGGAGCTGTTAAGACAGCTATGACTGCTGCAGACTTTGAACCAGGTGGATTGGCAGACTGGGTGGCTAGTGAAACACCCATCAAGCGCTGGATCGAGCCAGAGGAAGTAGCAGAGATTAGCCTTTTCTTAGCAAGTGGAAAAGCGAGCGCCATGCAAGGACAAATCTTGACAATAGATGGTGGCTGGTCTTTGAAGTAGGAGGAGTTGGATGGAAATCATCAAAGAAAACTTAAAACGATGTGATGCTTTTTATCAGAGTGATTTTTATCAATTTTTGAAGAAGAACAATCCAAACTACATCCCATATTTATTTGATCATTTATGTGAGGATCCAGATGCAAGTGACAGAACTTTGTATCAAGAATTAAGTAATAAATTTCAAATCCCTGCTAGAAAAGATCATTTGATAGACGAGATTGAAGGACGAAATATTCGACTTGCTGCTGATATTATTTGTGGTAGAAAGCAAATTGTTCAGTTTCACGAAAATGATTATGAAAAGTGGAGAAAAGATTATGAGCTTGTTCGTTCCAATTTAAACCTTCATTTTTTGTGGCCTAAACACAAAGCACCAACCATCAATACGTATCGCTACACTAAATATTTAGATAGAATTGATTGCTTATTATTTGATTTGAAATCTTATTTTAGTGGAAAAGAGACTCCCATGATGCCTGCCTATCAACGTGAAGAGACAGCGATTTGGTTAAAGCGATTTAATAGAGATTTTAAATACTTTATTGATAAAATGAAGTTGCATTTATTCGTGAATGAAAACTATGATGTTTTAGATATCAGTAAAGGACAATCAGAGATTATACGAAGAATTATTTCTAGAAAAGAAATTTCAGCTACATTAAATCTCTACATGGAAAATATGTTAAAGTTAAATCGTCAAGGTATATTCAAATAAAAGGAGCAACCCATGATACCTCAAGAAATGTGGAATATTTACAAGCAAATTAACCCCTCTATCGGAGATGAGATAGATGCTTGGGCTTTTGGAATGGAAGCCGATCTCTTGGCAGATTTGGTTTTAAGAGGCGAAAAGACGGCAACTGCCTCAGCCTACGACCTCTACGCTCTAGAGGACGAACCTCTTCCGCAAGAAGGGACCTTCGATGTTATTTTAGACAGTCAAGATCAGGCTGTCTGCATTGTCGAAATTACCAAGGTTTCCGTTCAGCCTTTTCATCAAGTTTCTGCTGACCATGCCTACAAGGAAGGGGAGGGGGATAAATCTTTAGCCTATTGGCGTCAGGTTCATGAGGACTTTTTCACCGAGTGGCTGAGGGAGGCAGGACTGACTTTTACCCCTGACAGCAAGGTTGTTTTAGAAGAATTTCGCAAGGTCTACCCACTCTAGACTGCAGAAGGAAGAAAGTTTTGGAAATTACCGTCCAATCCTTTTTTCTTAAGCAAAACATGATATAATAAGTTTGTTTGAAGAAGAGTAAAACTCTTAAACTTAGAATAGGAGAAAACTATGCAAGCAGTTGAACATTTTATTACGCAATTTGTTCCTGAACACTATGATTTATTTTTAGACTTGAGTCGTGAGACCAAGACGTTTTTTGGGAAGGTGACCATTACTGGTCAAGCACAGAGTGACCGTATTTCCCTTCACCAAAAAGACTTGGAAATCACTTCTGTAGAAGTTGCGGATCAAGCTCGTCCATTTACAGTTGACCATGACAATGAAGCCCTTCATATCGAATTGGCTGAGGCTGGTCAAGTTGAATTGGTTATTGCTTTTTCAGGAAAAATTACAGACAACATGACAGGGATTTACCCTTCTTACTACACTGTTGATGAAGTCAAGAAGGAAGTCTTGTCTACTCAGTTTGAAAGCCATTTTGCGCGCGAAGCCTTCCCATGTGTGGACGAGCCTGAAGCCAAAGCAACTTTTGACCTTTCTCTTCGTTTTGACCAAGCGGAAGGTGAAGTAGCCTTGTCAAACATGCCTGAGATTGATGTGGAAAAACGCAAGGAAACAGGTATCTGGAAGTTTGAGACAACACCTCGCATGTCTTCTTACTTGTTAGCCTTTGTAGCAGGTGATTTGCAAGGGGTGACCGCTAAAACTAAAAACGGTACCCTCGTAGGTGTCTACTCAACCAAAGCTCACCCACTATCTAACCTTGATTTCTCACTAGACATCGCCGTTCGCTCAATCGAGTTTTACGAAGATTACTATGGAGTTAAGTATCCAATCCCTCAATCACTTCACATCGCTCTTCCTGACTTCTCAGCTGGTGCCATGGAAAACTGGGGTCTTGTGACCTACCGTGAAGTTTACTTGATTGTGGATGAGAACTCTACCTTTGCCAGCCGTCAGCAAGTTGCCCTTGTTATCGCCCACGAGCTTGCCCATCAATGGTTTGGAAACCTCGTGACTATGAAATGGTGGGATGACCTTTGGCTCAATGAAAGCTTCGCCAACATGATGGAATACGTCTGTGTGGATGCCATCGAGCCAAGTTGGAATATTTTTGAAGACTTCCAAACAGGTGGTGTTCCGTCTGCATTAAAACGTGACGCGACAGATGGCGTTCAGTCTGTCCATGTCGAAGTCAAACACCCAGATGAAATCAATACCCTCTTTGACGGAGCTATCGTCTACGCTAAAGGAAGTCGCCTCATGCACATGCTTCGTCGTTGGCTAGGTGATGCTGATTTCGCTAAAGGTTTGCATGCCTACTTTGAAAAACACCAATACAGCAACACCATTGGTCGTGACCTTTGGAATGCTCTCGGACAAGCATCAGGGCGAGATGTCGCAGCCTTCATGGATTCTTGGTTGGAACAGCCTGGCTACCCAGTTCTCACTGTCAAAGTTGAAAATGATGTTTTGAAGATTTCACAAAAACAATTCTTCATCGGTGAGCACGAAGACAAGAACCGTCTCTGGGTAGTGCCACTTAACAGCAACTGGAAAGGTCTGCCAGATACACTTGAAACTGAAAGTATCGAAATTCCTGGATACGCAGCTCTTCTTGCTGAAAACAAAGGAGCCCTTCGTCTCAATACTGAAAATACAGCTCACTACATTACAGACTATCAAGGAGACTTGTTAGATGCTGTTCTTGCTGAGCTAGAGACACTTGATAACACAAGTAAACTACAATTCGTCCAAGAACGTCGTTTGCTTGCAGAAGCAGGACATATTTCTTATGCGGACTTGCTCCCTGTCCTTGATAAACTTGCTAAGGAAGAGTCTTACCTTGTGGTTTCAGTTGTTTCTCAAGTGATTTCAGCCCTTGAGCGCTTTATCGATGAAGGAACGGATGCTGAAACAGCCTTCAAAGCACTGGTTGCTAAATTGGCTCGTCATAACTATGACCGTCTTGGCTTTGAAGCCAAAGACGGAGAATCAGATGAGGATGAATTGGTTCGTCAGTTGGCCGTTTCTATGATGATTCGCTCAAATGATGCAGAAGCTAGTCAAGTCGCTAGCCAAATCTTTGCAACTCATAAGGAGAACCTTGCAGGACTTCCAGCAGCCATCCGTGCTCAAGTTCTTATCAATGAGATGAAACACCATGAGACCAAAGACTTGGTCGCAACTTATCTGGACCTCTACACTCATGCCACAGATGCTGTCTTCAAACGCCAGTTGGCAGCTGCTCTTGCCTACAGTACAGATGCTGACAATATCCAAACCTTGATTAGTTCATGGAAGGATAAGTTTGTTGTGAAACCACAAGACCTTTCTTCATGGTACCTCCAATTCCTTGGACACCAAGCGACTCAAGAAACTGTTTGGGTATGGGCGCGTGAAAACTGGGATTGGATCAAGGCAGCCCTCGGTGGCGACATGAGTTTTGATAGCTTTGTCATCTTCCCATCACACATCTTTAAAACTGAGCAACGCTTGGCAGAGTACAAGGAATTCTTTGAGCCACAACTTTCTGACCTAGCTCTAAGCCGTAACATTCGTATGGGTATCAAGGATATCGCAGCGCGTGTTGACTTGATTAAGCGTGAGAAAGCAGCAGTAGAAACTGTTGTAGCCCAATATGCTAAAGCTTAATTCGTTCAAAATGTAAACAAAAACTCAACTTTCTATCTTAAAAGAAGAGAGAGTTGAGTTTTTTTTAAGGCAATTTTGGTATAATAATCATAACAAGGAGGAGTTTCTGATGATAAAAATCTTATTAGTAGAAGATGACCTGGGCCTGTCAAACTCAGTATTTGACTTTTTAGATGATTTTGCAGATGTCATGCAGGTCTTTGATGGAGAAGAAGGTCTCTACGAAGCTGAAAGTGGCGTCTATGACTTGATTTTGCTTGATCTGATGTTGCCGGAAAAAAATGGCTTCCAAGTCTTGAAAGAGTTGCGAGAAAAAGGAATTACAACACCAGTTCTGATCATGACTGCCAAAGAAAGTTTGGATGACAAGGGACATGGTTTTGAGTTGGGAGCGGATGACTACCTCACCAAGCCTTTCTACCTAGAAGAACTCAAAATGCGGATCCAAGCCCTTCTCAAACGTTCAGGTAAGTTTAATGAAAACACTTTGACCTATGGAGATATTGTCGTCAACCTTTCAACGAATGAAGTGAAAGTGGAAGATACTCCTGTGGAACTGCTCGGAAAAGAGTTTGAATTGTTGGTTTACTTCCTTCAAAATCAAAATGTTATTCTTCCCAAGACGCAAATTTTTGACCGTCTATGGGGATTTGATAGCGATACGACTATTTCCGTTGTAGAAGTCTATGTCTCAAAAGTTCGTAAGAAATTGAAGGGAACGGCCTTTGCTGAAAACCTTCAAACCTTGCGTAGTGTCGGGTATATTTTAAAAGATGTTCAATAAACTAAAAAAAACATGGTATGCGGATGATTTCAGCTATTTCATTCGAAACTTTGGAGTGTTCACCCTGATCTTCTCTGCTATGACCTTGATTATCCTCCAGGTCATGCACTCGAGTCTCTACACTTCTGTAGATGAAAAACTCCAAGCCCTTAGTAGTAGTCCCCAAGCTGTTATCCAGTTAGCCCTGAATCGGGCAACTGAGGAGGTCAAGGACATCCAACCCGCAACTGCGGATGCCAGCAAGGCTGAAATCAAACCCAATGTTAGCTCCAATACCGAAGTTTTGCTCTTTGACAAGGATTTTAACCAACTCTTACTGGGCAATCGCTTTTTAGGTTTAGACAAGATCAAACTGGACAAGAAAGAATTGAATCATATTCGCCAAATCCAAGTTTTCAATAGCTATGGTCAGGAAGAAACCTACCGAATGATCTTGATGGAAACAAATTCGTCCACTGTTTCAAGCAATGTCAAATATGCGGCGGTTTTAATCAATACTAGCCAGCTTGAGCAAATCAGCCAAAACCACGAGCATTTAATTGTTGTAGTCATGGCCAGTTTCTGGCTCCTGTCTTTAATTGCCAGTGTTTATCTGGCACGTGTCAGTGTCAAACCTTTACTGGAAAGTATGCAAAAGCAGAAGTCCTTTGTTGAAAATGCCAGTCACGAACTGAGAACGCCTTTGGCTGTTTTACAAAATCGTTTAGAGACTCTCTTTCGAAAACCAGAAGCAACAATTATGGAGTCTAGCGAAAGTATCGCTTCGAGTCTTGAAGAAGTTCGCAACATGCGCTTCCTCACGACCAATCTTCTCAACCTTGCACGTCGAGATGATGGAATCAAACCAGAAATAGCAGAAGTTTCTCCGCAATTCTTTAAAACAGCCTTTTCTAACTATGAGTTGATTGCTTCTGAAAATGATCGAGTTTTTAACTACGAAAATCGGATTTATCGTCCCTTCATGACCGATCAGTTGCTCCTAAAACAGCTCATGACCATCTTATTTGACAATGCCATCAAGTATACCGAAGAAGATGGAAAAATTGAGTTTGTGGTTTATGCTACAGATCGCCACCTCTATCTTACAGTAACGGATAACGGAATTGGAATCTCAGCTGCTGACAAGAAGAAAATCTTTGACCGCTTTTACCGTGTAGACAAGGCGAGAACCCGTCAGAAAGGTGGCTTTGGCCTTGGACTATCTTTGGCCAAGCAGATCGTAGATGCCTTACGAGGAACGATTAGCGTAAAAGATAACAAACCTAGAGGAACAATTTTTGAAGTTAAGATCGCTATTCAGTCTCCTTCAAAACGTAAGAATAAATAAAAAAGACAGTTAGATGACTGTCTTTTTTGATCACTAGAAAAGAGGCTGGTAGTAGTACCAACCTTTATTTTGAAAATTTTCGTTTCATTATCTTTCGTTGAAGTTGTAAAAGTGCGAAGCTTGTTGCCATAGCAGCGATAAAGGACAAAGCTGTGTTAAACTTTAAGGCTAAAAAGATAAAGCTAAAAAGCACCATAAAAATACAAAAACAAGCGATATTGACAAAAAATAAAATCTCTTTTGGGTTAGGGCCGACTGGGGCTTCTGGTGTATAATCTTGATAAAGCGGAGTTTGTTTCGATTCTGGAATTTGTTCAAACTCATAAGCTTCTAGTTTTCTTGCGGGCATGATTCTCTCCTTAACAGTACCCAACTATTTTATCATTTTTTATGCAGAGAATTGTTACAGAATGGTTACAAAACTGCTAAAGTCTCTTATCATCTTCTAAGTCACTCTTCTTGACACCCACTAGAGAAAGTGATAGCATGGATGTTACACTTAAAACAGATGACCTGACTTTCTCTATTATAAATATACTGAGAAAGGAAAGGATAACTTATATAAATTGATAGCAAGCTGAGGCTTTTTCCTAAGATGATTTGTTGAGTTGCTACCTTGATTCATTTTAAAAGAATAGGTAGGAGTTGTTTTGAATGGATGGAAGGACAGAGATTCTGTCTATAGGATTGGGTGGCCTTCTTGCTACCTCTGGGGAAAGTTAAAGGAGATAAGCATGTATCTTGCTATCAAAGAAATAGTACGAAACAAACTTCGATATAGTTTGATTCTAACTACCATTTTTCTTATCGCTTTTATGGTCTTTTTTATGACCAGTCTAGCTCTTGGTCTTGTGCGAAACAACCGGGCAGCTATTGATAATTGGCAGGCGACGGGTGTGGTTTTATCCGACTACGCAAATGATAATTTGACAGCATCTTTTATTCCTGAAAAGGACTACAAGGATAAGAGTTCTGAAGAGGCTACTCCATTGGGCTATATGTTTGCTGTGACCAATCTAGTCGATGGTAGTGAAAAGGTCAATGTTTCCATTTTTGCCCAAGACTGGGACTCTTTCATCTCTCCTAGTTTGACGGAGGGGCGTTATCCTGAAGGAGATGATGAGGTTGTTGTGGATCAGTCTTTTGAGAACTATGGGATGAAGCTAGGTGATGCCATTCAGCTCAATGGTAGCGAGTCAAGTTACAAGATTGTAGGCCTGACTCAAGGAAATAAATTTTTCACCGAGCCGGTTGTCTTTACGAGTCTGACAACTTATTGGACCTTACAAGGAACCTTGAAAGCCAATCGTTCCATCTCTGCCTTGGTATTGAAAAATGACATAGAAGTGGTCGGGGATGGTCTGAAACAGATTTCCATTCCAAAAATGATATCGAAAATTCCTGGTTACACACCTCAGGTGAATGTATTTTCGGGAATGATTCTCGCTATGATTGTTATCACAGGCTTGATTGTGGGGATTTTTGTTTATATCATTACCATACAAAAACTAGGCCTTTATGGAATAATGCGGGCTCAAGGGATACAGATCAAAACCATTGTATGGTCTCTATTCTGTCAAATCTTCCTCCTAGCTGGTATGGGGATTGCGTTAGCCTTGCTGGCAATCGGAGGAGTCATTTTAGTCTTACCAGCTACCTTCTTTTTCTATCCAAGTTGGATAGCCTACTCTGTCCTAAGCTTGGTAATTTCCTTGATGGCCCTTCTAGGTGGTGTCATTTCACTTCCACGCTTGCTAAAGGTGGACCCGATTACTGCAATTGCAGAGTGATAAGGAGAATAGTATGACAGCATTGATTGAAATGAATCAAGTGACAAAAACCTACGGAGAAGGCAAGATGAAAGTCGTAGCCCTGTATGAGACGAATTTTCAGCTAAATGCAGGAGAGTTCGTTGCTATCGTTGGGCCTTCTGGCTCTGGAAAGACGACCTTTCTAACAACTTTAGGACAACTTCAGGAAGCATCGAGTGGAAAGATTCTAGTCAAAGGGAAGGAAACAGGCAGTTTGACGGAGAAGGAAAAAACAGATCTCCGTTTTAGAGAGTTTGGTTTCATTCTCCAGGCTTCAAACCTAATTCCTTTTCTAACAGTCAAGGAACAGCTGGATTTGATTGACAGACTAGATAAGGGAAAAAATAGTAAAAGTGACCGAAAAGAGCTCTTTGACTTGTTGGATTTGGAAAAAGTTCAAGATCAGTATCCCAAAGCTCTATCGGGTGGCGAACGTCAGCGTGCCGCGATTGCTAGAGCGCTCTATAACAATCCAAGCATTGTGCTTGCAGATGAGCCAACAGCCAGTCTAGACACCCAGCGTGCCTACCAAGTAACGGAGATGCTGGCTGCCATTGCTCATGAACAAGGCAGAGGAGTTGTTATGATTACGCATGATACTCGTCTTCTTGATAAGGTTGACCGAATTTATGTCATGAACGATGGCCACCTAGTTGAAGAAACACATGCATAAAAAAAGAGTGAATGGTACAAGTTACCGTTCACTTTTTGATTGCAACCTTTAAAAAATGACTTTGACTTTTTATAAAACTCCTAGTACCCATAGCTGATTTTTGAGAAATGTGGTATAATTTTTCTTATGGAAAAGATTATCATTACAGCAACTGCTGAAAGTATTGAACAAGTTGAACAGTTACTCGAAGCTGGCGTAGATCGTATCTATGTTGGTGAGAAAGATTTTGGCCTTCGTCTGCCAACAACCTTTAGTTATGAAGATTTACGCACTATCGCTAATCTCGTTCATGAAGCAGGCAAGGAACTGATTGTCGCGGTTAATGCCCTCATGCACCAAGATATGATGGACCGTATCAAGCCTTTCCTAGACTTCTTGGAAGAAATCAAGACAGACTATATTACTGTTGGGGACGCAGGTGTCTTTTACGTGGTCAACCGTGATGGCTACTCCTTTAAAACCATCTACGATGCTTCAACTATGGTGACTAGTAGCCGTCAGATTAACTTCTGGGGTCAAAAGGCTGGCGCATCTGAGGCTGTCTTGGCCCGTGAAATTCCATCTGCTGAACTTTTCAAGATGCCCGAGATTTTGGAAATTCCTGCTGAAGTGTTGGTTTACGGAGCTAGTGTCATTCACCATTCTAAACGTCCGCTCTTACAAAACTACTATAACTTTACGCATATCGATGATGAAAAGACGCGTAAACGTGATCTCTTCTTGGCAGAGCCGAGTGACCCAGAAAGCCATTATTCCATCTTTGAAGACAATCATGGTACCCACATCTTTGCCAACAACGACCTTGATTTGATGACCAAATTGACAGAATTGGTGGAGCATGGTTTTACTCACTGGAAACTTGAGGGGCTCTACACCCCAGGTCAGAATTTTGTAGAAATTGCTAAACTCTTTATTCAAGCGCGTGGCTTGATTCAAGAGGGGAATTTCAGCCATGATCAAGCCTTTTTGCTGGATGAAGAAGTTCGTAAACTTCACCCTAAAAACCGTTTCCTGGACACAGGATTCTATGATTACGATCCAGATATGGTTAAATAGGACACCAAAACCCGAAATAAAAATGTTCGGGTTTTTCAAGCGTATTCATGAAATAAAAACGGATACATGTTATAATAAAAGTAGCTCTTTAATGGAGGTGTTTAAGTGGAGAATCTGAAAAAGATGGCAGGTATCAAGGCTGCTGAGTTTGTCAAGGATGGTATGGTTGTTGGACTCGGTACTGGATCAACTGCCTACTATTTCGTAGAAGAAATCGGTCATCGGATTAAGGAAGAAGGTTTGCAGATTACTGCTGTGACGACTTCCAGTGTTACTAGTAAACAGGCCGAAGGTCTTAATATCCCGCTCAAGTCGATTGATCAAGTGGACTTTGTCGATGTGACAGTCGATGGAGCGGATGAAGTAGATAGCCAGTTCAACGGGATCAAAGGTGGTGGTGGTGCCCTTCTGATGGAGAAGGTTGTCGCAACGCCCTCAAAAGAATACATTTGGGTGGTAGATGAAAGCAAGCTGGTAGAGAAACTAGGTGCTTTTAAATTGCCAGTAGAAGTGGTTCAGTATGGCGCGGAACAGATCTTTCGTCGGTTTGAGCGAGCTGGCTATAAACCAAGTTTTCGTGAAAAAGACGGTCAACATTTTGTGACCGATATGCAGAACTTTATCATTGACCTAGCCTTGGATGTCATTGAAGATCCAATTGCCTTCGGGCAAGAATTGGACCATATCGTTGGTGTCGTAGAGCATGGCTTGTTCAACCAAATGGTGGATAAGGTCATCGTTGCTGGACGAGATGGTGTTCGGATTTTAACTTCAACAAAAGCAAACTAATCAACATAATAAGGAGACAGACTATGTCAAAATTTAATCGTATTCACTTGGTGGTACTGGATTCTGTGGGAATCGGTGCTGCGCCAGATGCCAATAACTTTGTTAATGCAGGGGTTCCAGATGGAGCTTCTGACACACTAGGACACATTTCAAAAACAGTTGGTTTGAATGTCCCAAACATGGCTAAAATCGGTCTAGGAAATATTCCTCGCGAAACTCCCTTGAAGACTGTACCAGCAGAAAGCCATCCAACAGGATATGTGACAAAATTGGAAGAAGTATCTCTTGGTAAGGATACCATGACTGGTCACTGGGAAATCATGGGACTCAACATTACCGAGCCTTTCGATACTTTCTGGAACGGATTCCCAGAAGAAATCTTGACAAAAATCGAAGAATTTTCAGGACGTAAGGTCATTCGTGAAGCCAACAAACCTTACTCAGGAACAGCTGTTATCGACGATTTTGGACCACGTCAGATGGAAACTGGGGAGTTGATTATCTATACTTCAGCTGACCCAGTTTTGCAGATTGCTGCCCACGAAGACATCATTTCTTTAGATGAATTGTATCGTATTTGTGAATATGCTCGTTCGATTACCCTTGAGCGTCCTGCTCTTCTAGGTCGTATCATTGCCCGTCCATATGTGGGTGAACCAGGTAACTTCACTCGTACGGCAAATCGTCGTGACTTGGCCGTATCTCCATTTGCTCCAACTGTTCTCGATAAACTCAATGAAGCAGGTATCGATACTTATGCTGTGGGTAAAATCAATGATATCTTTAACGGTGCAGGAATCAATCATGACATGGGACACAACAAGTCAAATAGCCACGGAATTGATACACTATTGAAGACCATGGGACTTGCTGAATTTGAAAAAGGATTCTCTTTCACAAACTTGGTTGACTTTGATGCCCTTTACGGCCACCGTCGCAATGCTCATGGTTACCGTGATTGCTTGCATGAGTTTGATGAACGCTTGCCTGAAATTATCGCAGCCATGAGAGAGAACGACCTTCTCTTGATTACAGCGGACCATGGAAATGACCCAACCTATGCTGGAACTGACCACACTCGTGAATATATTCCACTTTTAGCTTACAGCCCTAGCTTTAAGGGAAATGGTGTCATTCCAGTTGGACATTTTGCAGATATCTCAGCGACTGTTGCCGATAACTTTGGTGTTGAAACTGCCATGATTGGGGAAAGTTTCTTAGATAAATTGGTATAAGATGACGCGCTATGCTTTACTTGTTCGGGGTATTAATGTCGGTGGGAAAAATAAAGTTGTCATGGCGCAACTTCGTCAAGAATTGACAGAGTTGTGTTTGGAGAAGGTTGAAACCTACATTAACAGTGGCAATATCTTCTTTACTTCGACAGATGCCAAAGCCCGATTGGTTGAAAAGTTAGAGGCTTTCTTTGAAGTCCATTATCCATTTATCCAGAGCTTTTCTTTGCTGAGTCTAGAGGACTTTGAAGCGGAACTTGAAAATCTTCCTGAATGGTGGACCAAAGATTTGGCACGAAAGGATGTCCTCTTTTACACGGAGGGCTTGGATGTGGCTCAAGTCATTGAGAAAGTTGAAAGTTTGGAACTGAAAGATGAAGTGGTTCATTTTGGAAGACTTGGGATTTTCTGGGGGAAATTCTCTGAAGAATCCTACTATGCAACTGCCTATCACAAGTACTTGCTCAAGATGCCTTTCTATCGCAACATCACCATTCGCAATGCCAAAACCTTTGACAAAATCGGTCAAATGTTAAAAAATAATAAAGGAGACACACAATGACATTTTTAGATAAAATCAAGGAAACAGCTGCTTTCCTGAAAGACAAGGGAATCCAAGCGCCTGAGTTCGGTCTAATCCTTGGATCAGGACTTGGAGAATTGGCAGAAGAAATCGAAAATCCAGTTGTAGTAGACTATGCTGAGATTCCAAACTGGGGTCGCTCTACAGTAGTTGGTCACGCTGGTAAATTGGTATATGGTGACCTTGCAGGTCGAAAAGTCTTGGCTCTTCAAGGTCGCTTCCATTTCTACGAGGGAAATCCTCTTGAAGTCGTGACTTTCCCAGTACGTGTGATGAAAGTTCTCGGATGTGAAGGTGTCATTGTAACCAATGCAGCTGGAGGTATTGGATTTGGTCCTGGTACCTTGATGGTTATCTCAGACCATATCAATATGACGGGGCAAAACCCATTGATGGGTGAAAACTTGGATGACTTTGGTCCACGTTTCCCTGATATGTCTAAATCCTACACACCAGAATACCGTGCTACTGCCCATGAAGTGGCTAAAAAACTCGGTATCAAGCTTGATGAAGGTGTCTATATTGGTGTAACAGGTCCGACTTATGAAACCCCAGCAGAGATTCGTGCCTATAAGACATTGGGGGCAGATGCAGTTGGTATGTCCACTGTTCCTGAAGTTATTGTGGCCGCCCACTCAGGCTTGAAAGTTCTAGGAATTTCATGTATCACTAACCATGCTGCTGGTTTCCAAGAAGAACTCAACCACGAAGAAGTTGTGGAAGTGACAGAGCGTGTCAAAGGCGACTTCAAAGGATTGCTTAAAGCGATTCTTGCTGAATTGTGATCCTATGAAAGCACGACTCCAAAGTCTGCCCTACGTACTAAGGTTGCTTCTAGCCACTTTATCATTGGGAATAGCGACTGGACTAGTCGGCATTGCCTGCCATTATCTGTTAGAAGGTGTGCAAAGTCTGGCTTTTGGCCAAGCTAGTTCGGATTTGCTCCAACAATTCCAAGAAGCTGGAGGTCTCCGTAGATTCCTCGTCTTGTGTGTGACAGGGTGCTTGGCAGCAGGATTCTGGTATGTCTTACAGAGACGTTATAAGCTTCAGTCTATTCGAAAGCAAATCGACTTAGTTGGAAATACAGATCCAGTTCCTTTGCCCCACCTACTTCATGCAGTCATGCAGATCGTGATTGTTGGAGCGGGGGCTTCGGTCGGAAAAGAAGCTGCTCCACGCGAGGTTGGTGCTCTTATAGGTGGTCGCTTGGCGAAAGAATTTTTCCTAACTGTAAAAGATCGAAAAGTCTTAATTGCATGTGGAGCAGGAGCCGGTTTAGCTGCGGTCTATCAGGTTCCCTTTGCCAGTAGCTTGTTCGTCTTTGAGACCTTAGGACTTGCTTATAGTTGGCAAAATATTCTGCTAGTTTTGGCAAGTACCTATTTGGCAAATTGGATTGTTCAGCCTATTGTTGGTCATGATGTCCTCTATCACCTGTCTGCAGTTTCATGGTCGCTCAGCAGTTTTCTACAGGCTATTTTGATTGCTCTCTTGGTTACTCCGCTTGCTCTGGTCTTTTCTTTCCTAACAAAGCAAGCTAATCGCAAACGGCGCAAGGATGAGACGATCCTTTGGGCTCTTCCTCTAGCCTTTCTAGTGTTGGGGAGCCTTGTATCCTTTTTCTCTATCTTTATGGGAAATGGTCAGGTACTAGCGCAAGCCTTGTTATCTCACCAGCCTGTTCCCTATCTTCCACTGGCTCTTGCAATGAAGGGGCTTCTGGTTTATCTCCTCTTACGCAATGGTGCCTATGGGGGAACCTTGACACCATCATTTGCCTTGGGGATTGGGTCTGGTTACTTAGTGACCTTGCTTTTGACAGTAGTTGGTGTCCATCTGGATCCAGCTCTAGGAATGCTACTAGGAGCAACAGTCTTTTTAGGGACGACCTTACACGCTCCTCTGACAGCGATTGCTCTGACCATTGGATTTACTGGACAGGCTTGGAGTTTGACAATACCGCTTGTACTAGCGGCAGGAATGTCTTATGTGATTCGAAAGAGATGGGAGAGAGGACAATGAAGGTACATTTTGTACTGCATGAAACATTTGAGGTTCCGGGTGCTTATCTAAAATGGGCTCTGGAACGAGGTCATCACATTACATCAACAAAGGTTTATGAAAAAGAACCTCTTCCTGAAACAATTGACGGGATTGATTTTCTGATTGTCATGGGTGGTCCCCAATCTCCTGATGAGGATAGAGAAAACTTCCCATACTATGACCCTAAGGCTGAGCTTGCTTTTATGAAAGAAGCGATTGCTGCAGATATTTATATTGTTGGTGTCTGTCTTGGTGCGCAGCTCCTGTCTGTTGCCTATGGTGCGAAGTATGAACATAGTCCAGAGCGCGAGATCGGCGTTTATCCTGTGACATTGACGATGCAAGGCCTAACAGATCCTCATGTCAGCTTGTTCGGAGAAACCTTAGAAATCGGCCACTGGCACGGTGATATGCCAGGGCTGACAGAGGATGCTGTTGTTCTTGCGACGAGTCAAGGTTGTCCACGCCAAATTATTCGCTTTAGTCCGAAGCATTATGCATTTCAGGCCCATTTGGAATTTGATCCCGAAGTAGTAGAACTCTTAATTACTGCGGATGGTGAGGAGCAATTAAGAGAGCAAAGTGAAAAGTTATCTTTTGTTCAAACACCAGAAGAATTACGTGGAAACGATTACTCTGAAATGAATGCAAAACTGTATGCATTTTTAGATTCGTTGGTAAACTAGGAACTACAGAAAGGCGGGATTCCAACTTTGGAAGAGAACTTGGAATCATCTTACTATGAAATCAAAAGGTGTAGTAAGTATTTAATACTACCCCTCTTTAAACTTTATATAATATATAAAAAGAAAGGTAGAGCGAGATGTTCAGATTTGAACACGAGCGGAAAACTTTTCTAAAAAAATTGAAAGGTAGGTAGTTTGGGTTTGAATTGAACCCGTGCTGTTCTCCTATTTGTCATCAAAATTAAGAAAGAAAGGAATTGAACCCTCCCTAAAAGCAGTGGGAAAAAGATAGTTGGTCTAGCGAGCATCGCTCATTGCACCCAACTCCTATTTCCTCTTCGCTTTTTGACGGGTTTGGTATCTTTCGTAGTATCACTTTTAGAATAAAGAAAGGATGGGTTAACTGTATTCACTGAACTGAATACGGGCGGAGAACTATGTAAAAAAGATAAACTGTCTAGCATCTACGATGCTTCGTCAGTTTCCTATTTTTACTTTGTTATCTGTCGCTATCCTAAATATACAATAAAGAAAGGTAGAGCAAGGTGTTCTAATTTGAACACGAGCGGAAAACTCGGAAAATAGATAATCTGATTGAGAAATCAGGATTTCTCGTCAGATTCCTAATTTTCAGTCGTTTTCTTGTCGCTCTTTGTATTATAAATTATGTCTATCCATATTGCTGCTAAGCAGGGTGAAATTGCTGATAAAATTCTTCTTCCTGGGGATCCTCTTCGTGCTAAGTTTATTGCGGAGAACTTCCTTGAAGATGCTGTTTGTTTTAACGAAGTGCGTAACATGTTTGGCTACACTGGTACTTACAAGGGGCATCGTGTATCTGTCATGGGAACTGGGATGGGGATGCCATCCATTTCGATCTACGCGCGTGAGTTGATTGTGGATTACGGTGTGAAGAAATTGATTCGTGTGGGAACTGCTGGTTCTTTGAATGAAGATGTTCACGTCCGTGAATTGGTCTTGGCACAGGCTGCTGCAACCAACTCAAACATCATCCGCAACGACTGGCCACAGTATGATTTTCCACAGATTGCAAGTTTTGACTTGCTAGACAAGGCCTACCATATCGCCAAAGAACTCGGTATGACAACCCACGTTGGGAACGTCTTGTCTTCAGATGTCTTTTACTCAAACTATTTTGAAAAGAACATCGAGCTTGGTAAATGGGGAGTCAAGGCTGTGGAGATGGAAGCAGCAGCTCTTTACTATCTTGCTGCCCAACACCACGTTGATGCACTTGCTATTATGACCATCTCCGATAGTTTGGTCAATCCAGATGAAGACACCACTGCAGAAGAACGCCAAAACACCTTCACCGATATGATGAAGGTTGGTTTGGAAATCTTGATTGCAGAGTAAAATGTAAAAGAAAATCCTGTTTTCAAGTGAAATCAGGATTTTTTCATAGATGCGATTTTTTCTGGGTCTGGCGTAACGCGGAGGGTCTTTTGTCCGGTATAGGTTACAAAACCGGGTTTTCCTCCTGTTGGTTTGTTGAGTTTCTTTACTTCAATCATATCCACCTGAACTAGATTAGATAAGCGCCCTTTGGAGAAATAGGCAGCCAGTTCGGCCGCATCTGTCTTGACTTCGTCAGATGGGTCAAGATTTCCTGAGATGACGACATGGCTTCCAGGGATGTCCTTGGCATGGAACCAAAGTTCTTCTTTGCGAGCCATTTTAAAGGTCAATTCTTCGTTTTGAAGATTGTTTCGACCGACATAGATAATGGTTTTGCCATCGCTCGCCAGATACTGTTCTGGTTTTTTGCGTTTCTGGATTTTTTCTCTCTGTCTTCTTCGGATGAAGCCTGTTTGGATCAATTCTTCACGGATTTCAGCGATTTCTTCCAGTCCAGCTTGGTTGAGCACAGTCTCCACGCTTTCCAGATAGAGAATAGTTGCCTTGGTTTCTTCAATCAGTTCAGTCAGGTATTTGACAGCTTCTTTGAGTTTCTGGTAACGTTTAAAATAGCGTTGAGCATTCTGGCTGGGAGTCCAGGCCTTATCAAGCGCAATGGTGATAGGTTGATTGGTGTAGTAGTTGTCCAAGGTAACCTGATCTTGGTCATTAGGCACTTGGTGGAGGAAGGTTGTCAACAATTCTCCTTTTTGGCGAAATTCCTCAGCATTGTCTGTCGCTAGTAACTCTTTTTCTTGTTTTTTCAGCTTATGGCGATTTTTCTGAAGTTCATTTTCAACACGTCTAATCAGTTCACTGGCTTGCTGTTTGACGCGGTCGCGTTCAGCCTTGTCCTTATAGTAGGTGTCTAGCAAGTCAGAAAGGCTGGCAAAAGGCTCTCCTACACGATTCGTAAAAGGAACTGGGCTGAAAGAAATCCCTGTCAAGTATGGTTTGGTTTCTTGACTGAAAAAGTTTCGGAAAGTGGATAGTTTGTCACTGACCAATAAACTTTCCAGTTCGTTTGCCGTATCTCGTCCTAGACCTTGAAAGAGACTTTGAAGATTTTTAGCTTTTAGCTCTTGGGTCTGCAGGATTTCAAAGAGCTTTTCATCCTTGACAGTAAAAGGATTGAGAGATTCGGTGCTTGGCGGAGCGATATAGGTCGATCCTGGAAGTAAGGTGCGGTAGCTATTTTGTGAAAAGCCGACGTGTTTGATAACTTCGAGGATTTTATGGCTACTTTTATCCACGAGGAGAATATTGCTGTGTTTGCCCATAATCTCGATAATCAAGGCAGCCTGAATATGATCCCCAATCTCATTTTTATTGGAAACTGTGATTTCCATGATACGGTCATTTTCGACTTGCTCAATCGACTCAATCAGGGCACCCTGCAAATACTTTCTCAAAACCATGATAAAAGTAGAAGGTTGGGCTGGATTTTCAAAAGTCGTTTGGGTTAGCTGGATGCGCCCAAAAACGGGATGGGCAGAGAGGAGCAGGCGATGGCTTTGGCGATTGCTACGGATTTGCAAGACCAACTCTTGTTCAAAAGGCTGATTGATTTTCTGAATGCGACCATTGACCAACTCTCTTCGCAATTCCTTAACCATGTGGTGTAAAAAAAATCCGTCAAATGACATCGTTCTCTCCTTGTGATTGTATTCCATAGTATTATATCAAAAAGGTAGAATAAAATCATGGAAATGTGGTATAATAAAGCCAAGTAAAGAGAATCGAGAAGTACATGTATATTGAAATGGTAGATGAAACTGGTCAAGTTTCACAAGAAATCTTGCACCAAACCCAAGAAATTTTGGAATTTGCAGCCCAAAAAATAGGAAAAGAAGACAAGGAGATGGCAGTCACTTTTGTGACTAACGAGCGTAGCCATGAACTCAATCTCGAGTACCGTGATACGGATCGTCCGACAGATGTCATTAGCCTTGAGTATAAACCAGAGTTGGACATCTCCTTTGACGAAGAGGATTTGCTTGAAAATCCTGAATTAGCAGAAATGATGTCCGAGTTTGATGCCTACATTGGGGAACTGTTCATCTCTATCGATAAAGCGCATGAGCAGGCTGAGGAATACGGTCACAGCTTTGAGCGTGAAATGGGCTTCTTGGCAGTACACGGCTTTTTACACATTAACGGCTACGATCACTACACTCCGGAAGAAGAAGCGGAGATGTTCGGTTTACAAGAAGAAATTTTGACAGCCTATGGACTCACAAGACAATAAACGAAAATGGAAAAATCGTGACCTGGTATCTAGTTTAGAATTTGCTCTTACAGGAATTCTGACTGCTTTCAAGGAAGAACGCAATATGCGAAAACATGCAGTGACGGCTCTAGTAGTTATCTTTGCAGGTTTTGTTTTTCAGGTGTCACGCATTGAATGGCTCTTTCTCCTGATGAGCATTTTCTTGGTAGTAGCCTTTGAGATTATTAACTCTGCTATTGAAAATGTGGTGGATCTAGCCAGTCACTATCACTTTTCTATGTTGGCAAAGAAAGCCAAGGACATGGCAGCAGGAGCCGTGCTAGTTGTCTCTCTTTTTGCTGCAGTGACAGGTGCACTTATCTTTCTCCCACGCATTTGGGATATACTATTTTAAACAGTAAGAGGAAATTATGACATTTAAATCAGGCTTTGTAGCCATTTTAGGACGTCCCAATGTTGGAAAGTCAACCTTTTTGAATCACGTCATGGGGCAAAAGATTGCCATTATGAGTGACAAGGCGCAAACAACGCGCAATAAAATCATGGGGATTTACACAACAGATAAGGAGCAAATCGTCTTTATCGATACACCTGGGATTCACAAGCCTAAGACAGCCCTTGGGGATTTCATGGTGGAATCTGCCTACAGTACTCTGCGTGAAGTAGATACTGTTCTATTCATGGTGCCAGCTGATGAGCCACGTGGTAAGGGCGACGATATGATTATCGAGCGTCTGAAAGCTGCCAAGGTTCCAGTTATTTTGGTGGTCAATAAGATTGACAAGGTCCACCCAGACCAACTTCTGGCTCAGATTGATGACTTCCGTAATCAAATGGAGTTTAAGGAGATTGTCCCAATCTCAGCCCTTCAGGGAAATAACGTTTCTCGTCTAATTGACATCCTTAGTGAAAATCTTGAGGAAGGTTTCCAGTATTTCCCAGCTGATCAAATCACAGATCATCCTGAGCGTTTCTTGGTTTCTGAAATGATCCGTGAGAAAGTCTTGCACCTAACTCGAGAAGAGATTCCTCACTCAGTTGCAGTAGTAGTCGACTCTATGAAGCGGGATGAAGAGACAGACAAGGTTCATATCCGTGCAACCATCATGGTGGAGCGCGATAGCCAGAAAGGCATTATCATCGGAAAAGGTGGCGCAATGCTCAAGAAAATTGGGACTATGGCTCGTCGTGATATCGAACTCATGCTAGGTGATAAGGTTTTCCTAGAAACTTGGGTCAAGGTCAAGAAAAACTGGCGTGATAAAAAGCTAGATTTGGCTGACTTTGGCTATAATAAGAAGGAGTATTAAAACTTAAGAGTAGCTTGATGATCAGTTATAAGTCGAGGAGTTTGGGTTGGTTATCTTCTTATGATTAAAAATTTCTATGTAAAGTGAAGGGATTAATAAAGTGAGATTATGCAGGATAATAAAAAAAATACTTTTTTAGGTTTTTTAGGTCTGCTACTAATTTTAGGGGTATTGTATTTTTCTTTCAATTGGTTTTTGACGTTGTTCTCCATTCTAAAAACATATAATGCAATCATAGTTGTTGCGATTATTACAGGATTTGTCACCATTGCTACGACTACATTTAAAGTGATTTTTGATATAAGGCAGACTAGGTTACAATATTTAACGCAAAAACGTGAAACGGCTTATTATCATTTTGTTGAAATGATATATAAAATAAATCAATCTGATAAAGAAAATTCGCAATATCCATCTGAGGAACAAATTGCAGATTTGATAAAATTTAGTAAAGAAATAACGTTATGGGGTTCTAGAAAAGTTGTCGAAAATTGGATGGAATTTCGAAAAGTTGCTACGTCTGATTCGGATGGTAAAAAATTACTCAAAATCTCAGAACAACTAATGAATGAAATGAGAAATGATTTAGGTGTCTCAAGAGTTAAAGAAAAAGCCTTGCTATCGTTTTTTATAAATGATATTGAAAATTTAGATTAGAAAGTATTAAATATGACCCAAGACTATATTTCCTATATTCGCTCCAAGGTGAGGTATGATAAGGTTATACTGAATTTTGCTGGTGGAATTTTGGCAGACGAGGAGGGTCGTGTGCTTCCACAGTTGCGAGGCGATAAGAAAACATGGGTGCTTCTTGGTTTCAGAAATGATTCGTGAGAAAGTTCTTCATTTGACGCGCGAAGAAATTCCCCACTCAGTTGCCGTAGTAGTCGACTCTATGAAGCGGGATGAAGAGACAGACAAGATTCATATCCGTGCAACCATTATGGTTGAACGAGATAGCCAAAAGGGTATTGTCATCGGAAAAGGTGGCGATATGCTCAAGAAAATTGGGACCATGACTCGTCGTGATATCGAACTCATGCTAGGGGACAAGGTTTTCCTAGAAACTTGGGTCAAGGTCAAGAAAAACTGGCGTGATAAAAAGCTGGACCTAGCTGACTTTGGCTATAATGAAAAAGAATACTAAGTAGAGGTGGGCTCATGCCTGCTTCTTGTTTTTACAGAAGGAGGAACGATGCCTGAATTACCTGAGGTTGAAACGGTTCGTCGTGGCTTAGAAAAATTGATTTTGGGAAAGAAGATTTCTAGCCTAGAGATTCGTTATCCCAAGATGATTAAGACGGATTTGGAAGAGTTTCAAAAAGAACTAGCTGGTCAAGTAATTGAGTCAATGGGACGCCGTGGAAAATATTTGCTTTTTTACCTAACAGACAAGGTCTTGATTTCTCATTTGCGGATGGAAGGCAAGTATTTTTACTATCCGGACCAGGTTCCTGAACGTAAGCATGCCCATGTTTTCATCCAGTTTGAGGATGGTGGGACGCTTGTTTATGAGGATGTACGCAAGTTTGGTACTATGGAACTGCTGGCCCCTGACCTTTTGGAAGCCTACTTTATTTCTAAAAAATTAGGTCCTGAGCCAAGAGAGCAGGACTTTGATTTGCAGGTCTTTCAAGCTGCCCTAGTCAAATCTAAAAAGCCTATCAAATCCCATCTCCTAGACCAAACTTTGGTAGCTGGCCTTGGCAATATCTATGTGGATGAGGTCCTCTGGCAAGCACAGGTCCATCCAGCTCGATCTTCTCAGAGTTTAACAGCAGAAGAAGCGTCGGTTATTCATGACCAGACCATTGCTGTTTTGAGACAGGCAGTTGAAAAGGGCGGTTCCACCATTCGAACCTATACCAATGCCTTTGGGGAAGATGGAACCATGCAGGATTTTCATCAAGTTTATGATAAGGCTGGTCAAGAGTGTTCACGCTGTGGAACTCTAATTGAGAAAATCCAGCTCGGTGGACGAGGAACTCATTTTTGTCCTCAGTGTCAAAGGAGGGGCTGATGGGAAAAATCATTGGAATCACAGGAGGAATTGCCTCTGGGAAGTCAACTGTGACAAATTTCCTAAGAGAGAAAGGCTTTCAAGTGGTCGACGCTGACCAACTTGTCCACCAGTTACAAAGACCTGGTGGTCGTCTTTATCAGCTCTTAGTTCAGCACTTTGGGAAGGAAATTATCTTAGAAAATGGAGCACTAAATCGCCCTCTCCTGGCTAGTCTCATCTTCTCAAATCCAGAAGAACAAGAATGGTCTAAGCAAACCCAAGGGGAGATTATTCGTGAGGAATTGGCTGCACTGAGAGAACAGTTAGCCCAGACAGAAATGGTTTTTTTCATGGATATTCCCCTACTTTTTGAACAGGACTACAGTGCTTGGTTTGATGAAACGTGGCTGGTCTATGTTGACTATGATATCCAATTAGAACGTTTTATGAAACGGGATCACCTTTCTAAGGAATCAGCTGAAGCACGTCTGGCAGTCCAGTGGTCTTTAGAAGAAAAGAAAAGTTTGGCGAGTCATATATTAGATAATAATGGCAGTCGTGATCAGCTTGTGGGTCAAGTAGTGAGGTTACTTGAAGGAGGAGATAGCTGTGCAAGAGATTAGTTGGAAAGATAATCTTCGTGTCGCCTGGTTCGGTAGTTTTCTAACGGGAGCCAGTATTTCCTTGGTCGTCCCTTTTATGCCTATCTTTGTAGAGCAGTTGGGAATCGAGAGTGACCAAGTTGCTTTTTATGCTGGATTAGCCATCTCAGTTTCGGCTGTTTCAGCAGCTCTAGTTTCTCCTATCTGGGGTATTCTTGCTGACAAGTACGGTCGTAAACCCATGATGATTCGAGCTGGCCTTGCCATGACCATCACTATGGGAGGTTTGGCCTTCGTGCCGAATATCTATTGGTTAATCTTTCTTAGATTACTAAATGGCGTATTTACAGGTTTCGTACCGAATGCGACAGCTTTAATAGCCAGTCAAGTCCCCAAGGATAAGTCTGGCTATGCTTTGGGGACTTTATCAACTGGAGTAGTAGCTGGAACCCTAACGGGCCCCTTTGTAGGTGGCTTGATTGCTGAAATTTTTGGTATTCGCAATGTCTTTTTATTGGTGGGTGCTTTCCTATTTTTAGCCGCAATCTTAACCATTTTCTTTATCAAGGAAGATTTTCAGCCAGTTGCTAAGGAGAAGGCTATTCCAACAAAAGAGTTGTTTAGTTCTATTAAACACTCTCATCTTTTGATTAATTTGTTTTTAACCAGCTTTGTCATTCAATTTTCAGCTCAATCAATTGGTCCTATCCTGGCTCTCTATGTGCGGGACTTAGGGCAGACTGAAAATCTCCTCTTTGTATCTGGTTTGATAGTATCGAGTATGGGATTTTCTAGCATGATGAGTGCTGGAGTGATGGGAAAACTAGGAGATAAGGTGGGAAATCATAGACTTTTAGTTGCAGCGCAGGTTTATTCAGTCATCATTTACCTTCTTTGTGCCCATGCAACCAGCCCCATTCAACTTGGCTTGTATCGTTTTCTATTTGGTTTGGGAACGGGTGCTCTGATACCAGGTGTTAATGCATTGCTTAGTAAGATGACTCCCAAAGCAGGCATTTCAAGGATTTTTGCCTTTAACCAAGTCTTTTTCTACCTTGGGGGTGTTGTTGGTCCCATGACTGGTTCAGCAGTCGCGGGGCAATTTGGCTACCACTCTGTTTTTTATGCGACAGCAGCCTGTGTGGCTTTCAGTTGTTTATTTAACTTAGTTCAATTTAGATCATTATTAAAAGTAAAGGAAATCTAGTGCGAGTAAAAATTAATCTCAAATGCTCCTCTTGTGGCAGTATTAATTACCTAACCAGTAAGAACTCCAAAACCCATCCAGACAAGATTGAGGTTTTAAAGTATTGTCCCAAGGAAAGAAAAGTAACCCTACATCTTGAATCTAAGTAGAATTTATGGTAAAATAATAGGGATTTTAAGGAGTTTGATATGTACAACCTATTATTAACCATTTTATTAGTATTATCTGTTGTGATTGTGATTGCGATTTTCATGCAACCAACTAAGAACCAATCCAGCAATGTATTTGATGCCAGCTCGGGTGATTTGTTTGAACGTAGTAAAGCGCGTGGTTTTGAAGCCGTGATGCAACGTTTGACAGGTGTTTTAGTCTTTTTCTGGCTAGCCATTGCCTTAGCATTGACGGTATTATCAAGTAGATAAGAAATGGGCGAGACTAGGTCTTTGCCTCTTTTTATTTTTAATGACACTTCTAAAGTTATCAATCAAAAGAAATTATAAAAATCTAGAAAGAAAACATGAAAGATAAAATTAAAGAATATTTGCAAGAGAAGGGGCGAGTGACGGTAAATGACCTAGCTCAGGCTCTCGGAAAGGATGGATCCAAGGATTTCCGTGAGTTGGTTAAAACCCTGTCTCTGATGGAAAGAAAGCACCAGATTCGATTTGGAGAAGATGGTAGCCTTACCTTAGACCAGAAGAAGAAACATGAAATTACCCTCAAAGGGATTTTTCATGCCCATAAAAACGGCTTTGGCTTTGTTAGTCTAGAAGGAGAAGAGGACGACCTTTTTGTAGGAAAAAACGATGTCAACTATGCTATTGATGGTGATAGCGTTGAGGTAGTCATCAAGAAAGTCGCTGACCGCAACAAGGGAACTGCAGCAGAAGCCAAGATTATCGATATCCTAGAGCATAGCCTGACGACGGTTGTCGGCCAAATTGTTCTGGATCAGGAAAAGCCCAAGTATGCCGGCTATATCCGTTCAAAAAATCAGAAAATCAGCCAACCTATTTATGTGAAGAAACCAGCCCTCAAACTTGAAGGAACAGAAGTTCTAAAGGTCTTTATCGACAAATACCCAAGTAAGAAACATGATTTCTTTGTCGCTAGTGTGCTGGACGTGGTGGGACACTCGACTGATGCTGGGATTGACGTTCTTGAAGTCTTGGAATCCATGGATATTGTCTCAGAATTTCCAGAAGCTGTTCTTAAGGAAGCTGAAAGTGTGCCAGATGCTCCGTCAGAGAAGGATATGGAAGGGCGTCTTGATTTGAGAGGTGAGCTTACTTTTACCATCGATGGTGCCGATGCCAAGGACTTGGACGACGCAGTTCACATCAAGCCTTTGAAAAATGGCAATATCGAACTCGGGGTTCACATCGCGGATGTTTCCTACTATGTGACTGAGGGCTCTGCCCTTGACAAGGAAGCCCTTAACCGCGCGACTTCTGTCTATGTGACAGACCGAGTGGTTCCAATGCTTCCAGAGCGTTTGTCAAATGGTATCTGCTCTCTCAATCCTCAAGTCGATCGCTTGACCCAGTCTGCTATTATGGAGATTGATAAACATGGTCGTGTGGTCAATTACACCATTACCCAAACAGTTATCAAGACTAGCTTCCGTATGACCTATAGCGCTGTCAATGACATCCTGGCTGACGATGAGGAAAAGAGAGAAGAGTTTAAGAAAATTGTTCCTAGTATCGAGCTCATGGCCAAGCTTCATGAAAGGCTAGAAAGCATGCGTGAGAAGCGTGGTGCTCTTAATTTTGATACCAGTGAAGCTAAGATTTTGGTGGATAAAAAAGGCAAGCCTGTGGATATCGTCCTTCGTCAGCGTGGTGTTGCTGAGCGGATGATCGAGTCCTTCATGTTGATTGCTAACGAAACGGTTGCCGAGCACTTTAGCAAGTTGGATCTACCTTTCATTTATCGGATTCACGAGGAGCCCAAGGCTGAAAAAGTTCAGAAGTTTATTGATTATGCTTCGAGCTTTGGTTTGAGAATTTATGGAACTGCCAGTGAGATTAGCCAGGATGCCCTCCAAGACATCATGCGTGCTGTTGAGGGAGAACCTTATGCGGATGTATTGTCCATGATGCTTCTCCGTTCTATGCAACAGGCTCGCTATTCTGAGCATAATCACGGTCACTATGGCCTTGCTGCAGACTATTATACTCACTTTACCAGTCCGATTCGCCGTTATCCTGACCTCCTTGTTCACCGCATGATTCGGGACTATGGGCGTTCCAAGGAAATAGCAGAGCATTTTGAGCAAGTGATTCCAGAGATTGCGACCCAGTCTTCCAACCGTGAACGTCGTGCCATCGAGGCAGAGCGTGAAGTCGAAGCCATGAAAAAAGCTGAGTACATGGAAGAATACGTTGGAGAAGAGTACGATGCAGTTGTATCAAGTATCGTCAAGTTCGGTCTTTTTGTTGAATTGCCAAACACAGTTGAAGGCTTGATTCACATCACTAATTTGCCTGAGTTTTATCATTTCAACGAGCGTGACTTGACACTCCGTGGGGAGAAATCGGGTACAACCTTCCGTGTAGGTCAGCAAATTCGTATCCGAGTTGAAAGAGCGGATAAGATGACTGGTGAGGTTGATTTCTCCTTTATTCCAAGTGAGTTTGATGTGATTGAGAAGGGCTTGAGACAGTCTAGTCGTAGTGACAGAGGGCGTGGTTCAAATCGTCGTTCAGATAAGAAGGAAGATAAGAGAAAATCAGGACGCTCAAATGATAAGCGCAAGCATTCACAAAAAGACAAGAAGAAAAAGGGAAAGAAACCTTTTTACAAGGAAGTAGCTAAGAAAGGAGCCAAGCATGGCAAAGGGCGAGGGAAAGGTCGTCGCACAAAATAAAAAGGCGCGCCACGACTATACAATCGTAGATACGCTAGAGGCAGGGATGGTCCTGACTGGAACTGAAATCAAGAGTGTTCGAGCTGCTCGAATCAATCTCAAGGACGGCTTTGCTCAAGTAAAAAATGGTGAAGTCTGGCTGAGCAATGTCCATATCGCGCCTTACGAAGAGGGCAATATTTGGAACCAGGAACCGGAACGCCGTCGAAAACTCTTACTCCATAAGAAACAAATCCAAAAGTTGGAACAAGAGACCAAAGGGACAGGAATGACCCTTGTTCCCCTTAAAGTCTATATCAAAGATGGCTACGCAAAACTCCTTTTAGGACTTGCCAAAGGGAAACATGACTATGACAAACGGGAGTCAATCAAGCGTCGTGAACAAAACCGCGACATCGCGCGTGTCATGAAAACTGTCAACCAGCGTTAAGAAGAGGAAGTAAAATGGAAAAATTAATTGCCTATAAACGGATGCCCTTGTGGAATAAACAGACCATGCCTGAAGCTGTTCAGCAAAAGCATAATACCAAGGTCGGGACTTGGGGCAAGATTACTGTTGTAAAAGGAGCCCTCAAATTTATTGAATTGACCGAAGAAGGGGAAGTTCTAGCTGAGCACCTCTTTGAGGCAGGTGCAGACAACCCTATGGCGCAACCGCAAGCCTGGCACCGAGTGGAAGCTGCGACAGATGATGTAGAATGGTACTTGGAATTTTATTGTAAACCTGAGGATTATTTCCCTAAGAAATACAATACCAATCCAGTCCATTCAGAAGTCCTAGAGGCCATTCAAACGGTAAAACCAGGAAGAGCATTGGATTTGGGTTGTGGTCAAGGACGTAACTCTCTCTTTCTCGCACAGAATGGTTTTGATGTAACAGCTGTGGATCAAAATGAATTGTCCCTTGAAATCTTGCAAAGCATCGTAGAACAAGAGGATCTAGACATGCCTGTCGGACTTTACGATATCAATTCAGCCAGCATTAGCCAAGTCTATGATTTTATCGTATCGACAGTTGTTCTGATGTTTCTACAAGCAGACCGCATTCCAGCTATTATCCAAAATATGCAGGAGCAAACTACTGTTGGAGGCTACAACCTCATCGTCTGTGCCATGGATACAGAGGATTATCCTTGCTCAGTGAACTTCCCATTCACCTTTAAAGAAGGGGAACTGGCAAACTACTACAAGGATTGGGAATTGGTTAAGTATAATGAAAATCCAGGACATCTGCACCGTCGTGATGAAAATGGCAATCGGATTCAACTACGCTTTGCGACCATGCTAGCTAAGAAAATCAAGTAGATCAAATCTTTACAAACGAATAGAGACCACTTTGCAAGATTTCTATTCGTTTTTGTTTGCGTTGGTTGATTGGGGCGAACAGAATTTTATGCTATACTAGAAGTAGGAAATCTGAGCAGTAGAGCTGTATTGCTGTCACTCTCAGCGCAAGCAGTTGTAGATGATGGAGGTGGTCGAATGACGAGTCTTTTGGTGGAACTGTATGATCGGCATGTATTGGAAAAGAATGTCTACCAAGCCTTTGTCAGTGATTGTGATGAGATTCTCTTTCTATCTTTGACGAAAATAAGTAATAACGATAAACTTTCACTGCGCCATTTTATCTTGGATGAGGTTCCCCATATCCAACGAGTGACCTTTCGTCAGCTCTCCTTAGAACAACTAGCGGACCAGTTAGATTATTGCCTAGCAGGCTATGACCAAGTTGTCCTTGATGTATTTGGTGGAGATTCGCTACTAGCCTTATCCCTCTATCAATACGGCTTGGATCGCCACTTCCCCATCGTTGCAATGGATGTTGAACGAGGAAAACAATACAAGTGGGTAGCTGATCAGTTGGAAAAAGAAGAGTTGGACATTCCTACCCTAAGCATCCAACAGTTGATAGCCTTGCGTGGTGGAAAAATGCTCAAATCAAAACGCCCTATCCACTCAGTTCAAGAAATTTCGGCCATCAAAAAATTAGCCAGCTCTGCCATTTCCAATCCCACCCACTGGTACCAAGTGACCCAATTTTTCTCTCTAGCTAAGACCAATGACCTGCATGCTGAAACCGAAAAAATACTGGATAACAACGGCAAGTATTATCACTACCCAGAATCCCTTATCCCCTTACTGGTGGAAGCGGGGATGATTCGTATTGAAAGTGAGGACAAGAAGCGAGTAGCTTACAGTTTTCCAAGTCAAGAAGCTCAAGTTTTTTGCCGCAATAAGGGACATATTTTAGAGGTATATCTCTATCTCTTGGCGCTTGAATCTCAGCTGTTTGATGAGTGCATGATAGGGGGTGAGATTGATTGGAATGGCATCTTTCCAGAGGCGGACAATGTTCAAAATGAGATTGATGTCATTCTGAGAAAGGGGCGCTCGATTACCTTTATCTCTTGCAAGATGACAGATTTATCAGTTGAAGCCATCAACGAACTAGAAGTCTATGCCAATCATTTTGCTGGAGAGAGTTGCCTCAAGTTAATTGTCTGTACGGGGAAAATCAATCCTGTTTATGCCAATCGCTGTCAGGAATACGGCGTGCTGGTCATTAGAAGTGAGCAGATTCCCAATCTCATTCCCATGCTAAAAAAATACTCTAAGAGACAAAAAAGATAAGAAATAATATCATGAAAGGCTGGAATTCCAGTCTTTTTTATTTCTTTTTCGAATAAATGAGAAAAGGAGGTAGACCATGTTTGTAGCTAGAGATGCCAAGGGAAATTTGGTGAATGCCCTCGAAAAAGATGTGACCAAGCAAGTCTATACTTGTCCAGCCTGTGGGGGCAGGCTACGATTACGCCAAGGACAGAGTATTCGAACGCACTTTGCCCATGAAAGGTTAAGAGATTGTATTGCTATTTTCGAGAATGAAAGTCCAGAACACTTGGGCAACAAAGAGGCCCTTTATCGCTGGGTCAAGAAGGACAATCAAGTCTCCTTAGAATATAGTTTGCCCGAGATTCAGCAGGTTGCGGATGTTCTCGTCAATGAGAAACTAGCTCTGGAGGTTCAGTGCAGTCCCTTGTCTCAAAAGCTTTTAGGCGATAGAAGTCAAGGATACCGCAGCCAGGGCTATCAGGTTATCTGGCTACTGGGAGAAAAACTCTGGTTAAAGGAGCGATTAACACAATTGCAAAGGGGATTTCTTTATTTTAGTCAAAATATGGGTTTCTTTGTTTGGGAACTAGATCTCAAAAAGCAAGTTTTGAGACTTAAATATCTTTTACATCAGGACCTACGTGGCAAGCTTCGTTTTCAAGTCAAGGAATTTCCCTATGGCCAAGGAAATCTCTTGGAAATTCTACGATTCCCCTATCAAAAACAAAAACTGCCTAGTTTTACGGTTGCCCAAGATTCAACTATCTGTCACTACATTCGCCAACAACTATACTACCAAACGCCTTACTGGATGAAGAAGCAGGAGGAAGCCTATCATCAAGGAGACAATCTATTAAACCGTCAACTAGACGACTGGTATCCTCAAGTCAAGCCGATAGAATCGGGTGATTTTTTGCAGATTGAAACGGATTTGGCTAGCTATTATAGAAATTTTCAGGCTTACTATCAAAAAAATCCGAAAAATAATCGCCAAAAGCTCTATCCACCAGCCTTTTATCACTTATATTTCTCAAAAAATGTGGTAAAATAGAAAGGATGGAGGAATCTTATGGTATTACAACGACATGAAATAAATGAAAAAGATACATGGGATCTTTCAACGATCTACCCAACAGATCAGGCTTGGGAAGAAGCCTTGAAAGATTTAACTGAAAAAGTACAAACAGCAACCCAGTATGAGGGGCATCTCTTGGACAGCGCGGACAGTTTGCTTGAGATTACAGAATTCTCACTTGACTTGGAACGCCAAGTTGAAAAGCTTTATGTCTATGCACATATGAAAAACGATCAGGACACGCGTGAAGCCAAGTATCAAGAGTACTATGCTAAGGCAATGACCCTATACAGTCAGTTAGAACAATCCTTTTCATTCTATGAACCTGAGTTTATGGAGATTAGCGAAGAGCAGTATGCGGCCTTCCTAGAAGCTCAACCAAAACTCCAAGTTTACAAGCACTTTTTTGACAAGCTATTGCAAAAGAAAGACCATGTTCTTTCGCAACGTGAGGAAGAATTGTTGGCTGGCGCAGGAGAAATCTTTGGCGCTGCTAGTGAAACTTTCGCCATCTTGGACAATGCGGATATTAGCTTCCCATACGTCCTTGATGATGAGGACAAGGAAGTGCAACTCTCACACGGCACTTATATCCGTTTGATGGAGTCTAAAAATCGTGAAGTGCGTCGAGGTGCCTATGAAGCCCTCTATGCGACGTACGAACAATTCCAACATACTTACGCGAAGACTTTGCAGACAAATGTTAAGGTGCAAAACTACCGAGCAAAAGTTCGCAACTATAAGAGTGCTCGCCATGCAGCCCTTGCAGCCAACTTTGTTCCAGAAAGTGTCTATGACAATCTAGTAGCAGCAGTTCGCAAGCATTTGCCACTCTTGCATCGTTACCTTGAACTCCGCTCTAAAATCTTGGGAATTTCAGATCTCAAGATGTACGATGTCTACACACCACTTTCATCAGTAGATTATAGCTTTACCTACGAAGAAGCCTTGAAAAAAGCTGAAGAAGCCTTGGCAGTCTTGGGTGACGATTACTTGAGCCGTGTCAAACGTGCCTTTAGCGAGCGTTGGATTGATGTCTATGAAAACCAAGGCAAGCGTTCTGGTGCCTACTCTGGTGGATCTTACGATACAAATGCTTTTATGCTCCTCAACTGGCAGGATAATCTAGACAATCTCTTTACCCTAGTACACGAGACTGGTCACAGTATGCACTCTAGCTATACTCGTGAAACCCAGCCATATGTTTACGGAGATTACTCTATCTTCTTGGCAGAGATTGCCTCAACGACCAACGAAAATATCTTGACGGAGAAATTGCTGGAAGAAGTGGAAGACGATGCAACTCGCTTTGCTATCCTTAATAATTTCTTGGACGGTTTCCGTGGAACAGTCTTCCGTCAAACTCAATTCGCTGAGTTTGAACATGCTATCCATCAAGCAGACCAAAATGGAGAAGTCTTGACAAGTGATTTCCTGAATAAACTCTACGCTGACTTGAACCAAGAGTACTATGGATTCAGCAAGGAAGACAATCCTCAAATCCAATACGAGTGGGCGCGCATTCCACACTTCTACTATAACTACTATGTTTATCAGTATTCGACAGGTTTTGCAGCTGCTTCAGCCTTGGCTGAAAAGATTGTCCATGGTAGTCAAGCAGATCGTGACCGCTATATCGACTACCTCAAGGCTGGTAAGTCTGACTATCCGCTCAATGTTATGAGAAAAGCGGGAGTGGATATGGAGAAGGAAGACTATCTCAACGACGCCTTTGCAGTCTTTGAACGTCGCTTGAACGAGTTTGAAGCCCTTGTTGAAAAATTGGGATTAGCATAAGATGGTAGAGTCTTATAGTAAAAATGCCAATCACAATATGCGTCGCCCCGTCGTCAAGGAAGAAATCGTAGAGTTCATGCGCCAGCGTCAAAAGCAGGTGACAGGTTCCTTGAAAGAATTGGAGACTTTTGCTCGCAAGGAAAATATTCCCATCATTCCTCATGAAACGGTCGCTTATTTCCGTTTTCTCATGGAAACCATGCAGCCCAAAAACATTTTGGAGATTGGGACGGCTATTGGCTTTTCAGCCCTCTTGATGGCGGAACATGCGCCAAATGCCAAGATTACAACGATTGACCGTAATCCTGAGATGATAGGCTTTGCCAAGGAAAACTTTGCCCAGTTTGACAGTCGTAAGCAAATCACCCTCTTAGAGGGAGATGCAGTCGATGTTTTATCTAGTCTGACAGAAACTTATGATTTTGTCTTTATGGATTCGGCCAAGTCCAAGTATATCGTCTTTCTACCTGAAATCCTTAAACATTTGGAAGTCGGTGGAGTGGTTGTCTTGGATGATATTTTCCAAGGAGGCGATGTTGCCAAGGATATCATGGAAGTCCGTCGTGGCCAGCGCACAATCTATAAGGGATTGCAAAGACTTTTCGACGCAACTTTGGACAATCCAGGTCTAACAGCGACTCTAGTTCCGCTCGGGGATGGGATTCTCATGCTGAGAAAAAATGTAGCAGATGTCCAACTTCCTGAGAGTGAATGATTTTTAGAAAAATTTAAGACAATTTAGTAAAATAGAGAAGGTAACTTACCATAAAAGGAGTAAACATGAAGAAAAAACTATTGGCAGGAGCCATTACCTTATTATCTGTAGCGACTTTGGCTGCTTGTTCAAAAAGTTCTGAAGGAGCTGATCTCATCAGCATGAAGGGTGATGTCGTCACTGAACACCAATTTTATGAACAAGTCAAAAACAATCCAACTGCGCAACAAGTCTTGCTTAATATGACCATCCAAAAAGTATTTGAAAAACAATATGGTTCAGAAGTGACTGACAAAGAGGTGGATGATGCCGTTGCTGAGGAACAAAAGAAATACGGCGATAGCTACAACAGCGTACTTCAACGTGCGGGTATGACTCCTGAGACTCGTAAAGCTCAAATTCGCACCAGCAAATTGGTCGAATTGGCAGTTAAAAAAGCCGCTGAGAGTGAATTGACTGACGAAGCTTACCAAAAAGCTTTTGAGTCTTATACACCAGATGTGACAGCGCAAATCATCCGTATGGATAATGAAGATAAGGCCAAAGAAGTGCTCGAAAAAGCAAAAGCTGAAGGAGCTGATTTTGCTCAGTTGGCAAAAGACAACTCAAATGATGACAAGACAAAAGAAAATGGTGGCGAAATCACTTTTGACTCTGCTTCAACAGAACTTCCAGAACAAGTCAAGAAGGCGGCCTTTGCCTTGGATGTGAATGGTGTCTCTGATGTTATCACAGCGACTGGAACACAAGCCTACAGTACCCAATACTACATTATTAAGCTAACCAAGAAAACAGAAAAATCATCAAACCTAGATGACTACAAAGAAAAATTGAAAACGGTCATCCTGGCTCAGAAACAAAACGATTCATCTTTCGTTCAGAGCGTTATCGGAAAAGAATTCCAAGCTGCAAATATTAAAGTGAAAGATCCTGTTTTCCAAAATATCTTTGCCCAATACGTTGGTGGTGCAGACTCAAACTCAAGCAGTAGCTCATCAGCAGAATAAAAAAGAAAATACAAACTTCGTCTTGAAGTTTGTTTTTTTTTGTGATCAGTTTTGGCAAAATAGCAAAATTCGAAGGATTGGAGGATAAGAGTTTTTTTCTTTCTGAAAAAATGGTATAATAGCAATCAAAACTAGAAAATAAAACGGAATTAGGAACAGTTTTCTCTGTTTCTATTAGAGTGGTGACATATGAAAATTAGTAAAAGGCACCTATTGAACTATTCCATTTTGATTCCTTACCTCCTTTTATCGATTTTGGGTCTAATTGTTGTTTACTCAACGACGAGTGCTACCTTGATCCAAGAAGGGAAAAGCGCTCTTCAGTTAGCTCGGAACCAAGGAATGTTTTGGGTAGTTAGTTTGGTTTTGATTGCCTTAATTTATAAACTGAAACTTGGTTTTTTAAGAAATGAACGCTTGATTTTTATCGTTATGTTTGTAGAGATGATTCTTCTAGCTTTGGCTCGGCTAATTGGAACACCAGTCAATGGTGCCTACGGTTGGATTTCTGTAGGACCTGTAACGATTCAGCCTGCAGAGTACCTTAAGATTATCATTATTTGGTACCTAGCCCATCGATTCTCAAAACAGCAAGATGAGATAGCTGTTTACGATTTCCAAGTCTTGACTCAGAATCAGTGGTTACCTCGAGCTTTTAACGACTGGCGTTTCGTTTTACTGGTTTTGATTGGTAGTTTGGGAATTTTCCCTGACTTGGGAAATGCGACCATTCTGGTCTTGGTGTCGCTGCTTATGTACACAGTTAGTGGAATTGCCTATCGTTGGTTCTCGACTATTCTAACTCTCTTAGCAGGAAGTTCCATTTTAGTCTTGTCTGTCATTCGTCTTGTTGGCGTTGAGAAGTTTTCTCAAATTCCTGTATTTGGTTACGTTGCTAAACGTTTTAGTGCCTTCTTTAATCCCTTTAATGACTTGGCGGGTGCAGGACACCAGCTCGCAAATTCTTACTATGCCATGGTTAATGGTGGTTGGTTTGGACTAGGTTTAGGAAATTCCATCGAGAAACGTGGTTATTTGCCAGAAGCTCACACGGATTTCGTCTTTTCGATTGTCATCGAGGAATTTGGATTTGTAGGAGCAAGTATGATTTTGGCCCTCCTCTTCTTCTTGATTTTGCGAATCATCCTGGTCGGTATTCGGGCTAAAGATCCCTTTAACTCTATGGTTGCTATCGGTGTCGGAGGGATGATCCTTGTTCAGGTCTTTGTCAATATCGGTGGGATTTCCGGTTTGATTCCTTCTACAGGGGTAACCTTCCCCTTTCTTTCACAGGGTGGGAATAGCCTTCTGGTCTTATCCGTAGCCATTGCCTTTGTACTAAATATCGATGCTAGTGAAAAACGTGCCAAACTTATCAGAGAATATGAAGGTCAAACTTCTGTTACTCTATAAGGATTGAATGGAAAGGAAAGTTTATGTCACTTCAAAAATTAGAAAACTATAGCAATAAAGCCGTCGTCCAAGAAGAAGTCTTGATTTTGACAGAGCTATTAGAAGACATCACAAAAAATATGCTTGCGCCTGAGACTTTTGATAAAATCATGCGGTTGAAGGACTTGTCTACAAGCGAAAACTATCAAGGACTTAATAAATTGGTGACCAGCCTTTCAAACGAGGAAATGATCTATATTTCTCGCTATTTCTCAATCCTTCCACTCTTGATCAATATCTCTGAAGATGTGGATTTGGCTTATGAGATCAATCACCAAAATAATGTGGACCAAGACTATCTAGGAAAACTGTCAACAACCATTAAGATGGTGGCTGAAAAAGAAAACGCGGCTACAATTTTGGAGCAGCTGAATGTAGTTCCAGTTTTGACTGCCCACCCGACTCAAGTACAACGCAAGAGTATGCTGGACTTAACCAATCATATCCATACACTCTTACGGAAGTACCGTGATGTCAAACTCGGCTTGATTAATAAAGAAAAATGGCACACAGATCTCCGTCGTTACATTGAAATTATCATGCAAACGGATATGATTCGCGAGAAGAAATTGAAGGTAACCAACGAAATCACCAACGTGATGGAGTACTATCAGAGTTCTTTCTTGAATGCTGTTCCACGTTTGACGGCTGAGTATAAGAAACTAGCTAAGGAACAAGGTATCGAGCTCCAACATCCAAAACCGATTACAATGGGGATGTGGATCGGAGGAGACCGTGATGGAAATCCTTTCGTAACAGCGGAAACCCTCAACAAATCAGCCTTGACTCAGTGCGAAGTCATCATGAACTACTACGATGAGAAGATTTATAACCTTTATCGTGAATTTTCACTTTCAACCAGCATCGTGAATGTCAGTGACAAGGTTCGTGAGATGGCGCTGAAGTCTCAGGACAACTCGATTTATCGTGAAAAAGAACTCTATCGTCGTGCTCTCTTTGACATCCAAGCTAAGATGCAGGCAACCAAGGCTTATCTTATTGAAGACAAGGATCTTCAACCTAGATATGCCACTGCAGATGAATTCTACCAAGACTTGTTAGCCATCCGAGATTCTCTATTAGAGAACAAAGGTGAGTACCTGATTTCAGGAGAATTTGTCGAGTTGATGCAGGCGGTTGAAATCTTTGGCTTCTATCTTGCCTCTATCGACATGCGCCAAGATTCTAGTGTTCATGAAGCTTGTGTGGCAGAATTGTTAGCATCCGCGGGGATCAACGACCACTATAGCGATCTATCTGAAGACGAAAAATGTGCCCTCCTCTTAAAAGAGTTGGAAGAAGATCCTCGTATCCTCTCAGCAACTCATGCTGAAAAGTCAGAACTACTTGAGAAAGAACTTTCTATCTTTAAAGCCGCTCGCAAGTTGAAGGATAAATTAGGTGAAAACGTCATCCGTCAAACCATCATCTCTCACGCAACAAGTGTATCCGATATGCTAGAACTTGCAATTATGCTTAAGGAAGTCGGCTTGGTAGATGCTCAAAAAGCCCGCGTTCAGATTGTTCCCCTCTTTGAAACGATTGAAGATTTGGATCACTCAGAAGAAACCATGAGAAGATATTTCTCTCTTCCTTTGGCTAAAAAATGGATTGCTTCAAAGGACAACTACCAAGAAATCATGCTAGGCTACTCTGATAGCAACAAAGACGGTGGTTACCTGTCATCATGTTGGACTCTATATAAAGCGCAACAGCAACTGACTGCTATCGGTGACGAATTTGGTGTTAAAGTTACCTTCTTCCATGGTCGTGGTGGTACTGTGGGTCGTGGTGGTGGACCAACTTATGAAGCTATCACATCCCAACCACTCAAGTCTATTAAGGACCGCATCCGTCTGACTGAGCAGGGAGAAGTGATTGGAAACAAATACGGAAACAAAGACGCTGCCTATTATAACCTTGAAATGTTGGTTTCTGCAGCTATTAACCGTATGATTACAAAGAAGAAGAGTGATACTAACACATCAAATCGTTATGAAGCTATCATGGATCAAGTAGTGGACCGCAGCTACGATATCTACCGTGATTTGGTCTTTGGAAATGAACATTTCTATGACTATTTCTTTGAATCAAGCCCAATCAAAGCTATTTCAAGCTTCAATATCGGTTCGCGTCCAGCAGCTCGTAAGACCATCACTGAAATCGGCGGTTTGCGTGCTATCCCTTGGGTCTTCTCATGGTCACAAAGTCGTGTCATGTTCCCTGGATGGTATGGCGTGGGTTCAAGCTTCAAAGAGTTTATTGATCAAGATCCTGATAATATTGAGATCCTTCGTGATATGTACCAAAACTGGCCTTTCTTCCAATCTCTGCTCTCTAATGTGGACATGGTCTTATCTAAGTCTAACATGAACATTGCCTTCGAATATGCCAAGCTCTGTGAAGATAAAGAAGTGCAGGCTATCTACTACACTATTTTAGATGAATGGCAGTTGACTAAGGACGTTATTTTAGCTATCGAAGGTTATGACGAACTCTTGGCAGAAAACTCTTACCTAAAAGACAGCCTAAACTATCGTATGCCTTACTTTAATATCCTGAACTACATCCAGTTGGAGTTGATCAAACGTCAACGTCGCGGCGAATTGTCGGCAGACGAAGAAAAACTGATCCATACAACTATTAACGGAATTGCAACTGGTTTACGTAATTCAGGCTGATATCTACAAACTTCCTCTTTTTTCAAGGGGAAGTTTTTGAATTGTTTAAAAAATTCTAAAAATAAGCTTGACAAGTAGTTGAAAAATGATATAATTTAAATATTCAGAAAGTAATCATACTCATTTTTTAGAGAATCTGTGGTTGGTGGAAACAGATAAATGAAAGTGATGAAAATTGGGCTGAATGTACTTAAGAATTTGAAATCATAAAAATTCGGTGAGCACACCTTACAGTGCAACTCGTGATTGCGAGAAAGAGCGATAGGGATATTCCCTATAATTGAGGTGGCACCGCGCATCGACGTCCTCACACAAGTTTTTTGTGTGAGGACTTTTTTGTTGGAGGAAACTGATGGAATTTAAACGATGGCGTCGCTTGTTTTAAGTGAAAAGAGTATAGTACAAGTGATTTAAAGGAGAAAAAATATGAAAAATAAACGATTAATTGGAATTATTGCTGGATTAGCAGTATTGGTGGTGGCTAGCTTGATTTATTCATCTATGAACAAGCCGGTAGCTAAGGAAGAGCAAAAGGTTGCTAAGGTTGGTGTCCTTCAATTTGTTAGTCACCCATCCTTGGACTTGATTTACCAAGGAATTCAAGATGGACTAGCTGAAGAAGGCTATAAGGACGACCAAGTAAAAATCGACTTTATGAACTCTGAAGGTGATCAGAGCAAGGTTGCAACCATGAGTAAACAATTGGTAGCAAATGGAAACGATGTTGTTGTTGGGATTGCAACACCAGCTGCTCAAGGACTTGCTAGTGCTACAAAAGACCTACCTGTTATTATGGCTGCTATTACAGACCCGATCGGTGCTAACTTGGTCAAAGATTTGAAAAAACCAGGTGGCAACATCACAGGGGTGTCAGACCACAACCCAGCTGAACAACAAGTGGAATTGATTAAAACTTTGACACCAAATGTCAAAACAATCGGCGCTCTTTACTCAAGTAGCGAAGATAACTCAAAAACACAGGTAGAAGAATTCAAGGCTTATGCTGAAAAAGCAGGTTTGACAGTCGAAACATTTGCCGTTCCATCAACTAACGAAATTGCTTCAACAGTTAATGTAATGACAAGCAAGGTCGATGCAATCTGGGTTCCAATTGACAACACCATTGCATCCGCATTCTCAACAGTTGTTTCAAGCAACCAAACAGCTAAAAAGCCAATCTACCCAAGTGCCACTGCCATGGTAGAAGCAGGTGGATTAGCATCTGTAGTAGTTGACCAACACGATCTTGGAGTGGCTACTGGTAAAATGATTGCCAAAGTTTTGAAAGGTGAAAAACCAGCTGATACGCCAGTTAATGTCTTCTCAACTGGTAAGTCAGTGATTAACAAAAAACTAGCGCAGGAACTTGGTATCACCATTCCTGAGTCCGTCCTAAAAGCAGCAGGACAAGTGATTGAATAAAGATAAAGGAGGAGTTGGGGACATCTCCTCCCATTTTTACTAAAGAAAGAAATGAGTGAAAGATTATGATAGTATCCATTATTTCTCAGGGAATGGTCTGGGCGATTTTAGGTTTGGGAATCTTTATGACTTTTCGAATTTTGAATTTTCCAGATATGACTACTGAAGGCTCTTTTCCTCTTGGGGGAGCAGTAGCTGTAACCTTGATAACACAGGGAGTCAATCCGTTTTTAGCAACCTTAGCTGCAGTAGGGGCGGGCTGTCTAGCTGGAATGGCGACAGGTCTCTTATATACCAAAGGAAAAATCCCAACCCTCTTATCAGGGATTTTGGTCATGACTTCCTGCCATTCCATCATGCTCATGATCATGGGACGTGCCAATCTGGGGCTTCTTGGAACCAAGCAAATTCAGGATGTCTTGCCTTTTGATTCGGACCTTAATCAACTCCTGACTGGATTAATCTTTGTTGCTCTTGTTATTGGTCTCATGCTCTTTTTCCTTGATACTAAACTAGGTCAAGCCTACATCGCTACAGGTGATAATCCTGATATGGCTCGTAGTTTTGGTATCAATACTGGACGTATGGAACTCATGGGCTTGGTTCTCTCAAATGGGATTATCGCGCTTGCAGGGGCCTTAATTGCTCAACAAGAAGGATATGCGGATGTTTCACGAGGTATCGGGGTTATCGTAGTTGGTCTTGCTAGCTTGATTATTGGTGAGGTATTGTTTAAGAGTTTGACTCTGGCAGAGCGCCTCATGACCATCGTCGTTGGCTCTATCGCCTATCAGTTCCTCGTCTGGGGAGTGATTGCTCTTGGATTTAACACAAGTTATCTTCGTTTATACAGCGCCTTGATTTTGGCAGTTTGCCTTATGATTCCAACCTTCAAAAGCAAATACTTGAAAGGAGTCAAGTTTAGCAAATGACAGCAATTGTAGAATTAAAAAATGCTACCAAAGTCATCACAAATGGCTTTGATGAGGAAAAAATCATTCTGAATGATGTTTCTCTTGAAATTTTTGAACATGATTTTATTACCATCCTAGGAGGGAATGGAGCTGGAAAGTCAACACTTTTTAACACTATTGCAGGTACCTTACCTTTAACAAGTGGAAGTATCCGTATCATGGGCGAGGACGTGACGCATTTTTCACCTGAAAAGCGGGCTAAGTACTTGTCTCGTGTCTTTCAGGATCCTAAGATGGGTACGGCTCCCCGTATGACGGTGGCGGAAAATCTCTTGATTGCCAAGTTTCGTGGTGAGAAGAGAGGACTCCTTCCTAGAAGACTTTCAAGCCATAGGGAAGAGTTTCAGGCTACCATTGAAAAAGTGGGAAATGGTCTTGAAAAGCATCTAGATACTCCGATTGAGTTTCTATCAGGTGGACAACGTCAGGCCTTGAGTCTCTTGATGGCAACCTTGAAGCGACCAGAGTTGCTCTTGTTGGATGAACACACAGCAGCTCTTGACCCAAAAACAAGTGTGGCCTTGATGGAACTAACAGATGACTTTGTCAGCAAGGATCATCTGACAGCCTTGATGATTACTCACCATATGGAAGATGCTCTCAAGTATGGAAATCGCTTGATCGTTATGAAAGATGGACAAATCATCCAAGATTTGAATAAGGATGAAAAAGCCAAGATGAAAATTTCCGATTACTATCAACTTTTTGAGTAGATAATTTTTAAATCAAGCATCCTTAAAAACTTAGAAGTAGGCTTTTGCTTCTAAGTTTTTTGGTGAATTTTAAATATTACTGTTTTTTCCTATTCATCAGTTTAACTTTGGAGTATAATCAGTATAAGAATCTTAAACATTGATAAAAGTAAGGAGATAAAAATATGGCTTACACACAAGAAGATTTTCAAGAATGGATTTTTCAAATTGGATTTAAGATGGACTATTTTACTAGGGAGTTTGCTGAGGAACAAGGCCTTCATTTAGACTATAGCATGCAGTCTTTGGATGATTTGGAGGCTTGGATCTTGGCTCACTACGATGACCACCATGCTTTGATAGCAGACCGAAAGATGTTGGATTATTTGACCGTTTATATCGGTGAAACCTTCCGTAAGCACCTAGGAGGTAAATGGTTTATTGACCTTAAAAATAAAAAGAACGCCTATTATTCTATGCCTATATTGACTGATCCATCCTATAGAGGAGTGGTATACAAAGCACCATTGACTTATGCAACGGCTTGCATTAGTAGAAAAGATGGTCAGTATATTAGCAGGATATTGAAAAATAACCTCGAAAATCAAGTGAAATAGTCTTTAATTTCTTTGCAAAGAGTAGAAAATTTGCTCAGAAGATACAGTTTTTCATGATAGCTGGAAACTTATGAAATAGTCTCATGCAAAAGGTATGAAATGGTTTACTTTTTTTCAGAAATAAAGTATACTATATAAAGTAAACTGTGATAAAATGGAGGTATTGTCTATGGTTGACAAGAGAGTCATCGAAGAGATCAAAAACAATACCAATATTGTCGAAATCATAGGAGAAGTGATTTCTTTACAAAAGGCTGGACGGAACTATTTGGGGCTCTGTCCTTTTCATGGTGAAAAGACCCCCTCTTTCAACGTTGTGGAAGACAAGCAGTTTTATCACTGTTTTGGATGTGGGCGCTCAGGAGATGTCTTTAAGTTCATCGAAGAATACCAAGGTGTGTCCTTTATGGAAGCCGTTCAGCTCTTAGGTGAGCGCGTCGGTATTCAACTAGCTATGCCTATACAGTCTCGTCCTCAACAGGCTTCGCCTCATCAAGCTCTATATGATATGCATGAAGAAGCCGCACGCTTTTACCATGCAATCCTCATGACAACCAAGATGGGAGAAGAAGCAAGGGCTTATCTCTACAAACGCGGATTGACAGATGATGTTCTGAAGCACTTCCAGATTGGACTAGCTCCAGCAGAGAGAACTTATCTCTATCAACGTTTGGCTGACAAGTTTGAAGAAAAGGACTTATTGGATTCTGGCCTGTTTTACCTGTCAGATGGCAATCAATTTTATGATACTTTTTTTGGACGGATCATCTTTCCTTTGACCAATGACAAGGGGCAGGTTATTGCATTTTCAGGTCGTATCTGGCAAGAAACGGATAGTCAGACTGCCAAGTATAAAAATAGTCGCTCGACTGCAATTTTTAACAAGAGTTACGAATTGTATCATTTGGACAAGGCAAAAAAGGGAACAGGTAAGATTACAGAACTCTATCTGATGGAAGGCTTCATGGATGTGATCGCAGCCTACCGTGCTGGTATAGAAAATGCTGTGGCTTCCATGGGAACAGCCTTAAGCAAGGAGCATGTTGATCACCTCAAACGCTTCACCAAAAAGATAGTTCTCAGCTATGATGGTGACAAGGCAGGACAGGCAGCGACAGCCAAAGCTCTGGAAGAATTAAATGATTTCTCAGTGGAAGTTGTCCGAGTACCTGATGCCATGGACCCCGATGAGTATCTACAAAAGAATTCTGCTGAAGACCTGGCTTACCTTTTAACCAAGACTCGGATTAGTCCTATAGAGTTCTATATTCACCAGCTCAAGCCTGAAAATAGTGATAACTTACAGGCGCAAATTGAGTTCATTGAAAAGATTGCTCCCCTAATCGCCAAAGAAAAGTCTATCACTGCCCAGAATTCTTATATCCACATTCTGGCGGATAATCTACCTTCTTTTGATTACCAGCAGGTGGAGCAAATTGTAAATGAAAGTCGCATTGTTCAAAGGCAGGAAAGAGTCAAAGAGGAGCAACCTCCAGCAGCGATTAGTTTACCTGTAACGCGGCAACTGACAGCAGTCATGAGAGCAGAGGCTCATCTCCTCTATAGGATGGCTGAGAATCCAGTTGTTTTGAATGACTATCGATTAAGAGAAGATTTTTTCTTTGATACCCCAGAATTTCAGATTCTTTACGAATTATTAAGTGAGCAGGGAGAAATAGGCTCAGAGGAGCTTTCTCATCAGACACCTGAAGTTGAAAATGCTTGGTACCATGTGCTTAGTCTGGATTTGCCAGCTGAGATGTCGCCTCAGGAGCTAGTGGAAGTCGAAGCGACTCGAAACCGTGCCCTCCTCAGCAAGGATAACTTAAGAATTAAAAAGAAAGTGCAGGAAGCTAGTCATGTAGGAGATACAGACACAGCCTTGGAAGAATTGCAACGATTGATTTCCCAAAAGAGAAGAATGGAGTAATAATGGCAACAAAACAAAAAGAAGTAACCACATTTGATGTGCAAGTAGCAGACTTTATCCGTAACCACAAAAAAACAGGAACAGCAACAGATGACGAAATCAATTCAAGTCTGGTTATTCCTTTCACCCTCGATGCAGACGGCATTGAAGACCTTTTGCAACGGATTCAGGATGCTGGAATTTCTATCACAGATAATGAAGGAAATCCAAGTGCGCGTGTGCTTAGTGCAGAAGAAGAACCAGAACTCAGTGATGAGGACTTGATTGGCTCAACTTCTGCCAAGGTTAATGATCCAGTCCGTATGTATTTGAAGGAAATCGGGGTTGTTCCTCTCTTGACCAACGAAGAAGAAAAGGAATTGGCCCTAGCTGTTGAGGCTGGTGATATTGAAGCCAAACAACGTCTTGCCGAAGCCAACCTTCGTTTGGTGGTTTCTATCGCTAAGCGCTACGTAGGGCGTGGCATGCAGTTTCTTGACTTGATCCAAGAAGGAAACATGGGCTTGATGAAGGCCGTGGACAAGTTTGACTATTCAAAAGGATTCAAGTTTTCTACGTATGCAACCTGGTGGATTCGTCAGGCGATTACCCGTGCCATCGCTGATCAGGCACGTACCATTCGTATCCCTGTCCACATGGTGGAAACGATTAACAAGCTTGTCCGTGAACAGCGAAATCTCCTTCAAGAATTGGGACAAGATCCGACACCTGAACAAATTGCTGAGCGTATGGATATGACACCTGACAAGGTCCGTGAAATCTTGAAAATCGCCCAAGAACCAGTATCTCTTGAAACACCGATCGGTGAAGAGGACGATAGCCATCTTGGGGACTTTATCGAAGACGAAGTGATTGAAAATCCAGTAGACTACACGACTCGTATCGTTTTGCGTGAGCAGTTGGATGAGGTTTTGGATACTCTTACAGACCGTGAAGAAAACGTCTTGCGCTTGCGCTTCGGCCTAGACGATGGGAAAATGCGCACTCTTGAAGATGTTGGGAAAGTCTTTAACGTGACTCGTGAGCGTATCCGTCAGATTGAGGCTAAGGCTTTGAGAAAATTGCGCCAACCAAGTCGCAGCAAACCGCTTCGTGATTTTATTGAAGACTAAGAGTGAGGAATAACATGGCTTATACAGAAGAGCAAATTGAAACGATCAAAACACGCATTTTAAATGCCTTGGAAGAAGTAATTGACCCTGAGTTGGGGATTGATATTGTTAATCTAGGTTTGATTTATGAAATTCGTTTTGATGGTGAAACAGGTCACACTGAAATTGATATGACCTTGACAACTATGGGCTGCCCACTGGCTGACCTTTTGACAGACCAGATACACGATGCGATGACAGAGGTGCCTGAGGTAACCAATACCGAGGTCAAATTGGTCTGGTATCCAGCTTGGACGGTTGAAAAAATGAGCCGATACGCACGTATCGCCCTAGGAATTAAATAAAGACTAAGAAAAATGAGAGAGACGATTGGAAAATAAGGTAATTTTATCCTTTTTCCTTTGGTCTCTTCTTTCTTTTGCTGATTTTCTAGAAATAAAATGGTATAATGAAAGGTATGGAAAACGAAAAATTGCGTATTAATATGCTAAGTTCAAGTGAAAAAGTGGCTGGTCAAGGAGTGTCAGGAGCTTATCGAGAATTGGTTAGTCTCCTTCACCGCGATGCCAAAGACCAGTTGATTGTTACGGAGAATCTTCCTGTAGAGGCAGATGTAACTCATTTTCACACCATTGATTTCCCTTATTATTTATCTACATTCCAAAAGAAGCGATCTGGGAGAAAAATTGGCTATGTGCATTTTTTGCCTGATACGCTTGAGGGGAGTTTGAAAATTCCATTTTTCTTAAAGGGAATTATCAAACGCTATGTTTTTTCATTTTACAACCGAATGGAACACTTGGTGGTGGTCAATCCCATGTTTATCGAGGATTTAGTAGCTGCTGGTATTCCACGTGAAAAAGTAACCTATATTCCAAACTTTGTAAATAAGGAAAAATGGCATCCACTGCCAGCTGACCAAGTAGCAAAACTTCGTCAGGAAATGGATTTAGCCGAAGATCAGTTTGTTGTTGTCGGTGCAGGTCAGGTTCAGAAACGTAAAGGAATTGATGACTTTATCCGCCTTGCGGAGGAATTGCCAGAAATTACATTTATCTGGGCTGGTGGTTTTTCATTTGGTGGGATGACAGATGGTTATGAACGCTATAAAAAAATCATGGAGAATCCACCTAAAAATCTAATTTTCCCAGGTATTGTTTCTCCAGAGCGAATGCGAGAACTCTACGCTTTAGCGGATCTCTTCTTGCTACCAAGTTACAACGAATTATTCCCCATGACTATCTTAGAAGCAGCTAGTTGTGAAGCACCGATTATGTTGAGGGATTTAGATCTATACAAGGTTATTCTTGAAGGGAACTATCGTGCTACAAGTGATGTTTCAGAGATGAAAGAAGTTATTCTCGAATACAAAAATCATCCTGAAAAGTTGAAAGACTTAAAAGAAAAAGCTAGAGAGATTTCTAAAGAGTATTCCGAGGAGCATTTACTGGAAATTTGGTTGAAGTTCTATCGGGAGCAGGCGGCTTTGGGCAAAAAAGTGAGGTAATTTATGCGAATTGGTTTATTTACTGACACTTATTTCCCTCAGGTTTCTGGGGTTGCGACTAGTATTCGAACCTTAAAGACAGAGCTTGAAAAGCAAGGACATGCAGTTTTTATCTTTACAACAACAGATAAGGATGTGAACCGCTACGAGGATTGGCAAATTATCCGAATTCCGAGTGTTCCCTTCTTTGCATTTAAGGATCGACGTTTTGCTTATCGTGGATTTACAAAGGCACTTGAAATTGCCAAACAGTATCAGCTAGATATCATTCATACGCAAACAGAGTTTTCACTAGGTTTGCTAGGGATTTGGATTGCGCGAGAATTGAAAATTCCTGTTATTCATACCTACCACACTCAGTACGAAGATTATGTGCATTATATTGCGAAGGGGATGCTGATTCGGCCAAGTATGGTAAAATATCTGGTACGGGGCTTCCTTCACGATGTTGATGGAGTGATTTGTCCTAGTGAGATTGTTCGGGACCTGCTATCTAAGTACAAAGTCAAGGTTGAAAAGCGGGTTATCCCAACTGGTATTGAGCTAGCTAAATTCGAACGACCAGAGATTAAAGAAGAGAATTTAGCTTCCCTTCGATCTAAACTTGGGATTAAAGAAGACGAGAAAATGTTACTGAGTCTTTCTCGTATCTCCTTTGAGAAGAATATCCAAGCTGTTCTAGTCGCCTTTGCACAGGTTTTGAAAGAAGAAGACAAGGTGAAACTGGTTGTTGCTGGTGACGGTCCTTATTTGGACAGTCTGAAAGAACAAGCAATCAAATTGCAAATTCAAGATCAGGTGATTTTTTCTGGAATGATTGCCCCAAGTGAAACAGCCCTGTACTACAAGGCGGCAGATTTCTTTATCTCTGCATCCACTAGTGAAACCCAAGGTTTGACTTATCTAGAGAGTCTAGCCAGTGGAACTCCTGTCATCGCTCATGGCAATCCTTATCTGGATAATTTGATCAGTGACAAAATGTTTGGAACCCTCTACTATGGAGAGCAGGAGCTTGCAGGTGCCATTTTGGAGGCTTTGATCGCCACTCCAGATATGGATGAGCAAAAATTATCTGACAAGTTGTATGAGATTTCGGCTGAGAATTTTGGGAAACGAGTTCATGAGTTTTATCTTGATGCTATTATTTCAAATAATTTTGAACAAGAATTGCTTGACGGAGAACCAATGAGTCAACGTTTTCTAAAGACCATTTTATATCTCCCTCAACAAGCAGTCAGCGCACCTGTAAAAGAATCTAAACGCATTCTGAAGGCGTCTAAAAAACAGTTGTCCAGTATGCGAGACTACTGGAGAGATTAGTAAAAATATAGGAGAATAAAATATGGCAAAAAGATTTATGAGAAGTGGTAGAGACCAAAAAATTGGAGGCGTTTGCGCAGGTGTAGCCCACTATTTTGATATTGACCCCACTATTGTCCGTGTGATTTGGGGGGTTCTTGCCTTTTGTTATGGGGCAGGGGTACTTGCTTACTTGATTTTATGGGTAATTGCACCTGTTTCTAGCGAATATTAAAAGAGAAACAGAATAGAACAAAGAGAAATGAAAAGGAGTCCAAATGGCTTTTGGAGATAATGGAAAACGTAAAAAAACAATGTTTGAAAAAGTAACGCTTTTTGTCGTGCTAATTATGTTGTTTGTAACCCTTGCTGGTATCTTTGCGACTGCGCTTGGAGCTTTTAGCAGATTCTAAGCGAGTTGCTAAGATAGAAACAATAACTAATGACTGGATTTTCCAGTCCTTTTTAAAGCGAGAAGAAAATATGAGTATGTTTTTAGATACAGCCAAGATCAAGGTCAAGGCTGGTAATGGTGGCGATGGTATGGTTGCCTTTCGCCGTGAAAAATATGTCCCGAATGGCGGTCCTTGGGGTGGCGATGGCGGACGTGGTGGTAACGTTGTTTTCGTTGTAGACGAAGGCTTGCGTACCTTGATGGATTTCCGCTATAACCGCCATTTCAAGGCCGAATCCGGTGAAAAAGGGATGACTAAAGGAATGCACGGACGTGGGGCAGAAGATCTTCGTGTTCGCGTGCCACAGGGGACTACTGTACGTGATGCAGAAACAGGTAAAGTCATTACAGACTTGATTGCACATGGTCAAGAATTTATCGTGGCTCATGGCGGTCGAGGTGGTCGAGGAAACATCCGTTTTGCGACACCAAAAAATCCTGCACCTGAAATCTCTGAGAATGGAGAACCAGGTCAAGAACGTGAGTTGCAACTGGAATTAAAAATCTTGGCGGATGTCGGCTTGGTCGGTTTCCCATCTGTTGGAAAGTCCACTCTGCTTAGTGTCATTACTTCAGCTAAACCAAAAATCGGTGCTTACCACTTTACGACAATTGTGCCAAATTTAGGTATGGTTCGTACCCAATCAGGTGAATCCTTTGCAGTAGCTGATTTACCAGGTTTGATTGAAGGGGCTAGTCAGGGAGTCGGTCTGGGAACTCAGTTCCTCCGTCATATCGAACGTACACGAGTTATCCTCCATGTCATCGATATGTCAGCTAGCGAAGGACGTGATCCTTATGAGGACTACCTTGCTATCAATAAGGAATTAGAATCCTATAACCTTCGTCTCATGGAACGTCCGCAGATCATCGTAGCCAACAAGATGGATATGCCTGAAAGTCAGGAAAATCTAAAAACTTTTAAGGAAAAGTTGGCAGCAAACTACGATGAGTTTGAAGAACTTCCAGCAATCTTCCCTATTTCTGGTTTGACTAAGCAAGGTTTGGCGCCCCTTTTGGATGCGACAGCTGAATTGTTGGATAAGACTCCTGAGTTCTTGCTCTATGACGAGTCTGATATGGAAGAAGAAGCTTACTATGGCTTTGATGAGGAAGAAAAAGCCTTTGAAATTAGCCGTGACGATGATGCTACATGGGTTCTTTCTGGTGAAAAACTCATGAAACTCTTTAACATGACCAACTTTGACCGTGATGAGTCTGTCATGAAGTTTGCTCGTCAGCTTCGTGGTATGGGGGTTGACGAAGCCCTTCGTGCGCGTGGAGCCAAGGATGGAGATCTGGTCCGAATCGGTAAATTTGAGTTTGAATTTGTAGACTAGGAGATTGATATGGGAGATAAACCGATATCATTCCGAGATGCAGATGGGAATTTTGTTTCTGCAGCAGATGTATGGAATGAAAAGAAACTAGAAGAATTGTTTAATCGTCTTAATCCCAAACGTGCTCTTCGATTGGCACGAGAAAAAAAAGACAATGAGAAGGCTGATAAAGAAGAAAAATAGCCTATCGTTATTGATAAAAGAGAACCCCGTGATTGTATTCATCACGGGGAATTTTTTAGTCATTGAAGAAAAATGGTGGCGCAAATTTTTTAAGAATTTCAAAGCAAGTCTGTGCTTCTTCAGCGTTTTCACAGATAAGAAGGCAGACATCATCACCACATACGGTAGCAATGATTTGTTTAAAATTGAGAGCATCAAGAACAGCTCCAAACGATTGGGCAAGGCCTGGCAAGGTTTTGAGGACAACCTGATGCTGGACAGGGCGTAGCATGACCAAGCCATCTTCCATATAGTTTTCCAAGCGTTTTTCCCACTTGGAGATGGAGCCAGTATTTAAAACATAATAAGAATGATCTGCTTCGCGAACCTTTGATAGATTCATGGTTTTGATATCGCGTGAGAGAGTGGCCTGTGTGACTTGGATGTCGTTTTCAGCTAGTAAAGCTTGCAACTCTGCCTGTGTATGAATCTTATTTTTAGCTACAAGTGCACGGATGAGTTGGTGTCTATGTTCAGATTTATTCATATGAGGCTGGCTCCTTTTATGAGGGGATGGTGATAGAAGACTGTGTTAAATCAATAGTTAAGTGATAGTCTGTATTATCTCGAATTGTAATTTCAAAGTCTGTTGTATAGAGAACAAGGCGAAGTGTGTCACCTTTTTTCAGCTTGTAAATCGTAGGTTGTAGGGCAAATTGGATTTCCATCCATTTTTCAGCTTCTATGCTCTCAACAGTTAGTAAATCATTTCGATTTTGTAAATTAAGGTAGCCTTTGGTGATGACACGTTGGGCGCTTGGAGTAAATGGCAGTTCACAGAGATTTTCTAACATGTGGTAACGGCCATTATCAATGGTTCTAGCACTTAAAACAGCTGGATAAGGCTGCAGATATTTCTTTTGTCCAAGTTCTAGCAGTTGAGCTGATAATAAGCCCTTGTTTGTATTTGATTTGACACGAAGTTTCAGCTCCACTCGCCCATTTAAGTGAATGTCTTGACTTACTGGAAGGTCAATGGTGATCTGATTAGCTTTTCCTTGGTAAAGTTCTGTGTTGAAAGTCTGGTAAGTCTTGCCATAACGGTCAAAATCCTTTTGATCATACTGGTTTTGAATCACTTTTTCTTCAGTTCCAAGAGAGAATGTATGCAGTTCATCCTGTTTGCCAAAGTCATCAAGACCTTGCCATTTTTGCGGTGCGATATTGTCCTGCCAGATAACAGTAGGAAGTTGATAGCTTGAGTCAAGTCCTAACAATTTCTTGCTTAAGAGGGCATTCATGGACTCTCGGAAGTCAATTGACTGCCAGTTATTCATATAAACATGAGCCCCATGATGGAAAAAGAGGTGCTTGCGAATATTGTCAGGAAGAGCATGAAACATCTGATATACGTGAAGTGGTTTAACGTTCCAATCCTGAGAACCATGCGTAAAGACTACCTCAGCTTTAACCTTGTGAGCATTGAGCAGATAGTTACGGTCATGCCAAAACTGATTGTAGTCACCAGTCTTGCGATCCAATTGCTCTTTTACCTTTTCTAAGTCCGCTTGATGAGCTTCATTAGCACGAATATAGTCACCAGCTAGGAGATTGCGGGAGTAGGTAAGCTCAGCAAGTGAGTCAAAATCCTCACCTGGGTAACCACCTGGGCTAGTCACCAGACCATTTTCACGATAGTAGTTATACCAAGAGGAAATACCTGCTTCTGCGATGATCACTTCTAAGCCATCAACACCTGTGGTCGCGAGACCATTGGACATGGTACCTAGATAGGAAATACCTGTTGTTGCGACTTTTCCGTTTGACCAATCAGCCTTGATTTGACGTTTGCGTGTGTGATCCGTGAAAGCACGGCAACGGCCATTAAGCCAGTCAATCACATTTTTATATGCTTCAATCTGCTGGTAGTCCCCATTGGTCATGAGCCCTTGAGAATCTTTGGTTCCAACACCCGATACATAGAGATTGGCAAATCCACGTGGGAGGAAGTAGTCATTTAGAGTATATGAGCTATTGATGTGAGATAGCTTTTCTTCAGCTTCTGAGACGACTTCTGCTTGACCATGAGGTTCGACAAAATCAATCTCAGGCTCCTCAAGCTCAATGGTGTGGGCAGGTTTGACCTCAAGCACCCCTTCCATCTTGTAGAGAGCCTTGTCGCTGGCTTTGTCGTTGGTCCCTTGGTGATAAGGGCTTGCAGTCATAAGAGCAGGAACTTGTCCATCATAACAAGGGCGAATAATGCTGACCTTGACTAAATCAGGGAGTCCGTCTTTATCAGTATCCACACGGCTCTCAACATACACGACTTCACGAATGACATCATGAGTAGAGAAGGTTGCTAAGCTTTTACCGTTAAAGTAGTGGTAGTGATTATCTTCTGAAATGAGTCCATCACTAACAAGCTGGTCAATGAGCGTATTTCCCTTTTTGGTACGAGTGTTGAGCAAATGGTAGAGGTTTTCAATCAAATCTCCATAAATAATAGGAAATCCAGTTTCTTTACGGAATTGTTCGGCATCCTCAAAGTCAACAAGATAGCTAAATCCTAAAAGTTGAAAAGCTACAGTATAAAAAATCTCAGGAGTCAGGTCACAATCTGACTGAAAGAAGGTAAGGAGATCAGTCTCCTTGTCTGCTGCTAAGACGGACAAAGGATAGTCGGTATTTTTATAAGTGAAAAAATTCCAGCGGACAAATTGTTCAAGTTGTTTTTTTGATGCTTGTTCTGGTGCCAACCTCACACCAAGCTGGGATAACTCGCGCAAAACTTGCGAATGAGAAACGTGAAGATAGCTGAATTGATTAAAACGCATGGCGCTCTCCTTTAGAAATATTCTAAATTTAGTATATCAAAAATAAGGTAAAAAAGATATTGTTGGCCTGTGATGAAGTCACTTTAAAAGGAATGATCTTCTACCTTTTCATTCTAGTTTTTAAAATGGTATAATAGTACTATATCTAAAGCAAGGAGGAGAAGAAATGATTGCACAACTCGACACCAAGACTGTTTATAGTTTTATGGAAAGTGTGGTTTCAATTGAAAAATACGTACAAATGGCTAAAGAATACGGCTATTCTCACCTTGCTATCATGGATGTGGATAATCTCTATGGAGCCTATCATTTTCTAGAAGCAACTCGTAAGCATGGCATTCAACCTTTAATTGGTCTAGAAATGACCTTGGTCAAAGATGAGGACAATATTTCTCTTCGTTTTCTAGCCCTATCCACTAAAGGTTATCAAGAGTTGATGAAGTTATCCACTTTAAAAATGACTGGACGGAAAAATTGGTCTGACTTCACCCCCCACCTCGAGGATGTGGCCATTATTGTTCCCTATTTTGAGGGGATCGAACAGTTAGATTTAGGCTATGACTATTATATCGGTGTTAGTCCAGATACTCCTCAAGAAGTTTTTACCAGACCCATTCTTCCACTGTATCAAGTCAATTCTTTTGAAAAAGAAGATATTCAAGTTTTGCAAATTTTGTCAGCAGTCAAGGATAATGTCAGCCTAAGAGAAGTGGATCTGCATTCACAACAAGGAATCTTTTTACCAGCCTCAGACTTGGAAGCACGGTTTAAAAATCGCTTCCCTCAGGCGCTTGCCAATCTCCAAGGTCTGATAGAGAATGTAAGCTATCAAATCGACCCAAGTTTAAAACTCCCTCGCTTTAATCCTGAAAAACCAGCGGTAGAAGAACTTAGAGAGAGAGCTGAGAAAGGCTTGAGTGACAAGGGGCTAACCTCAGCTATCTATCGTGAGCGACTGAATGAAGAGTTGGCTGTGATTCATGATATGGGATTTGACGATTATTTCCTTGTAGTTTGGGATTTGCTCCGTTTTGGACGTTCCCAAGGCTACTATATGGGAATGGGGCGTGGTTCTGCGGTTGGTAGTCTGGTGGCTTATTCACTTGATATCACAGGAATTGACCCGGTTGAAAAGAATCTGATTTTCGAACGCTTTTTAAATCGTGAGCGCTACACCATGCCCGATATCGATATCGACATTCCTGACCTCTATAGACCAGAGTTCATTCGTTATGTCCGTGATCGCTATGGCAGCCAACACGTTGCGCAGATTGTCACTTATTCGACCTTTGGAGCAAAACAGGCAATTCGTGATGTTTTCAAACGCTATGGTGTTCCAGAGTACGAATTAACCAATATTACGAAAAAAATCAGTTTTCGAGATACGCTAACGACAGCCTATGAAAAGAATTTACAGTTTAGGCAGGTTATCAATAGTAAGATTGAATACCAAAAAGCTTTTGAGATTGCTCGAAAGATTGAAGGGTATCCTCGTCAGACCTCTATCCATGCAGCTGGTGTCGTTATGAGTGACCAAGATCTGACAGACTATATCCCGCTCAAATACGGTGAGGATATGCTGATAACCCAGTATGATGCTCATGGTGTTGAATCTAATGGCCTTTTAAAAATGGATTTCCTAGGTCTGCGTAACCTAACTTTTGTACAAAAAATGCAGGAAGTACTGGCTGACTCAGAAGGTATTCATCTAAAAATCGAAGAGATTGATTTGGAAGACAAAGAAACTCTGGCCCTCTTTGCTGCTGGAAATACCAAGGGGATTTTCCAATTTGAACAACCTGGAGCCATCCGACTGTTGAAACGAGTTCAGCCACAAGTCTTTGAAGAGGTAGTAGCCACAACCTCGCTCAACAGACCAGGAGCTAGTGATTATATTGATAATTTTGTCGCTCGTAAGCACGGCAAAGAAAAGGTGACGGTGCTGGATCCTGTCTTGGAGGACATTCTGTCATCAACCTACGGTATTATGCTCTACCAAGAGCAAGTCATGCAGGTAGCTCAGCGCTTTGGAGGTTTCAGTCTTGGTAAAGCTGACATTCTCAGACGAGCCATGGGTAAGAAAAATGCTAAAGAGATGCATTTGATGAAGGAAGATTTTATCACGGGAGCTATGAAATTGGGGCATACAGAAGAAAAGGCCAATCAAGTTTTTGCAGTGATGGAAAAGTTTGCAGGCTATGGATTTAACAGATCCCACGCTTATGCCTACTCAGCCCTGGCTTTTCAGCTTGCTTATTTCAAGACGCATTATCCTGCTATTTTCTTCCAAGTCATGTTGAATTATTCCAGTAGCGATTACATTGTGGATGCATTGCAGATGGGCTTTGAAGTAGCCCCGTTAGCAATCAATAGCATTCCCTATCACGATAAAATTGCTCAGAAGAAAATCTATCTTGGTCTAAAAGCTATTAAGGGCATGCCAAGAGATTTTTCTTACTGGATCATCGAAAATCGTCCTTTTTCAAGTGTGGAAGATTTCGTCACACGTCTTCCCAAGAATTACAAGAAACTGTCGCTTTTGACTCCTTTGGTTGAACTAGGGCTTTTTGATGAATTTGACAAGAATCGTCAGAAAATCTTAGTGAACCTACCAAACTTATTTGTTTTTGTTGAGGAGTTAGGCGGACTCTTTGCAGATACAAACTATAGCTGGACTGAGGCGGATGATTTTACGGAAGCAGAGAAATTTTACAAGGAGCAGGAACTAATCGGGGTTGGTATCAGTGCTCATCCTTTGCAAACACTTGCCAAACAAGCCCTTTATCCAACGGCACCCATTGCTACTCTCACTGAGGGGAGTCAAGCAACCCTTCTAGTTGAAGTGCAAAAACTAAAGGTGATTCGAACCAAGAAGGGCGAGAATATGGCCTTTCTACAGGTTCATGATAGTAAGTCTCGGATGGATGTGACTGTATTTTCGGATCAGTATCGAAAATTCGCCCCCATCCTATCCGAAGGGAAATTTTACTATATCAATGGGAAGATTCAATCTCGAGATGGTCGTCTGCAAATGATTGCACAAGATTTGAAAGAAGCAGTCGCTGAACGATTCTGGATTCAAGTTAAAAATCATGAAAATGATAAAGAGATTTCAAATATCCTAGAACAATACAAAGGCCCAATCCCTGTCATTATCAGGTATGAAGAGGAAGGAAAAACGGTTGTTTCTACACAACATTTTGTAAGAAAAGATTCTGCTCTAGAGGAAAAATTAGAGGGAATTGCTATGAAAACGATTTATCGCTAAAAATACGGAAAATAGAAGAATTTTCGATTTAAATGTGGTATAATCAGTAAGAATGTTAAAAGAAAAAGGAGCATAAACCAAATGAAACGTATTGCTGTTTTGACCAGTGGTGGAGACGCCCCTGGTATGAATGCTGCCATCCGTGCAGTAGTTCGCCAAGCAATCTCAGAAGGAATGGAAGTTTTTGGTATCTATGATGGATACGCAGGTATGGTTGCCGGTGAAATTTATCCGCTTGATGCTGCTTCAGTAGGAGACATCATTTCTCGTGGTGGTACTTTCCTTCATTCTGCTCGTTACCCTGAGTTTGCACAACTTGAAGGCCAACTTAAAGGGATTGAGCAATTGAAAAAACACGGTATCGAAGGAGTCGTAGTTATCGGTGGTGATGGTTCTTATCATGGAGCTATGCGCTTGACTGAGCATGGATTCCCTGCTATTGGACTTCCAGGTACAATCGATAACGATATCGTAGGTACTGACTTTACAATCGGATTTGATACTGCAGTTACGACTGCAATGGATGCGATTGATAAGATTCGTGATACATCATCAAGTCACCGTCGTACTTTCGTTGTTGAAGTAATGGGACGTAACGCTGGTGATATCGCTCTTTGGGCTGGTATCGCAACTGGTGCTGATGAAATTATCATCCCTGAAGAAGGCTTCAAGATGGAAGATATCGTAGCTAGTATCAAAGCTGGTTATGAGCACGGTAAAAAACACAACATTATCGTTTTGGCAGAAGGTGTTATGTCAGCAGCTGAATTTGGTCAAAAACTAAAAGAAGCAGGAGACACTAGTGACCTTCGTGTAACAGAACTTGGTCACATCCAACGTGGTGGATCACCAACTGCGCGTGACCGTGTATTGGCATCACGCATGGGGGCACACGCTGTTAAACTCCTTAAACAAGGAATCGGTGGTGTCGCTGTTGGTATCCGTAACGAAAAAATGGTTGAGAATCCAATCCTTGGTACAGCAGAAGAAGGAGCTTTGTTTAGCTTAACAGCTGATGGTAAGATCGTTGTTAACAACCCTCATAAAGCTGATCTTGAACTTTCTGATTTGAACAAGAGCTTGTCCTAATCAACTTTCATTAATTTGGTAACATGACCATAAAAGGTCGAATTATATAAAGGAGTCACAAAAATCATGAACAAACGTGTAAAAATCGTTGCAACTTTAGGTCCTGCGGTTGAAATCCGTGGTGGTAAAAAATTCGGTGAAGACGGATACTGGGGTGAAAAACTTGACGTTGAAGCTTCAGCAAAAAACATTGCTAAATTGATTGAAGCGGGAGCTAACACTTTCCGTTTCAACTTCTCACACGGTGACCACCAAGAACAAGGTGAACGTATGGCAACTGTTAAACTTGCAGAAAAACTTGCAGGTAAAAAAGTTGGTTTCCTTCTTGATACTAAAGGACCAGAAATCCGTACTGAATTGTTCGAAGGTGAAGCTAAAGAGTACTCATACAAAACTGGTGAAAAAATCCGTGTTGCAACTAAACAAGGAATCAAATCAACTCGTGAAGTGATTGCTTTGAACGTTGCTGGTGCTCTTGACATCTATGATGACGTTGAAGTTGGTCGCCAAGTATTGGTTGACGATGGTAAACTTGGTCTTCGCGTTGTAGAAAAAGACGATGCAACTCGTGAATTTGTAGTTGAAGTGGAAAATGACGGTGTTATCGCTAAACAAAAAGGTGTAAACATCCCTAACACTAAAATTCCTTTCCCAGCTCTTGCTGAACGTGATAACGATGATATCCGCTTTGGTCTTGAACAAGGTATTAACTTCATCGCGATTTCATTCGTCCGTACTGCAAAAGACGTTAACGAAGTTCGTGCAATCTGTGAAGAAACTGGTAACGGTCACGTTCAATTGTTCGCTAAAATCGAAAACCAACAAGGTATTGACAACTTGGATGAAATCATTGAAGCTGCTGACGGTATCATGATCGCCCGTGGTGACATGGGTATTGAAGTACCATTCGAAATGGTTCCAGTTTACCAAAAAATGATCATCACTAAAGTGAACGCGGCAGGTAAAGTCGCTATCACAGCAACAAACATGCTTGAAACTATGACTGAAAAACCACGTGCAACGCGTTCAGAAGTATCAGATGTGTTTAACGCTGTTATCGACGGAACCGACGCTACAATGCTTTCAGGTGAGTCTGCAAATGGTAAATATCCACTTGAGTCTGTTCGTACAATGGCAACAATTGACAAGAATGCTCAAACTCTTTTAAAAGAATACGGTCGCTTGTCATCTGTTAACTTGTCACGTAATTCTAAGACTGAGGTTATGGCTTCAGCTGTTAAGGATGCGACAAATTCTATGAATATCAAGTTGGTGGTTACTCTTACTAAGACAGGTCACACTGCTCGTTTGATTTCTAAATACCGTCCAGATGCTGATATCTTGGCAATCACTTTCGATGAATTGACTCAGCGTGGTTTGATGCTTAACTGGGGAGTTATTCCAGTAACCACTGATCGCCCATCAAACACTGATGATATGTTTGATCTCGCTGAAAGAATTGCAGTTGAGCAAGGTTTGGTAGAATCTGGTGATGATATTGTTATCGTTGCAGGTGTACCACTTGGCGAAGCTGTTCGTACAAACACAATGCGCATCCGCACTGTACGCTAATCTAACATTACAAAGCCTATCATATCAAGCTTTATCGCTTGTGTGATAGGTCTTTTTTTATCGAAATAGAATGTTTAATCAATAGGAATGGGAAAAAAATGAAAATTATGGTATAATAGAACGAAAAGACCTTTTTAGTAAATTTTGAAAGAGTAAAACATGAGAAAAATTGTCATCAATGGTGGACGTCCATTGCAAGGTGAGATCACCATTAGTGGTGCTAAAAATAGTGTTGTAGCACTTATTCCAGCTATTATCTTATCAGATGATATTGTCACTTTAGATTGTGTTCCAGACATTTCAGACGTTGCTAGTCTTGTCGAAATTATGGAGATTATGGGGGCAACTGTTAAGCGTTATGATGATGTCTTGGAGATTGATCCAAGAGGTGTTCAAAATATTCCTATGCCTTATGGTAAGATTAATAGCTTGCGTGCTTCTTATTATTTCTACGGAAGTCTTTTAGGTCGCTTTGGTGAAGCTACAGTTGGACTTCCTGGTGGATGTGATCTGGGACCTCGTCCGATTGACCTTCACTTAAAAGCATTTGAAGCCATGGGTGCTAAGGTCAGCTATGAGGGAGATAATATGAATTTATCTGCCCAAGGTAAGGGACTTCATGGCGCAAGTATTTACATGGATACCGTCAGCGTTGGAGCAACGATTAACACCATGATTGCTGCGGTTAAAGCTAAGGGACGCACTGTCATTGAAAATGCGGCTCGTGAACCAGAAATTATCGATGTTGCTACCCTTTTGAACAACATGGGGGCCCATATTCGTGGTGCAGGGACTGATATTATCATTATTGATGGTGTCGAGAAACTTCATGGAACGCGTCACCAAGTAATCCCAGACCGTATCGAAGCTGGAACCTATATTTCACTTGCTGCAGCGGTAGGAAAAGGAATTCGCATTAACAATGTTCTCTATGAACACTTAGAAGGTTTTATCGCCAAACTAGAGGAAATGGGCGTCCGTATGACAGTCTCAGAAGACAGTATCTTCGTTGAAGAACAGTCTGGTTTGAAGGCCATTAATATCAAAACAGCTCCCTATCCAGGGTTCGCAACCGATTTGCAACAGCCTATCACGCCACTTTTACTAACTGCTCAAGGTCGTGGAACCATTATTGATACGATTTATGAGAAACGTGTTAATCATGTCTTTGAGTTAGCAAAAATGGATGCGGATATTACGACTACAAATGATCACATTATCTACAACGGTGGTCGTAAGTTACACGGGGCAAGTGTAAAAGCTACAGACTTGCGAGCTGGTGCTGCACTTGTCATCGCTGGCTTGATGGCTCAAGGCCAGACTGAAATTACGAATATTGAGTTTATCCTTCGTGGCTACTCAGATATTATTGAAAAATTGCGTAGTCTTGGAGCGGATATTACACTCGTTGAAGACTAAGCCGTTGAGGTGATTATGAATATTTGGACCAAATTAGCAATGTTTTCTTTTTTTGAAACGGAGCGCTTGTATTTGCGTCCTTTCTTTTTTAGTGACAGTCAAGCGTTTTTCGAGATTGCTTCAAACCCTGAGAATTTACAGTTTATTTTTCCCAGTCAAGCAAGTTTGGAAGAAAGTCAGTACGCCCTTGCTAACTATTTTATGAAGAATCCTCTAGGGGTTTGGGCTATTTGTCTCCAAGGAAATCAGGAAATGATTGGTTCCATTAAATTTGAAAAAATCGATGAAATCAAAAAAGAAGCAGAGATTGGTTATTTCTTAAATAAAGATGCTTGGTCACAAGGTTTTATGACAGAAGTGGTTACCAAGCTTTGTCAGCTTTCCTTTGAAGAATTTGGTTTAAAACAATTATCCATCATCACTCATTTGGAAAATCAAGCTAGTCAAAAAGTAGCCTTAAAATCGGGCTTTAGCCTCGTCCGACAGTTTAAGGGAAGCGATCGCTATACACGAAAAATGAGGGACTATCTTGAATTTCGAAACATAAAAGGAGAATTCAATGAGTAAACACCAGGAAATTTTGTCCTATCTGGAAGAGTTACCAATTGGGAAGAGAGTTAGTGTACGCAGTATTTCCAATCACCTAGGTGTTAGTGACGGAACAGCCTACCGAGCTATCAAAGAAGCTGAAAATCGTGGCATCGTTGAAACTCGGCCACGTAGTGGAACCATACGAGTCAAGTCCCAGAAAGTGGCTATTGAGCGGCTAACCTATGCTGAAATTGCTGAAGTCACCTCTTCTGAAGTTTTAGCTGGTCAGGAAGGGCTTGAGAGAGAGTTTAGTAAATTCTCCATTGGGGCTATGACAGAGCAAAATATCCTGTCCTATCTCCATGATGGTGGTCTTTTGATCGTAGGTGACCGTACTCGAATTCAACTTTTAGCTCTGGAAAATGAAAATGCGGTGCTTGTAACGGGTGGTTTTCATGTGCACGAGGATGTACTAGCTCTTGCCAATAAAAAGGGTATTCCTGTTTTACGAAGCAAGCATGATACTTTTACAGTGGCGACCATGATCAATAGAGCTTTGTCAAATGTGCAGATTAAGACAGATATTTTAACAGTTGAAAAGCTCTATCGTCCAAGTCATGAGTATGGTTTCTTAAGAGAAACAGACACAGTGAAAGATTATCTAGACTTGGTACGCAAGAATCGAAGTAGTCGTTTCCCAGTTATTAACCAACACCAAGTGGTTGTGGGAGTTGTTACCATGCGTGACGCAGGAGATAAATCCCCCAGCACGACGATTGATAAGGTGATGACACGTAGTATCTTTGTAACAGGATTAGCGACCAATATTGCCAATGTCAGTCAACGAATGATTGCAGAAGATTTTGAGATGGTTCCCGTTGTCAGAAGTAACCAAACCTTGCTCGGTGTCGTAACACGACGAGATGTCATGGAAAAGATGAGCCGTTCCCAAGTTTCTGCTTTGCCGACCTTCTCAGAGCAAATCGGGCAAAAACTCTCTTATCATCATGATGAAGTCGTTATTACTGTTGAGCCCTTCATGCTGGAGAAAAATGGTGTCCTTGCTAATGGAGTCTTGGCTGAAATCCTCAACCATATGACCCAAGACCTCGTTGTCAATAGTGGACGTAATCTCATCATTGAACAGATGTTGATTTATTTCTTGCAGGCTGTACAGATAGATGATACTCTGCGGATTCAGGCTCGGATTATTCACCACACGAGACGTTCAGCTATTATTGATTATGATATTTATCATGGTCATCAGATTGTTTCAAAAGCAAATATTACGGTTAAAATTAATTAGAATCTAGGAGAAAAAATGATAACTTTAAAATCAGTACGTGAAATCGAAGCCATGGACAAGGCTGGTGATTTCCTAGCAAGTATCCATATCGGCTTACGTGATTTGATTAAGCCAGGCGTGGATATGTGGGAAGTTGAAGAGTACGTTCGTCGACGTTGTAAAGAGGAGAATTTCCTTCCTTTACAGATTGGTGTGGATGGTGCTGTCATGGATTACCCCTATGCCACTTGTTGCTCTCTCAATGACGAAGTGGCTCACGCTTTTCCACGTCATCACATCTTGAAAGATGGCGATTTGCTCAAGGTTGACATGGTACTGGGTGGCCCGATTGCCAAATCTGACCTCAATGTATCTAAACTCAACTTCAACAATGTTGAGCAAATGAAAAAATACACCCAAAGTTATACTGGTGGTTTAGCAGACTCATGTTGGGCTTATGCGGTTGGTACACCGTCTGAAGAAGTGAAAAACCTGATGGACGTGACCAAGGAAGCTATGTATAAAGGAATTGAGCAAGCAGTTGTTGGCAATCGTATCGGTGATATCGGTGCAGCCATTCAAGAATACGCTGAAAGTCGCGGTTATGGTGTCGTTCGTGATTTGGTTGGTCATGGTGTTGGTCCAACAATGCATGAAGAGCCAATGGTTCCTAACTACGGTATTGCAGGCCGTGGACTCCGTCTCCGTGAAGGAATGGTACTAACCATTGAACCCATGATTAATACTGGTGACTGGGAAATTGATACAGATATGAAGACTGGCTGGGCTCATAAGACTATAGATGGCGGCCTGTCTTGCCAATATGAACACCAGTTCGTGATTACCAAAGACGGTCCAGTTATCTTGACTAGCCAAGGTGAAGAAGGAACTTATTAAAAATGAAGGGAGCTCGTACCGCCCCCAAAAAGTTAGACAGAAAAAATCAGCTCTTTGTCAACTGTAGTAGGTTGAAGTCAGCTAAGATCGAGAAAGGACGAATTTCGTCCTTTCTTTTTTGATGTTGAGAGCGATGAAAATCCTTTTATTGAAGTTCTCAAAGTTCCGAAAACCAAAGGCATTTCGTTTGATGAGTTTAATGAGGTTATTAGTCGCTTTTCATTATAAATCTTATGGGACTTTTTTGTGCCAGATTTCTAAATAAACTGATTAAATTCCTATTTTTCCCTATCATTGTCCCTGTTTTTCCTGGAGTTTTGAAGCTATAATAGTCCTATCAAATCAAAGAATGGAGGAAGGCAATGGACAATGTAATCTTTTTTATCAGTGTTTTTCTTGCTGGAATTCTTTCCTTCTTTTCTCCTTGTATTTTACCCTTGTTGCCAGTCTATGCAGGAGTCTTATTGGATGATAAGAATGATGCTCAGGCTTCTAGCGGAAAAATTTCAATCTCACTTGTTAGTTTAGTGCGAACTCTGGTCTTTATAGCGGGGATTTCCTTTGTTTTTATCTTACTGGGTTATGGAGCTGATTTTTTAGGCAATTTGCTTTATGCTTCTTGGTTTCAGTATGTGACGGGTGCGGTTATCATTCTCTTGGGCTTGCACCAGATGGAAGTCTTACATTTGCAGGGACTTTACAAGGAAAGAAGGCTACAATTAAAGAGACAGGGTCAAAACGCTAACGGCTATAGTCAGGCATTTTTACTGGGGTTAACCTTTAGTTTTGCTTGGACGCCATGTGTGGGGCCGGTTCTGGGGTCTGTTTTGGCCTTGGCGGCTTCAGGTGGTTCAGGAGCTTGGCAGGGTGCTGGTCTCATGTTGATTTACACGCTGGGCTTAGCGCTACCATTTTTGGCTCTAGCTCTTGCCTCCAGCTATGTTTTGAAACATTTCCGAAAACTCCATCCTTATCTCGGAACCCTCAAAAAAGTAGGTGGTTTCCTCATTATCGTGATGGGAATTTTGGTGCTTTTGGGAAATGCTTCCATTTTGACTACATTATTTGAATAGAGAGGAAAAAGAAATGAAAAAATGGCAAACATGTCTCCTTGGAGTAGGCTCAATTTGTTGCTTGGCAGCCTGTTCGGCTAAAAACATGTCAGACGAGTCTACTATGAAGGAGCAAACCAAAACAGAACAAGTCAGCTCGCAAACTGCGACTAAAGGTCAGGCAGTCGCTGATTTTGAACTGACAGGTGTAGATGGCAAGACCTATCGTTTGTCTGATTACAAGGGCAAGAAAGTCTATCTTAAATTCTGGGCTTCTTGGTGTTCCATCTGTCTAGCCAGCCTTCCAGATACGGATGAAATTGCTAAGGATGCTGGAGACGACTATGTGGTCTTGACAGTGGTCTCTCCTGGACACAAAGGTGAACAAGCAGAAGCAGACTTTAAGAACTGGTACAAGGGTTTGGATTATAAAAACTTCCCAGTTCTAATTGACCCATCAGGTAAACTTTTGGAAAGTTATGGTGTCCGTTCTTACCCAACTCAAGCCTTTATAGACAAGGAAGGAAAACTGGTTAAAACGCAACCAGGTTTTATGGATAAGGATATGATTTTAAAAACATTGAAAGAAATGGGGTAGAGAAAGGCCATGAATGATAAAGTAAAATTGTTTGTCTTGGCAGGGATTTTTTTCCTAGCCATAACCGGTTTCTATTTTCTATTGATGCGAAATGCAGGGCCGACAGATAGCTCGCAAATTGAGAAAGCATCAGTTAGCCAAGGAGGAAAAACAGTGAAAAAAACAGAAGTGAGTAAAGACGCAGACTTGCACGAAATTTATCTAGCTGGGGGATGTTTCTGGGGAGTGGAGGAATACTTCTCACGCGTTCCCGGAGTGACAGATGCCGTTTCAGGCTATGCAAATGGTAGAGGGGAAACAACCAAGTACGAATTGATTAACCAAACAGGACATGCAGAGACTGTCCATGTTACCTATGATGCCAATCAAATTTCCCTTAAGGAAATCCTGCTTCATTACTTCCGCATTATCAATCCAACCAGCAAAAATAAACAAGGAAATGATGTGGGGACCCAGTATCGTACCGGTGTTTATTACACAGATGACAAGGATTTGGAAGTAATCAACCAAGTCTTTGATGAGGTAGCTAAGAAATACGACCAACCTCTGGCAGTTGAAAAGGAAAACTTGAAGAATTTTGTGGTGGCTGAGGATTATCACCAAGACTACCTAAAGAAAAATCCAAATGGCTATTGTCATATCAATGTCAATCAAGCTGCCTATCCCGTCATCGATGCCAGCAAATATCCTAAACCAAGTGATGAAGAATTGAAAAAGACTTTGTCACCTGAGGAGTATGCAGTTACCCAGAAAAATCAAACAGAACGAGCTTTTTCAAACCGCTACTGGGATAAATTTGAATCCGGTATCTATGTGGATGTAGCTACTGGCGAACCTCTCTTTTCATCAAAGGACAAGTTTGAGTCTGGTTGTGGCTGGCCTAGCTTCACCCAACCCATCAGCCCAGATGTTGCCACCTACAAGGAAGATAAGTCTTACAATATGACACGCATGGAAGTGAGAAGTCGAGCTGGAGATTCTCACCTTGGCCATGTCTTTACAGATGGACCAGAGGACAAGGGGGGCTTGCGCTACTGTATCAATAGTCTTTCTATCCGCTTTATTCCCAAAGACCAAATGGCAGAAAAAGGCTACGCTTATTTACTAGATTATGTTGATTAAGAAGTCTTTCCTAAGCAGTTAGAGGAGAATTTTGCTATACTGATACTAGTAAGTGACAAAGGAGCAGAGCATGACCTACACAATCTTAATCGTAGAGGATGAATATCTAGTAAGACAAGGCTTGACCAAGCTGGTCAATGTAGCAGCCTACGATATGGAAATCATCGGTCAGGCCGAAAATGGAAGGCAGGCTTGGGACTTGATTCAAAAGCAGGTGCCAGATATCATTTTAACCGATATCAACATGCCTCAGCTGAATGGCATCCAATTGGCCAGTCTGGTCCGAGAAACCTTTCCTCAGGTGCATCTAGTTTTTTTGACAGGCTACGATGATTTTGATTATGCCTTGTCCGCTGTCAAACTCGGTGTGGATGACTACTTGCTCAAGCCCTTTTCTCGTCAGGATATTGAGGAAATGTTGGGGAAAATCAAGCAAAAACTAGACAAGGAAGAAAAGGAAGAGCAGTTACAAGATTTATTGACCGATAAGTTTGAGGGAAATATTGCTCAGAAGATTCAGTCTCATCTGGCTGACAGTCAGTTTAGTTTAAAGTCTTTGGCCAGTGACTTGGGCTTTAGTCCGACTTATCTGAGCTCCTTGATTAAGAAAGAGTTGGGGTTGCCTTTTCAGGATTATCTAGTGAGAGAACGTGTCAAGCAAGCCAAGCTCTTGCTTTTGACCACAGATTTAAAGATTTACGAGATAGCCGAAAAGGTTGGTTTTGAAGATATGAACTACTTTACCCAACGTTTTAAACAGATTGCAGGTGTGACACCTCGTCAGTTTAAGAAAGGGGAAGGCCGATGAAGCGTTCTTCTCTTTTAGTCAGAATGGTTATTTCCATCTTTCTGGTCTTTCTCATTCTCCTAGCTGTGGTTGGGACTTTCTACTATCAATCTAGTTCTTCAGCCATTGAGGCCACTATTGAGGGCAATAGTCAAACAACTATCAGTCAGACTAGCCACTTTATTCAGTCTTATATCAAAAAAATAGAAACTACCTCTACCAGTTTGACCCAGCAGAAGGATGTCCTAGCCTATGCTGAGAATCCTAACCAAGACCAAGCCAAGGGAATCCGAGATTTGTTTTTGACTATCTTAAAGGCAGACCAGGACTTGAAAACGGTGGTACTGGTAACCAAATCCGGTCAGGTTATTTCTACAGATGACAGTGTACAAATGAAAACTTCATCTGATATGATGGCTGAGGATTGGTACCAAAAGGCTATTCATCAGGGAGCTAAGCCAGTTTTAACTCCAGCTCGTAAATCAGATAGTCAGTGGGTTATTTCTGTCACTCAAGAACTTGTTGATGCAAAGGGAGCCAATCTTGGTGTGCTTCGATTAGATATTTCTTACGAAACTCTGGAAGCCTATCTTAACCAACTCCAGTTGGGGCAGCAGGGCTTTGCCTTTATCATCAATGAAAACCATGAATTTGTTTACCATCCTAAACACACAGTTTACAGTTCGTCTAGCGAAATGGAGGTCATGAAACCCTATATTGAGACGGGGCAGGGCTATACGCTGGATCACCAATCCTACGTTAGTCAGGAACAGATTGCAGGAACAGATTGGACGGTTATAGGCGTGTCTTCGTTGGAGAAATTAGACCAGGTTCGGAGTCAACTCATGTGGACCTTGCTTGGTGCTAGTGCCTTATCTCTTCTTGCCTGTCTCTGCTTGGTGTGGTTCAGTCTCAAACGCTGGATTGCTCCTTTGAAGGATCTGAGAGAAACCATGCTGGAAATTGCTTCTGGGACTCAAAATCTTCGTGCCAAGGAGGCTGGCGCCTATGAACTGAGAGAAGTGACTCGCCAGTTTAATGCCATGTTGGATCAGATTAATCAGCTGATGGTAGCTATTCGCAGGCAGGAAGAAGCGACCCGGCAGTATGAACTTCAAGCACTGTCGAGCCAGATTAACCCCCATTTCCTCTATAACACCTTGGACACTATCATCTGGATGGCTGAGTTTCAGGATAGTCAGCGAGTGGTTCAGGTGACCAAGTCCTTAGCAACCTATTTCCGCTTGGCGCTCAATCAAGGAAAGGATTTGATTTCTCTTTCTGATGAAATCAATCATGTCCGCCAGTACCTCTTTATCCAGAAACAACGCTATGGTGATAAGCTGGAGTATGAGATTGCTGAAGATCCTGCTTTTGATAACCTAGTCTTACCCAAGTTGGTGTTACAACCCCTTGTAGAAAATGCTCTTTACCATGGCATTAAGGAGAAGGAAGGTCAGGGCTATATTAAAGTCTCTGTTCAGAAACAGGATACAGGGCTTGTCATCCGCATTGAGGATGATGGTGTTGGTTTCCAAGCTGCTGGCGATAGTAGTCAAAGTCAGCTCAAACGTGGGGGAGTTGGCCTTCAAAATGTCAACCAACGACTCAAACTTCATTTTGGAGAAAATTACCAGATGAAGATCAATTCTGCACCCGAAAAAGGGACGACGGTTGAAATATACATCAATAAAATAGCAATTAGCTAACTCCCAGTATATTCTGGGAGTTTTGCTTTTTAAAATCAGAATGATTAGTTGGCCTTGATAAAATCAGTAAAAAAAGATATGATAGATAGTGACAAAAGAGGTATCAAGTATGAAGGGAAAAGACATTCAAAGAGCAACAAGCCAGATTGTTGAAGATGTTTTGGAGAAGGCTGGATTGTGTGAAGGAAGCCTCTTTGTCCTAGGTCTATCTTCTAGCGAAGTTTTAGGTGGTCAGATTGGCAAGGAATCCAGCCAAGAAATTGGGGAAATCATTGTGAAGACCATTCTAGATATCCTAGAGAAAAAAGGGATTCATCTAGCTGTTCAAGGTTGTGAACATGTCAATCGAGCCCTCGTCGTTGAACTTCAGGTGGCAGAGCAGTTTGGTCTTGAAATCGTCAGTGTCCTTCCTACACTTCATGCAGGAGGTTCGGGTCAGTTGGCAGCCTTCAAGTTTATGCAGAATCCAGTTGAGGTTGAATTTATCAAGGCTCATGCGGGATTGGATATCGGAGATACCGCAATTGGTATGCATGTCAAGCATGTACAGGTTCCGATTCGACCAGTTTTGCGTGAGATTGGCCATGCCCATGTAACGGCTCTAGCTAGTCGTCCCAAACTCATTGGAGGTGCGCGTGCGCAGTATCCTGAAGACTTCATAAGAAAGTCATAAGTGGGCTGAAAGTTATCGTAAGTTAGAGATATTTCAAGTATGTAGAGGTATAAGGTTGGAAAATTGTGTTTATATTATTTCAGGTCCCCCAGGCGTTGGAAAGAGCACCGTCAGCAAAGAGTTGGCCTATTCTTTTGACAAAAGTGCAGTTATAGAGGGCGACATGATTTACTTAATGATTAAAGGAGGTCTCGTAGCTCCTTGGGAGGATGATGGATTTTTCATGGATTTATTCTGGGATAATATCATCAGTCTGACCAATAATTTCTTGGATCGTGGCATTACTGTCGTGATAGAGTATGTCATATTTGAAGAGCAACTGAAGAAAATTGCAGCCTTCTTAAAAGAAAAACGAATTAAGCTAAAATATTGTGTTCTAATGGCTCAAGAAGAAACCTTGAAAGAGAGGGATTCTTCTCGAAAAGAAATTGAGAGAACAGGCGATTTATCAATCCAAGCAAGAAATGAGTTTCTAGCTAAAAATAGTGAGAAACATCATTTTCTATTCACGGATGATTTAGATGTCAAGGAAACGGTAAATATCATTAAAACTTCAAATCAATTTTTAATTTCTGAACAGTAAAAGACAGGGAGAGTAAGGGTATAGAAACCAAGACTCTCTCTGTTTTTTTGTTGAATTCTTGTGCAAAGTACTCCAAACAAGACCATCTTTTACAAGAAGAAGGGATGCTATCTGATGGAAAATTGCCAAAAGTAGAAAAAAGCAACTTAGAGAAGATTTTTCGTTATAGAAATCAGTAAACAAAGCTGGATTTAGCTGTTCTAGGTCTGCCTTTTTGTGCTATACTTAAGATATGCATAGAAAAACAGTGATTGATTTTAGGGCTTTGGGTGAGAGATACACCTTTACCCAGCCAATCAAAGAGTTAAAAACGAGAGATTTATCAGAAGTGGCGGACTTGCTGGCATAGGTGGAAATCTACCAAGAGCATGGAACGGATACCGTAGAAACATTGGATGAGAGGGATTTTAACCAGCATAACAGGGTCTAAACTAGGACGACCTTTATCTTCAGAATAAGTATCTGCGACTAAGTCATAGATGGAGGAAAAATCGATCATCTGCTCAACCTGACGAGGAAAATGGGCTTGCGGAACGAGTTCAACTAGCGCGTAAAAACCAACTTGATTGCGGTTATATTCGAGATTTTCTTTGTGAAACATAGGGAACACCTGACAACTTTTCTTACCTCTATTATACGACTTTACACAAAGAAAAGCCCTTAGAAATTTGTAGTCTAAGGACTTTGTCTTCAATCTGAAAGGAGCTTAGCTCCTTTTTTGTTTCAAATTTAGATAAAATAGACAAGCGTAGCAAAGTTGTCACAAATTTATTCTTTTGTAGTAAAATAGGATTAGAATTTTGAGAAAGTAGGTAATTCGTTGGAGTCGATTATATTTCTAGTATCCGTTTTTTTAGCAGGTATCCTGTCCTTCTTTTCACCCTGCATCTTTCCTTTGCTACCTGTCTATGCTGGTATTTTACTGGATGATCAGGGAAATTCGAAAAGCTTTCGCTTTTTTGGAAGAGACGTTGCATGGTCGGGCTTAATTCGAACCTTGTGCTTTATTGCAGGAATCTCCCTCATTTTCTTTATTTTAGGATTTGGAGCTGGATTCCTAGGGCACATGCTCTATGCAGACTGGTTTCGTTATGCTATGGGCATAGTCATTATTCTTTTAGGCCTTCACCAGATGGAAATCTTGCATTTCAATAAACTGGAAGTTCAAAAGACAGTCACCTTCAAACAATCAAAGTCTAATCACTATCTGTCAGCCTTTTTGCTTGGGATAACCTTTAGTTTTGGTTGGACCCCTTGTATCGGACCAGTTTTGAGTTCGGTCTTGGCTCTTGCAGCTTCAGGAGGGAATGGTGCTTGGCAAGGAGCCTTACTAACCTTAGTGTATACATTGGGAATGGCTCTTCCTTTTCTTGTTTTAGCCTTGGCTTCGGGATGGATCATGCCCTATTTTAGCAAATTAAAACCCCATATGATTCTACTAAAGAAAATCGGGGGAGCTTTGATTGTTTTGATGGGATTATTATTAATGCTAGGGCAGTTAAATGCCTTGTCAGGAATTCTTGGATAAAAGGAGAAAAAGATGAAAAAAGTTATTTTTGCTGGATTGAGCCTCATGTCTCTATTTTTGTTGATTGCCTGTGGCGAAAAAGAAACCAAACAAACGGAAAGCCCTAAACAGCCTGCTGTACAGCAAATCGCAGTAGGAAAGGATGCGCCAGACTTCACCTTGCAGTCTATGGATGGCAAAGAAGTGAAGCTATCGGACTACAAAGGTAAAAAAGTCTATTTAAAATTCTGGGCTTCTTGGTGTGGACCTTGTCGAAAGAGCATGCCTGAGTTGATGGAATTAGCTGCCAAACAAGATCGAGACTTTGAAATCTTGAGTGTTATTGCACCAGGTCTACAAGGTGAAAAAACAGTTGAAGAGTTTCCAAAATGGTACCAAGAACAAGGTTACAAGGATATACCAGTCTTGTATGATACCAAGGCAACTACCTTCCAAGCCTACCAAATTCGTAGTATTCCAACAGAATACTTAATTGACAGCCAAGGAAAAATCGGAAAAATCCAATTTGGTGCTATTAGCAATGCTGATGCAGAAGCAGCTTTTAAAGAGATGAAATAAAAAAATCGCGAGAAATCGCGATTTTTTTATAGTTTTTCATTGATAAAGCGGATGAATTGATTCCACCAAACTTTTAAGAAGAAGGCTTTTTCAACTTTCTTTTCAGCCACCATTTCAAAAGAAGGTTTTTCAGAAGTGAGATAACCTTGACCGACCAAATCTTGGTCATCATAGGTTAGATGACCAACAACAGTTTCAGCTTCTAGTGGCGCTGTCTCGGCCTTGGTTTTTGGAGTGAACTGCAGGCTTGATGATGCTCGACTTCCCAATCGTTGTATGACAGTGATATCAGATTTAGCAACAGCAGTTACGGTATCTTCCTTCCCATCAAGTACAGAAACTTTGCTATCTTTGTAGGCTTCTCCCTTCTGGACAATCGTTTTGAGAGCATAATTAGATGTTATATAGTCCAAAAGAGAAGAAGTAGCAGTAAAGCGAGCGTAAGGATTACTGTTTTGCTGGTCAGCGTTTAAGACAACTGTAATGATTCGCATACCTTTTTCGGTAGTTGTTCCAACGAAAGAAGCTCCCGCCTTGTCTGTTGTACCAGTTTTGAGCCCATCAACTCCACCTCGATATGCTGGCATTCCTTCCAACATATAGTTAGTAGAGTGAATTTCCATACCAGCAAATGTTGATGAAGATTTCTTGGTGATTTCTAAAACTTGAGGGTAATCTCTGATGAGGTTTCGAGCGATGATTGCAACATCGTAAGCACTTAGCTTGTTCTCCTCATCCTTTTTAGAACCAGGATAGATATTATTTCCAAGTGTTTCGTTATTAAGTCCAGTAGTATTCACAATAGTTGCATCTTGGATTCCCCATTCAAGAAGTTTCGCCCTCATCTTGTCAACGAAGTCTTTCTCTGAACCAGCAATTTTTTCAGCAAGAGCAATGGCTGCACTATTGGCACTTGATACTAGAGTTGCTTCCAATAATTGTTCCACTGTATACTTGCGCGCTTCCATAGGAACATTACTAGCCTCAGAATTGGTTGTGAGTTGGTATGGATAGTCAGAGATATCAACTGGGGTAGATAGGCTAATGGTCCCTTGTTCCAATGCTTCATAGACTAGGTAGACAGTGAGAATCTTGGTGATAGAGGCAATTTCTACAGGTTGATTTGCATCTTTCTCGTAGAGGATTTTTCCAGTTGTAGCTTCGACAGCAATGGCATGCTTGGCAGCAACATCAAAATCTTGCGCAGATACAGTAGGAGTGGCTGTACCAAAAATGATAAGAGTTAGTAAGGATAAAATTAATTTCTTCATAGTAGTTTTATTCTATCACAAAGCGAAAAAATATTCTCGTTTTTATAGTAAAGCCATCTTATCTTTTTGAAGAATTATGGTAAAATAGAAAGAAGGAGGCGCCTATGTTCCGTAGAAACAAGTTATTTTTTTGGACAGCTGAAATTTTACTATTAACTCTTATTTTCTACCTTTGGAGAGAGATGGGAGCGATTGTCACACCTTTTGTGATGGTAGCTAATACCATTATGATTCCATTTTTGCTCGGAGGATTTTTCTATTACCTGACAAATCCCATCGTAACATTTTTAGAAAAGAAATGTAAAATCAATCGTTTGATAGGTGTGCTCATCACTCTTTGTGCCTTGATTGGTACAATAGTAGTAGGGGTAGTCTACCTGCTACCGATTTTGATCAATCAGTTGACAAGTTTGATTATTTCTAGCCAGAATATCTATAGCCGCTTGCAAGATTTGATATATGATTTATCAATGAATCCAATCTTTCAAAATATTGATATTCAAAAAACCATTCAACAGTTGAATTTATCTTACGTTGATATTTTACAAAATATTCTCAACAGTGTGAGCAATAGTTTAGGCAGCGTTCTTTCAGCCTTGTTTAGTACTGTTTTGATTCTCATTATGACACCAGTCTTTTTGATTTATTTCTTGCTTGATGGTCATAAGTTCCTCCCGATGTTGGAACGAACAGTCCTAAAACATGATAAATTAAACTTCTCCAGTCTCTTGAAGAATTTGAACGCCACTGTCGCACGTTATATCAGTGGAATTGCGATTGATGCTGTCATTATCGGATGTTTAGCCTATATTGGATACAGTACGATTGGGTTGAAATATGCTCTAGTCTTTGCCATTTTTTCTGGTTTGGCAAATCTGATTCCCTATGTTGGACCAAGTATCGGTCTGATTCCTATGATTATTGCCAATGTCTTTACTGATCCGCACAGAGTTCTCATTGCAGTAATTTATATGCTGATTATTCAACAAATTGATGGGAATATCCTTTATCCTCGTATCGTTGGAGGAGTCATGAAAGTTCATCCAATCACCATTCTGGTTCTTCTCTTACTTTCTAGCAATATTTATGGTGTTATCGGAATGATTGTAGCAGTACCAACATATTCTATCCTAAAAGAAATTACGAAGTTCTTGGCGAAATTATATGAAAATCATAAAGAAGCCAAAGAAAAAGAACTGGAAAAATCAGAATCAATCTAAAAATCAGGGAGACCTGATTTTTTTGATAAAAAGACTTGAGGTTAGACTGGTCAAAAGTGTTTTAAATGATTCTGTTGGAAAAGAATGGGAAATTATGAGATTTAGAATAATTCACAAAATGTGTGTAAAACACTTGCAATTTAGCTGAAATTTGATAAAATAGTAAGGAAAGTTAGACTGTATTGCCTACTGTCTATCTATAAAATATATTTTATTGGAGGCTTTTACTCAAATGGCAAAAGAAAAATACGATCGTAGTAAACCACACGTTAACATTGGTACTATCGGACACGTTGACCACGGTAAAACTACCCTAACTGCAGCTATCACAACTGTTTTGGCACGTCGCTTGCCTTCAGCAGTTAACCAACCTAAAGACTATGCGTCTATCGATGCTGCTCCAGAAGAACGCGAACGCGGTATCACTATCAACACTGCGCACGTTGAGTACGAAACTGAAAAACGTCACTACGCTCACATCGACGCTCCAGGACACGCGGACTACGTTAAAAACATGATCACTGGTGCCGCTCAAATGGACGGAGCTATCCTTGTAGTAGCTTCAACTGATGGACCAATGCCACAAACTCGTGAGCACATCCTTCTTTCACGTCAGGTTGGTGTTAAACACCTTATCGTCTTCATGAACAAAATTGACTTGGTAGACGACGAAGAATTGCTTGAATTGGTTGAAATGGAAATCCGTGACCTCTTGTCAGAATACGACTTCCCAGGTGACGATCTTCCAGTTATCCAAGGTTCAGCTCTTAAAGCTCTTGAAGGTGACTCTAAGTACGAAGACATCATCATGGAATTGATGAACACTGTTGATGAGTACATCCCAGAACCAGAACGTGACACAGACAAACCATTGCTTCTTCCAGTCGAAGACGTATTCTCAATCACTGGACGTGGTACAGTTGCTTCAGGACGTATCGACCGTGGTACTGTTCGTGTTAACGACGAAATCGAAATCGTTGGTATCAAAGAAGAAACTCAAAAAGCAGTTGTTACTGGTGTTGAAATGTTCCGTAAACAACTTGACGAAGGTCTTGCCGGAGATAACGTAGGTGTCCTTCTTCGTGGTGTTCAACGTGACGAAATCGAACGTGGACAAGTTATCGCTAAACCAGGTTCAATCAACCCACACACTAAATTTAAAGGTGAAGTCTACATCCTTACTAAAGAAGAAGGTGGACGTCACACTCCATTCTTCAACAACTACCGTCCACAATTCTACTTCCGTACTACTGACGTTACAGGTTCAATCGAACTTCCAGCAGGTACTGAAATGGTAATGCCTGGTGATAACGTGACTATCGACGTTGAGTTGATCCACCCAATCGCCGTAGAACAAGGTACTACATTCTCTATCCGTGAGGGTGGACGTACTGTTGGTTCAGGTATGGTTACAGAAATCGAAGCTTAATTCGATTTAGTTCCCAGAAGAACAATTATTTAAGTCAGACACTAAAAGAATCTTGCTTTGCAAGGTTCTTTTTTTTTGTGATGGAATTATTTTAGAAGGCTTTCTAGTATAGCGATATGATAGATTTTTTGGTATAATAAAAGTTATGGAAATTGAAAAAACCAATCGCATGAATGCGCTTTTTGAATTTTATGCTGCGCTTTTGACAGATAAGCAGATGAATTATATTGAACTCTACTATGCAGATGATTACAGTCTTGCTGAGATTGCTGAAGAGTTCGGTGTTAGTCGTCAAGCTGTTTACGACAATATCAAGCGGACAGAAAAGATTTTGGAAGACTATGAGATGAAATTACACATGTACTCAGACTACATTGTCCGCAGTCAGATTTTTGACCAGATCTTGGAGCAGTATCCCAAGGATGATTTTCTGCAGGAGCAGATAGAAATTTTAACAAGTATTGACAATCGGGAGTAATCATGGGCAGTCTAGTTATTTATCAAGGATTACCTTGCAAACTATTAGCCGCAGAGGAACCATTTCCTACTCGACTACAGATTATCTCGCCCAATGATATCTCCAAAGCTATGAAAATAGGTTTTAGCTGTTGGGGATATCCAAATGAAATCATGAAAGAAATCACACCCGAAGAACTTGAGTGTTTGCAACATTTCGGACGATTTCCACTGAATTGAGTAAATAGGAGAAAAAAATGGCATTTGAAAGTTTAACAGAACGTTTACAGAACGTTTTTAAAAATCTACGTAAAAAAGGAAAAATCTCTGAGGCGGATGTCCAAGAAGCGACTAAAGAGATTCGTCTGGCCTTGCTTGAAGCCGACGTTGCTTTGCCAGTTGTAAAGGACTTTATCAAGAAGGTTCGTGAACGCGCAGTCGGACACGAGGTCATTGATACCCTTAATCCAGCACAACAGATTATCAAAATTGTTGATGAGGAACTGACAGCTGTTTTAGGTTCTGATACGGCAGAAATTATCAAGTCACCTAAGATTCCAACCATTATCATGATGGTCGGTTTGCAAGGGGCTGGTAAAACAACCTTTGCTGGTAAGCTAGCCAACAAACTCAAGAAGGAAGAAAATGCTCGTCCTTTGATGATTGCGGCGGATATCTATCGTCCAGCAGCCATCGATCAGTTGAAAACACTTGGACAACAAATTGATGTTCCTGTCTTTGCACTTGGAACAGAAGTGCCAGCTGTTGAGATTGTTCGCCAAGGTTTGGAGCAAGCGCAGGCCAATCACAACGACTATGTCTTGATTGATACGGCAGGTCGTTTGCAAATTGATGAGCTCCTCATGAATGAGCTTCGTGACGTGAAAGCATTGGCTCAACCAAACGAAATTCTGCTCGTAGTTGATGCCATGATTGGTCAAGAAGCGGCCAATGTTGCCCGTGAGTTTAATGCTCAGTTAGAAGTGACTGGGGTTATCCTTACCAAGATTGATGGGGATACACGTGGCGGTGCTGCTTTGTCCGTTCGCCATATCACTGGTAAACCTATCAAGTTCACTGGTACGGGTGAAAAGATCACGGATATTGAAACCTTCCACCCAGACCGTATGTCTAGCCGTATCCTTGGTATGGGGGATATGCTCACTTTGATTGAGAAAGCTTCTCAGGAATACGATGAACAAAAAGCCCTTGAAATGGCTGAGAAGATGCGTGAAAACACCTTTGATTTCAATGATTTCATCGATCAATTGGATCAGGTGCAAAACATGGGGCCAATGGAAGATTTGCTCAAGATGATTCCAGGTATGGCCAACAATCCAGCCCTTCAAAATATGAAGGTGGATGAGCGCCAGATTGCTCGTAAACGTGCTATCGTGTCTTCCATGACACCTGAAGAACGTGAAAATCCTGATCTGTTGAATCCAAGTCGTCGTCGTCGTATCGCTGCAGGTTCTGGAAATACCTTTGTCGAAGTCAATAAATTCATCAAAGACTTTAACCAGGCCAAACAGCTCATGCAAGGTGTCATGTCTGGGGATATGAACAAGATGATGAAGCAGATGGGCATCAATCCAAATAACCTTCCAAAAAATATGCCAAATATGGGAGGAATGGATATGTCTGCCCTTGAAGGCATGATGGGGCAAGGTGGTATGCCTGACTTGTCAGCTCTTGGAGGAGCAGGAATGCCAGATATGAGCCAGATGTTCGGTGGAGGTCTCAAAGGTAAAATCGGTGAATTTGCCATGAAACAGTCTATGAAACGCATGGCGAATAAAATGAAAAAAGCTAAGAAAAAACGCAAATAAAAAGGGAAGCAGAAGTGCTTTCCTTTTTTATATAAAATATGTACTTTCTATGATTAGGTAATTTTCTTAATCAAAAATTACTAAATAGAAAGAGAGATTTCAAACCCTTGCATCCATTCGGATTCTACTGTGATTTCGATTTTTAAAGCATCTGCTAATTGTTTGACCAGATAGAGACCCATGCCTGTCGATTTTTTCCTTGTCTCACCTGAATCACCTGTAAATCCTTTTTCAAAGATATGAGGGAGGTCGCAAGCTTTAACTCCGCAGCCATTATCCCTAATAATCAGACTTGTGCGCCCCTTATCCTTTGACATAGAAATACTGAGTTCGGGCTTGTCAGAGCTATATTTAAGGGCGTTGGCGAGGATTTGAGAGAGGATAAATTCAAAACTGCGTTGATCAGTGTAGCAGGTTCCTTGTATATTTTCTAGCTGAATCGTAAAATTCTTTTCTTTGAGCAAGGGATCAAAGTTTTCCAAAAGATCTTGGATACATTCTTTTAGGTCAAGGTCTTCAAATAGAAAATCATTTTTCTCACTTTTTACCCTGTAGTAGAATAGGATCTGCGATACATTTTCTTGGATTTGATTTTTCACATAGTCCAACTTAAAAGCTGTATCCTTCGGCAGCTGGTCACTTTGATTATCCAAAAGGAGGGAAAGAAGCGATAGAGGGAGTTTAATCTCATGCGCCCATTTTTCAACATAGTCCTCGTATTCGGCTAGTAATGAGTTGAGCTTTCCTATTTCAGCCTGCTTTTGATAAAGTGTATCTGCCATTTGTTCAATGCTTTCTTTCTCTGAGGCACTTGATAAATGCAATAATTCAAGCTCAGTATCGATCTTAGGATTGGCTATAAAGGATTTATAGGCAGCGGATTTTTTTCTTTCTTTTCTTATCAGTAGGAATGATAGGATGAAAAAGAGCAGGACGGTGGCTAAAATATAGAGAAGGAAGAGGGATTGAAACATTCTCACATCTGAGAGCCAAAGCAGGACAGCTGTAAATAGATCAAATGCTAAGAGAACAAGTAACCAAGGTAGGTAAGTAGCTAGATATTTTAGATTATGTTTCATCTGGACTTACCTCTTCTAGCTTGTAACCAATACCTCTAACGGACTTGACTTGAAGGGCAATACCAGCCTGTTTCATCACCTTTTTTAGCCTTGCAATGTTTACTTGTAGGGCATTTTCATCGATAAACTCAGTTGTATTCCACAGTTTCATGCTTAGTTCTTCTTTTGTGACGACAGAATCAGTTGCCACTAATAAGGTTTCTAACAATTTCCCTTGATTTTGAGGGAGTAAAATCGAATGTCCGTTGATATAAAGGGTATAGGTCTGTCTATCCAGCAGGAAATTATCTTTTTCAAGCAAATTTTGTCTGCCTTCATAGCGTTTCAAGATATTTTCTATACGAGCCAAGAATCTTTCTTTCTTGAAAGGTTTTGTTAAGTACTCGTCAGCCCCTAATTTTAGGGCGTAAATCTCATCTTTTAGTTGTTCACGGGAGGTGAGAACCAATATGGGCACAGAGCGTTTGGACTTGAGATTTTTACAAATTTGAAAACCTGTTTCTCCCGGCAAATTCAAATCCAGTATGATTAGATCCGTATCGTATTGCAGCACTTGCTGGCTTGTATCTTTGAAGTCTGTCAACTTATCAACTTGATACCCCGCTTTCTCTAACAAGATGACAATTTCATCTCGAATCAAGGCTTCATCTTCAATAACCAGAATATGCTTCATATCGGTTCCTCCTTTTCCTATTTTATTCTACCTTATTCTACCTTATTCTACCTTATTCTACCTTATTCTACCTTATTCTACCTTATTCATCTCTTTTGGGTTCCATTAAGGACAATAAGTACTTGTTGCTATTCTTCTTTACAATTCTGATATAGATGACTTCAAATCCAGCTAAGAGCAGTACTATCAGCATGGCTGTGATAAATTTCTGCCCCATGACCATTCTTGCACTAGCTGGTACTATTCCTGTGAGGAGGGAGCTCACACCGAAGCTACTACTGATAAGGGCAAGGGCTATTGGCAGACCGAAATACCAGTTAACTTGCTTTTCTGACGATTTACAAAGAGTTTCATAGTTGGCTCCGAGATGGATTAAGGTTTGGTATCGTCTGTAAGATTGTCTCTGCCCCATCAAAAATTGAACGCCGATGATTGTATTTGCCACGACAAGGAAGATGATAGCCAGATAGATGGTGATATAGCTGGCAGAGATAATGTAAAATAATTGTCTTCCCATATTTTGTATATAGCTTTCATAGCCAAGAGAGGTTTGATTTAGCTTTTCATTGGTATCTGAGATAGCTCTCATCAGGCCTTTTTCCTTGACCAGCTCAGGAGCCAAGATACCGCTGACATAGTTCGAATACTGACCATCTGTATAGTTCATAAAGGTTTCATCTGGGACTATGAGAGCGACAGAGAGGGTTATTTCACGATCCGTTACAATTGGTAAAGACTGTACTTCGCCAATCAATTTTACATCATTTCCCATGACTTTGATTTGAGGGGTTGCTTTCAGAACAGAGTTGACGAGATTCTCATCTGGGAGAAAATCTTTCCCCATATACAAGTAGGCTTCCTTGCTAGTTAATTCTAGAGGAGGGAGATTGGCAGCCTTTCTAAGTTCATTGTATTCGGAAACTGGTATGAGGTGGGAAGTAGTAGACTGTTTAAATTTTTGGAGCAAAATTTCCTTGTTCTTGCTGCCTTTTTGCTTTTTCAACTCCTTGATGACCTCTTCGAAGGACACGGACTTGTGTTCTTTAGGTTTGCCTACTTTGATTTGCAGAATCTTTGAAAACTGTGATACTAGTCCGGCAGCTTCAAGCTCTTTTTTTACTGTATTTACATCAAGATTTTCATCTGTTTCCTGCTTGCTATCTCTAAATGTATAATCCAATACGTGGGGTTGATTGCCTGAATTGCCACTTGAAATGGCCACACCTGCTCCAAAGAGGCACAAGGCAGAGAAGATTAAGAGGGAGCATATAGCCAGTATAGTTGAGCGCTGGATAACTAATTCCTGAATCTGTCTAAAATTATAGGCATGAAGTTTTCGATTGTTTCCAAGCTTGACCAAAAAGTCTATAAACAAACGCATACCAAAGAAGAGGAGGATAGTTCCTAGAGTCCCCAAGAGAACGGTGATGCCCATGGATATGACACTCTCCCAAGCTCGTCCACTCATACCCAAGTAATAGGCTGTTCCTAGAAGTAAGATTCCGAGGACGGAAGCAAGAAGGTACACACCCTTGGGGAGTAGTTTCTTCATCCCAGAAGGCGAATAGGATAGCAGGTTTCCGATTTCCATATTGGCCGTCTTTGCACTTAAAAGGACAAAAACAGCTAATTTTACGGCTAGGAAGCCGATGACTGTATAGAGTAGAGCTGTGGTAGATAGAGAAAATTGATGTTCAATAATCCCTAGTCCCACAATTTTAGCGGTTATTAGGCTAATCAATTCTGAAATTAAGATGGAAATAGGAAGGCCTATTCCAAGGGCAAGGATACTGTTTCTCAAATCCTCGAGCAGAAGTAGCAAGAACAGTTTGCTTCTTCGCATTCCCAGTGTGAGATAGACACCAAATTCATGTTTCCTCCTTTCCATCTGCATACTACTTGCGAAGTAGACTAGAAAAAAGAGAATAAAGAGCGTTGCTACATAAAGAATAGGAATCATGCTAAAGAGTTTATCTACAGCATGACTCTCTATTTGTTTTAGAAAGAGCATCACATCTTGATGAGACAAAGAAAGGATGATGTAAAAGGAGATGATGGAAAGAACCATGGAACTGAAATACAAGCCATTATTCTTTCGATTTCTCTTGCTATTTCTTGAGACTAATTTAGAAAACATTGCCATCACCTCCAGCTAGCGCTGCCATGACCTTTAGTATTCTGTGGTAAAAATCTTCTTGACTTTCTCTTGGATAATCGCGTCGGATTTCATGGAAGAGTTTTCCGTCTTGGATAAACAAGATGCGGTTGCAAAAGCTGGCTGCAACGGAGTCGTGGGTCACCATGAGAATGGTGGTTTCTTCCACTTGATTCATTTCGGATAATTTTTGCATCAAAATGGTTGCGTTTTTTGAATCCAAAGCTCCTGTGGGCTCATCCGCAAATACAATCTTAGGGTCTAAAATCAAAGCACGCGCAGCAGCTACCCTTTGACGTTGACCACCCGATAATTGAGATGGGAACTTATCCAGAAGTTCAGAAATATCCAGATATTGGGAAAGCAATTCTAACCGAACCTTGCTTTCGTTGGCATCGACCTTGTGCAAAGATAAGGGGAGTAAAATATTTTCTTTGGCTGTCAGATTGTCCAAAAGCTCAAAATTCTGAAAGAGGTAGCCGATTTCCTTACCACGATAATCAGCTAACTGACTACCTTTTAACTGACCTAAATCCTTTTCTTGCATTTGAATGGAACCGTCAGTTGGCTTGATGATAGTAGCGAGACAGTTAAGAAGGGTTGTTTTCCCAGATCCACTACTCCCCATAATCCCTAAGAACTCGCCTTTGACAACTTGAAAAGATATGCCGTTCAAGGCTTTGGTGATATTCGGCTCTTTTCCATAATGCTTTGTTAATGATTCTACTCGTAAAATTGTTTCCATGTGAAACACCTCCATCTTTTGTTACTTTTATTATAGTATGAATCAGAGTAGAATAACACTTACGGATGATGTAAGAAATCTTTATCGCTGACTTTTATAGTCAGGTTATTGGACT